>CALEIM010000105.1 GCA_937876395.1 uncultured Wenzhouxiangella sp. | reverse complement strand
CATGACCTGGGGCGACGGGTAGAGTGCCGAACCAACCAGCAGACGGCTGGTCAGCGTCTGGTCAGCCAATGCCCACATCTCAACCCCCTTCCATAGGCGCGAGCAGTTCCACACAATCCCCGCCTTGCAGGATGTATTCGCTGTGGCGACTGCGTGGCACAAACACCTCATTGACCGCCGCGACCGTGACCGTGAACGACGTCGACGCGGTTGCCGCCCGGCTCGTTGCGCAGCTTGCGGATGTGCTGAAATGAGCAAGATTTCTGTCACCGTGAAGCGCCTGCCCCATGCGGCAAATCTGCCTCTGCCGGCGTACGAGACCGAAGGCGCCGCCGGAATGGACCTGATCGCGGTTACCGGCACCGATGGCAAGACTTCGGTTGCCTGGCTGCTCGCCCAGGCGCTGAATGGAGCAATGATCGGCACGCTGGGCTGGGGAGCGCTCGACGCCCTGCGGCCGATCAGCCACACCACCCCGGATCTGTTCAGCACCTGGCGGATGCTGGCTGATCTGCGCGGCGAAGGCTGCGAGCGGGTGATTCTGGAAGTTTCATCTCACGCCCTGGATCAGGGGCGAGTTGCTGGTCTGGTGTTCAGCAGCGTGATCTTTACCTGCCTGGGGCATGACCACCTGGATTATCACGCCAGCCTGGAAGCTTATGGCGAGGCCAAAGCGAGGCTGTTCACCGACTATTCCTACCGCCGCTGCCTGCTCAATCTTGACGATCCGTTTGGCGTGGAGCTGCAAAATCGTCTGGACCATGATCGCCGGGTAATCGGCTATTCGATTGCCGATCATCCCCACGCGCGCGCCGCCGCCCGGCTGGAAGTGGTCGGGGTCGATGGTATTGAAGCCGAGCTCAGCCTGGACGGCGAGCACCTTCGGATTCGTTCACGTCTGCTCGGCCGCGTCAACGTCTGGAATCTGTTGATCGTGGCCGCCGAACTGCACGCCCGCGGCCGCAGTCTGGAACAAATCAGCGGCGCACTGGCGGCGCTGGAGCCGGTTCCCGGGCGCATGGAACCGCTGCGTGCCGACAACCGGCCGCTGGCCATTATCGACTACGCCCACACCCCCGATGCGCTCGACCGGGCCCTGCTCGGCGCGCGCGAGCTGGGCTGCGGCCAGCTGTGGTGCGTGTTTGGCTGCGGCGGCGACCGTGATCGTGAAAAACGCCCGCTGATGGGCCGCATTGCCGAGCGTTTGGCCGACCGCATCATCCTGACCGATGACAACCCGCGCCATGAAGACAGTCTGGCCATCATTCGCGCTATTCAGGCCGGCATGCGCCATCCTCTGGCCAGCCTGGTAATCCAGGATCGCGGCCGGGCGATTGTTCATGCGCTGGAAAATGCCGCAGCAGTGGACGTTGTATTGATTGCCGGCAAGGGTCACGAACGCGAGCAGATCGTCGGTGATCAGCGCCTGCCGTTTGACGATCGAAAGAGCGTTCGCGATGCGTTCGGGGTGGCGGCATGATGCGCCTGCGTCTGTCAGAGATGGCCGCCCTGGCCGAAGGCCAGCTCAGCGGTTCCGACACGCTGGTTTCCGGCATGATTCATGACGCCCGCCGCGCCTGGTCGGGCAGTCTGTTCTGCGCCTTGCCCGGTGCGCACCACGACGGCCATGATTTTATTGCCCAGGCGCGCGAGCGCGGAGCGGCTGCTGCGCTGGTCAGCCGCCGGGTTGCCGATGCCCTGCCGCAGTTGGTGGTGGCCGACGTGGTCCGGGCGATGGGGCGCATTGCCCATGCCTGGCGCATGCGTCTGAATCTGCGTCTGGTTGCGGTCACCGGCAGCAACGGCAAGACCACGGTCAAGAACATGCTCGCCTCGATCCTTTCGGCAAAAGCGCCAACCCTGGCGACCGAAGGCAACTACAACAACGAGCTGGGTGTGCCGCTGACTTTGAGCCGACTGGATGAGGCGCATCGTTTTGCGGTTATCGAGATGGGCGCCAATCGCCCCGATGACATTGCCGAGCTGGCCGAACTGGCGCGCCCGGAGGTCGGCATCGTCACCAATGCGGCCCCGGCGCACCTGCAAGGCTTTGGCAGCGTCGCAGGCGTGGCCCGCGCCAAGGGCCGGATTTATCAGGCCCTGCCCGAAAACGGCGTGGCGGTGATCAACGCCGACGATCCGCACAGCCGCCTGTGGCAGGAAATGGCCGGTGAGCGTCGCATCATCCGCTTTGCCGTGAATGCGCCGGCCGATGTCAGCGCTGAATGGCGTGATGGTCAGATACGGGTGCAAACCCCGGCCGGCAAGCTGGAATTTCGGCCGTCCCTGCCGGGTCGGCACAATCTGTCCAATGCCCTGGCCGCGATTGCCGCAGCTCTTGCTCTGGATGTGCCGCCGGAAATGATCGGGCCGGCCCTGGCCGGAATGCAGGCGCCTCCGGGGCGTTTGCAATTGCATCGTCTGGATGCCGGCTGGTGTCTGATCGACGACAGCTACAACGCCAATCCGGCCTCGCTGCGGGCCGCCCTGGACGTGCTGGGCGACATGCAAGGCGAAGCCTGGCTGGTGCTTGGTGATATGGGCGAGCTTGGGTCTGACGCCAAGCGTTTGCACGCCGAAACCGGCGCGCTGGCGGCCCACCTGGGCGTGACCCGCTTGTTCACACTGGGGCCGCTGGCGCGCGCCTCGTCTGCGGCGTTTGGCGCCGGCGCCGAGCACTTTGAAAGCTGGCAGGCTCTGGCCGAGGCCGTGGCCTCAACCATCGGGCCGGGCGTGAACTGCCTGGTCAAGGGATCGCGTTCCATGCGGCTTGAACGCGTGGTCGCCCACTTGCTAGGGGAGACGGCGCCATGCTGAGCTTTTTGCTTGATCACATCCTCATGGCCGACGTGGCTCTGTTTGGCTTCATCACGTTTCGTACCGTGATGGCGGCGCTGACTGCAATGCTGGCCTCGCTGCTGATCGGGCCGCTGTTCATTCGCCACATGATCGAGCGCCAGATCGGCCAGCCTATCCGTGAGCTTGGCCCGCAGTCGCATCTGAGCAAGGCCGGAACGCCCACCATGGGCGGCACCCTGATCCTGATTTCCCTGGTGCTGTCGACGCTGCTGTGGGCCGATCTGAGCAACCGCTACGTCTGGACCGTGCTGTTTGTCACCACGGCCTTCGGCATGATTGGTTTCGTCGATGACTGGCGCAAGCTCAAGTATCGCAACAGCGACGGTTTGCCGGCCCGCTGGAAGTATTCGCTGCAATCGCTGGCGGCGCTGGCCGTGGCGATTTTTCTGTATCTGAGCGCCGACGTGCCGGCCAATATTCAGCTTTTCGTGCCGTTCTTCAAAGACGTTGCCCTGCCGCTGGGGCCGGGTTTTATTGTCCTGACCTATTTCGTCATTGTCGGCTCGTCGAACGCAGTCAATCTCACCGACGGCCTGGATGGCCTGGCGATCATGCCGGCGGTGTTCGTGGCCGTGGGTCTGGGCATATTCGCCTACGCCACCGGGCATACCGTGTTTGCCGACTACCTGGCCTTGCCATACGTGCCCGGTGTGGGTGAGCTGGCCATTTTCTGCGCGGCCCTGGCGGGGGCGGGCCTGGGCTTTCTGTGGTTCAACACCTATCCGGCTCAGGTCTTCATGGGCGATGTCGGCGCCCTGGCCGTCGGCGCCGCGCTTGGGCTGGTGGCGGTTGCCGTGCGTCAGGAAATCGTGTTCGTGATCATGGCCGGGCTGTTCGTCATTGAAACCCTGTCGGTAATTCTTCAGGTAGCCTCATTCAAATTGACCGGCCGGCGCATCTTTCGCATGGCGCCGATTCACCATCATTTCGAGCTCAAGGGCTGGCCCGAGCCGAAGGTGATTGTGCGCTTCTGGATCATCGCCGTCATGCTGGTGCTGGTCGGCCTGGCAACGATGAAGATCAGGTGATGGTCATGGCTCAGGCGCGACAGGCCTATCGCAGCAAAGATGCACCGCCGGCTGCCGGTCTCGATCCGCTGCTGGTGTTGTGTACGGCGGGTCTTCTGGCGATCGGCATCGTCATGGTGGCATCCACCTCGATTGCCGTGGCCGAGGGATATGCGGTCTCGGTGTGGCATTTCCTTGCTCGCCACCTGATCTTTATCGGCATCGGCGTGCTGGCCATGCTCGTCTTTCGGCTGATCGGCACTCGTCAACTGCAGGCGCTCGCGCCGCTGGCGTTTCCAGCGGCCATCGTGGTGCTGCTGCTGCCCTTTATTCCCGGCCTGGGCCACGAGGTCAATGGCTCAACGCGCTGGATTCACCTCGGCCTGGCAGGTTTTCAGGTGGTTGAGGCGGTCAAGCTGCTGCTGGTATTGGCGGTGGCCGCCTATCTTGCCCGGCGCGACGACCTGGCTCGCGCTGGTTTTATCGACACGCTCAAACCGCTGCTGATGGTGCTGGTTCTGGCCGCAATCCTGTTTCAGCAGCCGGATATGGGCTCGGCGGTGGTGCTGGCCGCCATCGTAGCCGGCATGATCTGGCTGGCCGGCGCGGCCTTGAAACATCTATTCGTGCTCGGCCTGACCGGCCTGCCACTGCTGACCTTTGCCGCGCTGGAACCTTATCGCCTGCAGCGGGTGATGACCTTTGTCGATCCCTGGGCCGATCCGTTCAACAGCGGATTCCAGCTCACCCAGGCGCTGATTGCAGTCGGTCGCGGCCAGATTGGCGGCGTCGGGCTGGGAGCCAGCGTGCAAAAGCTTTACTACCTGCCCGAAGCGCATACCGATTTCATCTTCGCGGTGCTCGCCGAGGAATTGGGCCTAGTCGGCATCCTGCTGGTTCTGGCTCTATTTTCCCTGCTGGTCGGGCGGATTTTCCTGATCGGAGTTCGTGCCCACCTCCAGCAGCATCCGTTCTCAGCCTACCTGGTGTGGGGGATCGGGCTGTGGATCGGTATTCAGGCGCTGGTTTCGATGGGCGTGAACCTGGGCATCCTGCCAACCAAGGGCCTGACTTTGCCACTTATTTCGTCCGGCGGCAGCAGCATGATCATGACACTGATGGCGATCGGCCTGGTGCTGCGCGTGCAGTGGGAGCTGGTCATTGAGGCCCGCCAGACCCCGCGTCGGCGCAAGGAGTGGCAGGTTTGAGCCGCTCGGGCGTGATGATCATGGCCGCCGGAACCGGCGGGCATATTTTTCCCGGCCTGGCCGTGGCCGAACGGCTCAAGGCCGACGGTGCGGAAGTGAGCTGGCTGGGCACGCCCAACGGGATGGAGAACCGTCTCGTTTCAGCAGCCGGAATCGAGCTTGAGCAGATTGATATTGACGGACTGCGCGGGCGCGGCCTGGGCGGCTGGCTGCGCGCACCGCTGCGGGTACTGCGGGCAGGCATTGCCGCGCGCCGGATTCTTCGCCAGCGCCGGCCGGCCTGTGTGCTCAGCATGGGCGGCTATGTTGCTGGCCCTGGGGCGCTGGCAGCCCGCTCGCTGGGTATTCCGCTGCTGATTCATGAGCAAAACGCCATCGCCGGCCTGACCAACCGCCTGCTTGCACCGCTGGCTGCGCGCATTCTGAGCGGTTTTCCTGATGGCCTGCGCCGCGCCGAACCGGTCGGCAACCCGGTCCGAGACGAGATCTCCGCGCTGGCCGAGCCCGCCGTGCGCTTCGCCGGGCGGCAGGGTCCACTGCGTCTGGTGGTGGTCGGCGGCAGCCTCGGCGCCCGCGCTTTTGCCCGGATCGTGCCGGCAGCCCTGGCCCGTTTGCCGGTAGCGCAGCGTCCCGCGGTTTTGCACCAGGCGGGGCGTGAACTGGATGCCACCCGCCTGGCCTATGCCGAAGCCGGCGTTGAGGCAAACGTGGTGGGCTTTATTGATGACATGGCCGGCGCCTGGGGCGAGGCCGATCTGGCCGTTTGCCGGGCCGGAGCGCTGACCGTGTCCGAGCTGGCCTGCGTCGGTCTGGCCGCCGTGCTCGTGCCGTTTCCACATGCGGTTGACGATCACCAGTTTGTCAATGCCGGCTACCTGGCCGATGCCGGGGCCGCCTGGCGGATTCGCGAGCAGGAATTCAGCATCGAATGGCTGGCTGACAAGCTGGTCCGCCTGGATCGCGCCGAGCTTTTGACGATGGCCGAGAAGGGCCGCTCGCAAGCCAGGTCCGACGCTGCGGCTGCGGTCGCCCAGGCCTGTCGGGAGGTGATGGCATGAGTCCGCTGGCCAATACCCTGAGCCTGATGCATCGCACCCGCCGAATTCACCTGGTTGGCATCGGCGGGGCGGGCATGAGCGGTATTGCCGAAGTGCTGCTCAATCTCGGTTTTGAGGTCAGCGGCTCGGATGTGCAGCGCTCAGCGGCCGTGCAGCGGCTTCAGCAGGCCGGGGCGAAGGTGCATTTTGGCCATGCCGCCGAGCATCTTGGCCGCGCCGACGTGGTCGTCGTCTCCGGCGCGATCAGTGAACACAATCCAGAAATCATGGCTGCGCGCCAGCGGCGCATCCCGGTGATCGCCCGCGCTGAAATGCTCGGTGAGCTGATGCGCTTTCGCCAGGGCATCGCGGTGGCCGGCACGCACGGCAAGACGACCACCACATCAATGATTGCCACCTTGCTGGCTGAAGGCGGGCTTGATCCAACTTTCATCGTCGGCGGCCTGGTCAATGCCTTTGGCAGCGGCGCGCGGCTGGGCAAGGGCCGTTACCTGGTGGCCGAAGCCGATGAATCCGACGGCTCCTTTCTCAAACTGCAGCCGGTCATCTCGGTGGTCACCAATATCGATCGCGATCACCTCGATGCCTATCAGGGCAGCTTCGATCAGCTGCAGCGCGCTTTTCTCGATTTTCTGCACCACCTGCCGTTTTTCGGCGTGGCCGTGCTGTGCATCGACGATGCCCACGTCGCCGAACTGGTGCCGCATGTTGGTCGCAACGTGGTCAGCTACGGATTCGATGAGCAGGCCGACGTGCGCGCCGTGGGCCTGCGCCAGGACGGTCCGCGCATGCACTTCGGCCTGTGCCTTCCGGGTCAGGCCGCGCCGCTGCCGGTGCGGCTGGTTCAGCCGGGTCGGCACAATGTCCTGAACGCTCTGGGGGCTGCGGCCGTAGCTCACGAAATCGGCATTGACGCGGCGGCAATCGTGCGTGGCCTGGACGGCTTTGCCGGTATCGGCCGGCGCTTTGCCGAAATCGGAACGCTCAACGTCGGCGCGCGTGGTGCGCTGGCCTTTGAAGACTATGGACATCACCCGACCGAACTTGAAGCGGTGATCCAGGCCGCCCGAGAAGGCTGGCCGGAGCGCCGCCTGGTGCTGATGTTTCAGCCGCATCGCTACACCCGCACGCGCGATCTGTTCGATGATTTCGCGCGCGTTCTGGCCAGCGCCGATGTCGTGGTGCTGGCCGATATTTATGCCGCCGGAGAACAGCCGCTCGCCGGTATTGATGCCGACGTGCTGGCGCGGGCCGTAATCCGCCGCCGCGAGCTGCCGGTGCATCGCATTGCCGATGTGGTCGAAGTGCTCGATCTGCTTCCCGAGCTGATCGAAGATGAGGATCTGCTGCTGGTCACCGGCGCCGGTGACGTTGGCCGCTTGGGCGCGCTGTTGCGCCAGCGCTACGCGGGAGAGGCTGCATGAGCGCTCGTGACCCGCGCAAGTTTGGCCACGTCGCCCTGGTCATTGGTGGCGAAAGCGGCGAGCGCGAAGTCTCGCTGCGCGGCGGCGCAGCGATCGCTCAGGCTCTAGAGCGACTTGGCATTCGCTTCAGCATCGTCGATGGTCCCCGGCGTTTGCTGGAGCAGGTCGCCGCCGGTCACTACGATCGGGTATTCAATTTGCTACACGGCCGCGGCGGCGAAGACGGCACGCTGCAGGGTGCGCTCAAGGTCTATGGCGTACCGGTCACCGGATCGGACGTGCTCGCCTCGGCGCTGTCGATGGACAAGCTGCAGAGCAAGCGGGTGTTTACCGCCTGCGGACTGCCTACGCCGGCGTGGGCTGTAGCCCATCACTCGTCGGATGCCGCCGCGGTACTCGGGGTACTTTCAGCGCCGCTGTTCGTCAAGCCTGCCCGCGAGGGTTCAAGCCTCGGCATGAGCCGGGTGACGGAGCCGGATCAGCTGGTCGCTGCGATCGACAAGGCGCTGGCCTACGACCCCACGGTGCTGGTCGAGCAGATGATTGAAGGCCGTGAATACACGGCCGCGATTCTCGGCGAGCGGGTGCTGCCGCTGATTCGGCTCGAAACCGAGCGCGAGTTCTATGACTACGAGGCCAAGTACGAATCAGGTGATACCCGCTATCGCTGCCCCAGTGATCTGGATGAAAAAAGCGAAGCGCGCCTGGCCGGCCTGTGCCTGGAGGCTTTTCAGGTGCTCGGCACTTCCGGCTGGGGACGGGTTGATTTGATGCTGGATAACGATGACCAGGCCTGGCTGCTGGAGGTCAACACCACGCCGGGCATGACCGATCAATCGCTCATGCCCATGGCCGCCCGCGCGGCCGGAATTGAATTTGAGGAACTGGTATGGCGGATTCTGGAAACCAGCCTGAACGCAGGCTGAGGCCAGCCTGGCTGGCATCCATCCTGCTGGTCGGCAGCATCGTGCTGCTGGCGCTGTGGCTGCGGTCGGGTCTGATCGGCGCCGAGCAGTGGCCGATCCGCTGGCTGGATGTCGAAGGCGAACTGCAGCGCAGCAGCGCAAGCCAGGTGCGGGCAGCGGTTGCCGCGCCGGCCGGACGCGGCTACTTCGCGGTTGATCTCGACCAGGTGCGCGAGCGGGTCGAGGCGCTGCCCTGGGTCGCCGGAGCCGAGGTCAGCCGACACTGGCCCGACGCCCTGCGCATCGCCGTTGAAGAGCATCGCCCGGTGGCCCGCTGGAATGAAGACGGCCTGCTCAGCGACCGCGGTGAGGTATTTCACGTCAGCGGCAGCGTCGGCATGCAGGGCCTGACGCAGCTTGAAGGTCCCGAGGCGGTGCGTGAGCGGGTGCTCACGCGCTGGCTGCAGATGCGCGATCGGCTCGGCACCATCGGGCGTGACGTTCTGGCCTTGAAGGTGGATGCGCGCGGTGCCTGGAAGGTCACGCTCGACAATGATTTGACCCTGCTGTTGGGTCGTGAGCAGGTGATGGAGCGCCTGGAGCGCTACATCACCATCCAGAGCGGGCTGCCCGGCCATGGAGGACGCATTATCGCCATCGATATGCGCTACACCAATGGCCTGGCGCTGCGCCGGGCGGCCGCTGAGCCGCCGTCTGAACAATCCATGGATACGGGAGATTTGCAAACGCATGGCTAAGCGAGCGGACAAATCGCTGGTCGTTGGACTGGATATCGGCACCAGCAAGATCGTCGCCATCGTCGGCGAGGTGCAGCATGACGGGCAGGTCGAAGTGGTCGGACTGGGCTCGCATCCCTCGCACGGGCTCAAACGCGGGGTGGTGGTCGATATCGAGTCGACTGAGCAATCGATTCAGCGCGCCATCGAGGAAGCCGAGCTGATGGCCGACTGCCAGATCCATTCGGTGTTTGCCGGGATTACCGGCAGCCATATCAGCTCGCTGAATTCGCACGGCGCGGTGGCGATTCGCGACAAGGAAGTCACCGACGGCGATGTCGAACGCGTGCTTGAATCGGCGCGCGCGGTCGCCATTCCGGCCGATCAGCGCATTCTCCATGTGCTGCCGCAGGAATACCTGATTGATTCCACCGATGGCATTCGTCAGCCGGTCGGCATGTCCGGCGTGCGCCTGGAAGCGCGCGTGCACCTGGTGATCGCGGCGGTCAGCGCGGTTCAGAACGTGACCAAATGCGTGGCCCGTTGCGGTTTGCAGGTCGATGACCTGATTTTGCAGCAGCTTGCCGCCAGTCATGCCGTGCTCAGCCGCGATGAAAAAGATCTCGGCATTGCCCTGGTCGATATTGGCGCGGGCACTACCGATGTGGCCGTGTTTACCGAAGGCGCGATTCGCCACACGACCTGCATTCCGATTGCCGGCGATCTGGTCACCAATGACATCGCCGTGGCGCTGCGCACGCCGACCCTGCACGCCGAGGAAATCAAGGTCAAGTACGCCTGCGCACTTGAACAGATGGCCAGTTCCGATGAAACCATCCAGGTGCCGAGCGTCGGCGATCGACCGCCCCGCAGGCTTGAACGCCAGACCCTGGCACAAGTGGTGGAAGCTCGCTACCGCGAGCTGTTTCATCACGTCCACAAGCAGCTTCGCCAGTCCGGCTTCGAGGCGCGCATCCCGGCCGGCCTGGTGCTGACCGGCGGCGGCTCAAAGATGGAAGGCGTTGCTGAGCTGGCTGAAGAAATTTTGCATATGCCGGTGCGCCTGGGCGCGCCCCAGCATGTGACCGGGCTGTCCGAAGTGGTCAACAACCAGATTCACGCCACCGGCGTGGGCCTGTTGATCTACGGCAGCCGCATGGATTCGCCGCGTCGCACAGGACTGGCGCGCGGCGGAGAAAGTCTCTGGAACCGGATTCGCAACTGGTTCCAGGGGGAATTTTAACCCGCATGTTGGATGGATTCGCACGATGATCGCGCAGGATATTGTTCGCACAAGGGGTTTTCCAAAGGAGCGCCGTATTCAGCGATCCGGCCGACTGAGGAAAAAACCTTGTGCCGACAAGAGACCAGCGAGGGCGTGTGGAATTCGTGAAATATGCGGGTTGGATGGCCAGCCTCGATGTATCTCGGGCAAGGCACGGGAGCGGCACAAAGCGTCCGACAAGAAGACGCGTGCCGCCATCCCTTTGCGAAGTAGCGTTCGGGCGGAAGTCCGGAAAACTGTTGATCAATATGGCGAGCGAAAGGAGAACACGATATGCCTTTTGAACTGATTGAAAATTACACCCCCGGAGCGACCATCAAGGTCGTCGGCATCGGCGGTGGCGGCGGGAATGCCGTCAACCAGATGGTCGAATCGGAAATTGATGGCGTCGAGTTCGTGTGCATCAATACCGATTCTCAGGCGCTGCGCAACTTTGCCGGCAAAACCACCCTGCAGATCGGATCGAGCGTGACCCGCGGCCTTGGCGCTGGCGCCAACCCGGAAGTCGGGCGTCAGTCTGCGCTGGAGGATCGTGACCGCATCAGCGAAATGCTCGACGGCTGCGATATGGTGTTCATCACCGCCGGCATGGGCGGCGGTACCGGCACGGGCGCCGCCCCGGTGGTCGCCCATACCGCCAAGGAGATGGGCATTCTCACCGTAGCGGTGGTCACCAAGCCGTTTCCCTTTGAGGGTCAGCGGCGCATGGCGATTGCCCAGCAGGGAATTGATGAGCTGAGTCATCATGTCGATTCCCTGATTACCATTCCCAACGCCAAGCTGCTCAGCGTGCTGGGCTCGGATGTCACCCTGCTCGATGCCTTCCGCTCGGCCAACCAGGTCCTGTCCGGCGCCGTTCAGGGCATCGCCGAACTGATTACCCGACCCGGTCTGATCAACGTCGACTTCGCCGATGTGCGCACCGTGATGAGCGAGATGGGCATGGCGATGATGGGTGCCGGCACCGCCAAGGGTGAAGATCGCGCGCTGATGGCGGCCCAGTCGGCAATTGGTTCGCCGCTGCTCGAAGATGTCGACCTCAACGGCGCCTGCGGCATTCTGGTCAACGTCACCGCCGGCATGAATCTGAGCATGAAGGAGTTCGAGGAAGTCGGCACCACGGTGGCCGATCTGGCCAGCGAGGACGCCACTGTGGTGGTGGGCACCGTGATCGATCCGGACATGACCGACGAGCTGCGCGTGACCGTGGTCGCCACCGGCCTGGGCCAAAAGCGCCCCAAGCGCCAGGAAAAGCCGATGAAGATCATCCGTACCGGCACCGATAGCCGGCCGGTCTTTCGGGCGACCGACGCCGAGCAGCATGTTGAGCAGACTGCTCAGCCGCGCGAACCGGCCGAGACGGGCGAAAGTCAAAAGCTGTTTGGCGAGCAAAAACAGCTCGACTATCTCGATATTCCGGCTTTCTTGCGCAACCAGGCTGACTGAGCGAAACAGCGGCGCACGAGGTGTTCAGAACGGACGGACTGTTGCCGGCCAACGGGCTTCCGACTCGCCACGGAAGTCCGAATTGGCCGCCTTATGACGAAAAAACGACGATAAGTGTGGTTTTTGGGCAACAAGTGTGGCGCTTTTGACGAAAAATTGCTTTTTTACCACGTCTTCCTGTGCTATGCTCCGCCGCGTCTACCAGCCATCGGGCCAGTGCATTGATCCGACAAAGAAGTCTGAAAAACGTAATTCGTGCCACCGGTGTCGGTCTCCACAGCGGTGAGAAAGTCCTTATGACCCTGCGCCCGGCGCCGGTCAACAGCGGCATAGTCTTCCGCCGCGTTGACCTTGATCCGGTCGTGGAGCTCAAGGTTGATCCCAAGCTTGTGCGCGACACGGCCTTGTCGACCACCATGGTCAGCGACGAAGGCGTACGCGTGGCCACGGTCGAACACCTGATGTCGGCCCTGGCCGGATTGGGCATCGACAACCTGTACGTGGACTTGAGCGCGGCTGAAGTGCCGATCATGGACGGCAGCGCCGGCCCGTTCGCCTTCCTGATCCAGTCCGCCGGAATTGCCGAGCAGAATGCGCCCAAGCGCTTTATTCGCATCAAGAAGACCGTCGAGGTGCGCGACGAAGATCGCTGGGCCCGCTTCGAGCCCGAGGACGGTTTTCGCGTCAATTTCACGATCGAGTTCGATCATCCGGTCATCCGCTCGCATTCCTGCCGTGCCGATATTGATTTTTCAACCACCTCCTACCTGAAGGAAGTCGCCCGCGCGCGCACTTTCGGCTTCATGCGCGATATCGAATACCTGCGCCAGCGCAACCTGGTCCTGGGCGGCAGCCTCGACAATGCCGTCGTGCTCGATGATTATCGGGTGCTCAACGAAAACGGCCTGCGCTACGATGACGAATTCGTCAAGCACAAGGTGCTCGACGCCATTGGCGATCTGTACATGATGGGCCGCAATCCCATCGGCGCCTTCTATGGCCACAAATCCGGCCACGAACTCAACAACCAGCTTGTTCGCACCCTGCTGGCCGATCAGGAAGCCTGGGAAGAGGTGACTTTCGAAGACGGTGGAGCCGCACCGATTTCCTACGTTCAGCCGGCTCAGGTCGTCTGAGCAGCCAACCAGGATTTGCCAAGACGGGCGCTGCGGCGCCCGTTGTTTTTAGCCGCCGGCCGATGGCCCGTTTACAGCTCGGGCACCACAATTACCCGCGCCGTGTTCAGCTCTATCGCGCCGTCGCGCCTGGCCTCGCCGAGCAGGTCATCGGCCATCAGCCGGGCGCGGCTGGCCCAGGCCGGGGTGCTGGCCGCCAATACCAGAGTGTCACCCTCGATGCACGCCAGGCCGATATGGTCGCGCATGCTGCCCGGCAGCACCTGGCGCAGTCGGGCGTCGAGCCGGTCAAGCTCGCGCGCCGTGGCCAGCAGCCGGGACAGGCCCTCATGTCGCTGGCTGATTTCTGCAACGGCGCGCTCGGGGCGCGAGAACCGGGTCACGGGTGTTGAATCCTTCTCGAAGAGCCGAAAAGATGCAGTGTACCGCGGCGGCAAGCTACAATAACAGGCTGTCCTTGCGCCCTTGCGGTGCCGACCCAACGTAATTACCCCAGAAACAGCTTTCCTAAAGAGCCACTTCTTTCGACCAACGGACGATTCATGTTCAAATCCATGATTACCAGGGTGGTGGGCAGCCGCAATGAGCGGCTGGTCAAACGCCTGTACAAGGACGTCGACGCGATCAACGCGCTCGAGGCGGATTACCAAAAGCTCAGCGACGATGAGCTGAAAAGTACGACCGAGAGTCTGCGCAAGCGCCATGCCGACGGTGAAAGTCTCGATCAGCTGCTGCCTGATGCCTTTGCCGCAGTCCGCGAGGCAGCCGTTCGCAACCTGGGCATGCGCCACTACGACGTCCAGCTAATCGGCGGCATGGTCTTGCATCAGGGCAAGATTTCCGAAATGAAAACCGGTGAGGGCAAGACCCTGGTCGCCACCCTGGCCGTTTATCTCAACGCCATCCCCGATACCGGCGTGCACGTGGTCACGGTCAACGATTACCTGGCCCGGCGTGACGCCGAATGGATGCGTCCGGTCTATTCCGCCCTGGGACTGACCGTCGGAATCGCCATTCCCGGCATGTCGCCGGATGAAAAGCGCGAGGCCTACAACGCCGATGTCACCTATGCCACCAACAATGAGTTGGGCTTTGACTACCTGCGCGACAACATGGCGTTTTCGCTGGAGCAGCGCGTCCAGCGCGGCCGCACCTTTGCCATCGTCGATGAGGTGGACTCGATTCTGATCGACGAGGCCAGAACACCGCTGATCATTTCCGGGCCGACCGACGAGGGGCCGGAAATCTACGTGCGCATGAATCGAATCGTGCCGCACATGGTGCCGCAGGAGCATGAAGACGGACCCGGCGATTTCTCGCTGGACGAGAAAACCAAGCAGATCTATCTGACCGAAGACGGCATGGCCAAGCTTGAAGGCCTGCTTGCCGAAGCCGGCATGATCGAATCCGGGGTGAGTCTGTATGATTCGGCCAACCTGGGCCTGATGCACACCCTCAACGCCGCGCTGCGTGCCCATCATCTGTTCCACAAGGACGTGGATTACATCGTGCGCGACGGCGAAGTCGTCATCGTCGACGAGTTTACCGGGCGAACACTGACCGGACGCCGCTGGTCCGAAGGCCTCCACCAGGCCGTCGAAGCCAAGGAGGGCGTGCCGATCCAGCGCGAGAACCAGACGCTCGCCTCGATCACCTTCCAGAACTATTTCCGACTCTACGACAAGCTGTCGGGAATGACCGGCACGGCCGATACCGAAGCCTATGAGCTGCAGTCGATTTACGGGCTGGAAGTGGTCGTCATCCCGACTCACAAGGAGATGGTGCGCCTGGACCACGCTGATCTGGTCTTTTTAAGCAAGCAGGAAAAATTCGACGCCATCGTGGCCGACATCAAGGACCGCGTCGCCAAGGGCCAGCCGGTGCTGGTCGGTACCACCTCAATCGAGAACTCCGAACTGATCTCGAAAGAACTCAAGGCGGCCAAAATCCCGCATGAGGTTTTGAACGCCAAGCAGCATGAGCGCGAGGCCCACATCATCGAACAGGCCGGACTGCCCGGGGCAGTCACCATTGCCACCAACATGGCCGGTCGCGGGACCGATATTGTGCTTGGCGGCAATCCCGAAGCCGAACTGCGCGAACTCAGCGAAGGGGCGGGTGAAGAGGCCCGCCAGAAGGTGCTGGATGCCTGGCAGCAGCGCCATGATCAGGTTATCGAGGCCGGTGGCCTGCACATTATTGGCACCGAACGCCACGAATCACGACGCATCGACAACCAGCTTCGCGGCCGCTCAGGTCGCCAGGGCGATGCCGGGTCAAGCCGCTTCTACCTGTCGCTCGACGACAACCTGATGCGTATTTTTGCCTCGGATCGTATGGGCATGATGATGCAGAAGCTCGGCCTGAAGCAGGGCGAGGCCATCGAGCATCCGTGGGTCAATCGGGCGATTGAGAATGCCCAGCGCAAGGTCGAGGCGCACAACTTCGATATGCGCAAGAACCTGCTCGAATACGATGACGTGGCCAACGATCAGCGTCGCGTGATTTATTCCCAGCGCAACGAGCTGATGGAGTCTGACGACATCAAAGAGGTCATCGACGCGATCCGCGGCGAGGTGTTCGAAAACCTTATCAGCCGCTTTATCCCGCCGGACTCTATCGATGAGATGTGGGATCCCGAAGGCCTGGAAAAAGCCCTGGCTGGCGAGTTCGGAATTGAAGTGCCAGTGACGCGCTGGCTCGATGAGGACAGCGATCTGGCCGAAATCGGACTGCGCGAAAAAATCATGGAACGGGTCGAAACACACTATCACGACAAGGAAGACATGACTGGTTCATCGGTCATGCGCCAGTTTGAAAAGGCCCTGATGCTGTCGATTCTCGACCAGCAGTGGAAGGAGCATCTGGCCAGCATGGACCAGCTTCGCCGCAGCGTGGGCCTGAGAAGCTTCGCCCAGAAAAAACCGCAGCAGGAATACAAGCGCGAAGGCTTTGAGATGTTCACCGAAATGCTCGACAACATGAAGCATGAGGTGATGAAGGGCCTGGCCCGGGTGCGGGTGCGCAGCGAGGAAGACGTTGAGGCGGTCGACCAGCAGCGACGCCGCGAAGCGCCCATGGAGTTCCAGCACGCTTCCGCCCAATCGGCCACGGCCAATGCACCGCCGGGCGAGAGTGCTGCAGCGGCTGCCAAGCCCGAAACCTTTGTTCGCGACGGTCGCAAGATCGGGCGCAACGAGCCCTGTCCCTGCGGTTCGGGCAAGAAGTACAAGCAGTGCCACGGCAATCTGGGCTGAGATCGCACGCGGACATTCCGATTCACGTCGTCGCCGGCGTTCTGCGCGATGACCGCGGCCGCGTTCTGCTCACACAGCGCGCCGCGGACAAACACCTGGGCGGCTGCTGGGAATTTCCCGGCGGCAAGCGCGAGTTGAACGAAAGCAACCAGACCGCTTTGTTCCGCGAGCTACGCGAAGAGCTCGGCATTCAGGTGATGCGCGCCCGGCACTGGCTGTCGCTGAGCTATGCCTACCCCACCCAGGCCGTGCGCCTGTACCTGTTTGATATCGAGGTCTGGCACGGGCAGCCGCAGGGCCTGGAGGGCCAGCCCTTGAACTGGTTTGAGCCTGCGGACATGAAAGACCTGGCGATGCCTGCCGCCGATCGCCCGATCGTGGCCGTGCTGGGCATGGCCGGGGCTTGACCTGAATGGAAACGCTCAGCTTTCCGCTTCGTTCACGCCAACTGCCGACGAGCGGCACGGTGGACGTATGGCTCATCGATCTGGACAGGCTGCCGCTTGATCCGCTGCCATCGGGCAACGCCAGCCGGAGGGCGGCCGTGCAGCGCCAACGCATTCGTCAGCAGTTTATTCTGCGTTTGCTCCTGGGCGCGTATCTTGACTGCCCCGGTAAAGCCATTCGACTGATCCGCGAAGCGCGCGGCAAGCCGCGTTTGGGCGGTGACCATGCCGAGCTGGGTGTGGAGTTCAATGTATCCCACTCCGGCCCCTGGCTGACAGTGGCCATTGGCCGCGAAGTGCCGCTCGGCATCGATATCGAAACCGGTCGGGTTCTGCCCCGGGCGCGATTGCTGGCCAAGCGCTTCCTTTCGCCGCCTGAATCAGCCTGGCTGAACGGGCTTGATGAGCCGTTTCGCTCGCGCCAGTTTCTGTGCCAGTGGACGGCCCGCGAGGCGCTGGTCAAGGCGATGGGCTGCGGCCTGGCTGGCCAGCTTGGAAAGATCGAGCTGGACTGGCAGCCGCCAAAGCCGCGCCGCCTGCCCGAGGACTGGCCGGCACCCGCTCAATGGCACCTGGAAACCCTGCGTTTGGTCGATGGCCTGTACGGCCACCTGGCCGTTCCGGGCGTCGTCGATCAGCTCCGCCTGTTCCGGCTCGAGACCAGCGCGGAAGTTTCATGAATTCGGGCCAGGCTCGTTTAGCGCCGGCGTGGCAGCCGCCAGCTTCGCCAGGCCAGCAGCAGGCCGGACAGGCCGGCAGCGACCGCCGGCAGAGAGTGCCCGTTCCAGTCCGGGCCGACCTGCCAGGCGGCGAGCAGCGCGCCGCTGACCAGCAGGGCGGCAGCAATAATGGCGCTGGGCAGGCGACGGTTGTGGTGCTGGAGCTGGCCGCTTAGCTGTTCGAGATCAGTTGAATCGATGCGCACCCTGAACTGGCCGAGCCGGGCCTGTTTCAGGTAGTCGTGTATCAGGTCTGGCAGCTCCGGGCCGCGCGCCAGCCAGCCTGGCAGTTCGCGCATCAGGCGGCGGGCGGTGCGCGACAGGCCGTAGCGTTCGGCAAAAATCGCTTCAAGCTCCGGCTTGGCCACCTCCCAGATGTTCAGGCGCGGATAGAGTTCGCGGCCCAGTCCTTCGATATTGAGCAGGGTTTTTTGCAGCATGATGAGCTGCGGCTGCAGGGTCAGGTGAAACTGCCGGGCGACAGAGAACAGCGCGATGACCATTTCGGCAAAGGACACCTGTTCGAGCGGGCGGGTAAAGTTCGGCTCGCCGACCGTGCGCGCCGCGGCGGCCAACTGATCGATCCGGGTGTCGGCCGGAACCCAGCCGGCCTCGACGTGAAGTTCGGCGACGCGCCGGTAATCGCGGTTGAAGATGGCCAGAAAGTTTTCGCCGATGTAGTAGAGATCCTCATCGCCGAGGCTTTCGACGATGCCGAAATCCAGCGCAATCCAGGTCGGGTCGTCGGGCCTGGAGGTGTCGACCAGCAGGTTGCCCGGATGCATGTCGGCGTGAAACAGGTTGTCGCGAAAAACCTGGCCGTAGAACACTCTAATGGCGCGTCGGCCAAGGCGTTCGAGATTGACATTGCGGCGTTTGAGCTCGGCAATGTCCCTGACCGGCACCCCTTCGACGCGCTCCATGACCAGCACTCGGGCGGCGGTCAGCGGCCAGTGGATGGCCGGGATGTAGAGGTCTTTGGAATCCTCGAAATTGCGCCGGAGCAATGAGGCATTGGCCGCTTCGGCCTGCATGTCGAGCTCACGATGAAGGACTCGGCCAAACTCATCGACGATGTCGTCGGGGCGAATGCGCTCGCCTTCCGGATGGTAGCGCCGGACCAGGCGCGCCATCGCGTGGAGCAGCTCCAGATCGCGGCGGATCTGACGCTCGATGCCGGGTCGGACAACCTTGACCACCACCCGCTCGCCGGATTTGAGCCGGGCGGCGTGGACCTGGGCAATCGAGGCCGATGCCAGCGGCTGGTCCTCGAAGTCGTCAAACAGAGTTTCGATCAGGCCGCCAAGCTGCGACTCGATGATCTCTCGGGCCTGGTCGGACGGGAACGGCGGTACGGCATCTTGCAAGCCGGAAAGCTCGTCGGCGATGTCTGTGGGCAGCAGGTCGCGGCGGGTCGAAAGAATCTGGCCAAACTTGACGTAGATCGGGCCGAGCTCCTGCAGCGCCAGGCGCAGGCGCGCTCCGCGCGGGAGATCACGCACCCGGCGGCGCCCCCAGGGCAGAACGCGAATAATGCGCGCAAACTTCAGCGGCGGCAGGGCAACGAGCAGTTCATCCAGCCGGTAGCGGGCCAGGATCAGGGCCATCCCGGTCAGGCGGGCGGCTCTGGCAATCACGCCGGACTCCGGTGCTGGACCCGCCGCTCCAGACGGTCTACCGCTTCGCGCAGTTCGTCGACTTCGCGAATGAAGGTCTCGACCTCCGCGGCGTTGGCCAGCAGGCCCGACTCCTCGCGCAGAAAGTGTCCGGCCTGGTCGGCGCTGGTTTGCGACAGATGGCGCGCGGCCTCCCGGCCATCGGCCAGCAGACGCCAGAGCTGATGGCCGAACAGTGCACCGAAGCGCTGGACAAAGGCCGCTTCCCAGTCCGGATCGAGGTGGCGGAGCAGCTTTTCAAAGGCCTGGGCTGCGCCGGCGTCGCCCTCGATACGTACCCCGCTGCCAGCCGAGCGCCAGTCGGGCACGGCCATGATCAGCAGCGCCAGCGGTGTGCCGCTGATGGTGGTGTCGGCGGTCGTGTCGGACTCGGCGCTGACCGCGATGCGATCTTCGCTGCCGGCAAAATGCAGCTCGATTCCCAGGCCTTTGAGATCGACGAGGACGCGCTTGTTGATCAGCGGTTTCAGCCGTTTGCCGGCCGTTTCATCCAGGGCAATCGCGCGATTGATCGCGGCCTCAACAGCCCCCGCCAACAGGGCCGGCAGCGGTGTCAGGTAGCGGCTCATCAGGTTTTGGCGCCGCGATGGATGGCGCAGATTCCGGCGGAAAGGTTCTGCCAGCCGACCCGCTCGAATCCGGCGGCGCGCATTTCCTCGGCCAGGCTGTCCTGATCCGGAAAGCGTCGGATCGACTCGGCCAGGTATTGGTAGCTTTCGGCGTCACCGGCAATCCGCGCGCCCAGACGCGGCAGCACCTGGAATGACCAGCCGTCATAGAGCTTGGCCAGAGCGGGCAGGCCGACCTTGGAAAACTCCAGAATATGCACTCGCCCGCCGGGTTTGAGCACGCGCTGCATTTCAGCCAGCGCGCGCTCGCGCCAGGTGACGTTGCGCAGGCCAAAAGCGATGGTCAGATGATCGAACTGCGCGGACCGAAACGGTAAGGCTTCGGCATTGACCTGCAGCCATTCCAGGCCTTCAACCATCCCGATTGAGTCCATTCGCGAGCGACCGGTCAGCAGCATGTCGCGATTGATATCGGCGACCAGAACTTCGGCGCCGCGCTGGCGGGCCAGGTGGGCAATGTCGCCGGTGCCGCCGGCCAGGTCGAGCAGGCGCTGGCCCGAACGAATGCCGCTGCTGGCCACGAAATGGCGCTTCCAGAGGCGATGAACCCCAAGGCTCATCAGATCGTTCATCAGGTCGTAGCGCCTGGCGACTGAGGTGAACACCCGACCGACCAGGCGGGTTTTTTCTTCTGGTGACACCTCGCGGTATCCAAAATCACTCATTTCATGCCTCTGCCGCTTGGCTCCAAAGTCGGCTCCACAGCTTACACCGATCGTCGATGGGGAAATCTCCGGCAGTGAGCCGACCTCAGCCCTGTTCGCGCAGCCGCTTGGCGTAGCGCTCCAGATTGGCCTGCATATTAACGCCGAGCTCGTACAGAAAGGCCCAGGAATAGATGCCTGAATCGTGGCCATCGTCAAACACAAGCTGCACGGCGTAGCTGCCGATCGGCTCGATCCGGCTGATGTTGACCGACTCCTTGCCGGTCATCAGTTTTGGTTCCGACAGACCGTGGCCGCGCACCTCGGCCGACGGCGAATGCAGGCGCAGATACTCGCAGGGCAGCTCGAAGCTGGCGCCATCGTCGAAGCTTGCAACCAGCATTCGGCGCGAGCGCTCCAGGCGAATCTCGACCGGTTCAGGTGCGTTGTTCATCAGCCGGCG
Source organism: uncultured Wenzhouxiangella sp. (assembly GCA_937876395.1). Lineage (GTDB taxonomy): Bacteria > Pseudomonadota > Gammaproteobacteria > Xanthomonadales > Wenzhouxiangellaceae > Wenzhouxiangella. The sequence goes on along the minus strand of CALEIM010000105.1, from coordinate 18,179 downwards.
TAGTAGGTTGGTGAACCCGGACCGACCGGCAGGCCCAGGCCGAACACCCACAGGAAAAACAGGGCGCTCCAGGTGATGAAGAAAAAGATCGAGTAGGGCAGCATCGTCGAAATCATTGTACCAATGCCGAAGTTTTTGTCGTAGCGCGTTGCCCAGGCCAGAATCAGGCCGAAATAGCTCATCATCGGCGTGATGATGTTGGTGGTTGAATCACCGATCCGGTAGGCGCCCTGGATGACCTCTGGCGAATAGCCAATCATCATCAGCATGGGCACGAAAATCGGCGCAAACACCGCCCATTGAGCCGAAGCCGAGCCAAGGCTGAGGTTGATGATGGCGCAGGCCATGATGAAAAACAGAAACACCAGTGGCCCGGTCAGACCAATGTTCTGCAGCAGATCGGCACCGGTCACTGCGGTAATCAGGCCCAGGTTGCTCCAGCCAAAATAGGCCACGAACTGGGCAGCAAAAAACACCAGTACAACGTACAGGCCGAGCGTGGAAATGGCCGAGGCCATGCCGTCGATGACGTCACGGTCATTTTTGACCGTGCCGACCACCCGCCCATAGGCGAAGCCGGTAACCAGAAAGAAGATGAAGATCCAGGCGACCACGGAGCGGAAGAACGGGCCGCTGGTGGCCAGGAAGCCGCCCGTGGCGTCTGGATCGCGCAGCCAGCCGCTTTCGGGCAGGACCAGCAGACAGATCAGGCCAATCACCGCGAGCATACCGACGCCGGCGACCAGCAGGCCCTTTTTCTCCTGACCGGTCAGCGGTGACATCTGGCTATCGTCGAGCACGCTGGGGTCAGCATTGGTGTTGTCATACTCGCCAAGCTTGGGCTCGACAATAAAGATCGTTACCAGTGACCCGACAATGGTGATCAGGAAGGTCGAAATCACCATGAAATACCAGTTGGCGGTGGCAAACACCTCGTAGTCGGGATCAATGAGTCGGGCCGCTTCCTCGGTAATCCCGGCCAGCAGCGGATCAATCGTGCCGAGCAGCAGATTGGCGCTGTAGCCGCCGGACACACCCGCAAAGGCCGCCGCCATGCCGGCCAGCGGATGCCGGCCCAGGGCCAGGAAGATCGCACCACCGAGTGGAATCAACACCACGTAGCCCATTTCCGAGGCGGTGTTGGACAATATGCCTGCGAACACGATGGCCACGGTGACCAGATGCTTGGGCGCATTGAGCACGATGCCGCGCACCATGGCCGAGAGCAGGCCGGATTTTTCCGCCACGCCGACCCCGAGCATGGCGACCAGCACCACGCCCAAGGGGGCAAAGTTGACGAAATTGCTCACCAGGTTCTCGAAGATCATGCGCAGACCTTCGGCGTTCATCAGGCTGATCGCCTCAATGGTGGTGCCTTCAGGCACGCTGGGGCGCGGGTCGATCACCGACACGCCCAGCCAGCCAAACAGGCCCGACAACAGCACCATGCTGGCCGCGATCAGGGCAAACAGGGTCACCGGGTGGGGCAGAAGATTGCCCAGCCATTCGACCGTATCAAGAAAACGGGTAAACAGGTTGCGCTTGGCGACCGCAGTCGCGGAGTTGCTGTTGTTCACGCTGAAGTTCCTGGGTTTGGATTCGGGGACCGCTGCGGCGGCGACCCGGCATGATAACGCACCCGAAAACCCGCTGCAGTTTTTGGCTGCACAGAACATCGGCCGGCGAGAGCGCCGACGTTACTGAAATGGCTCAGGCGAAAGTCACCGTAGGTGCCGATGACAGCAGCTCGGCGTAGCGCTGCTGCACACGGCTGATCTTTACCCGCTCAAGAAAGCCGGAATAGGCCAGATAACTGACCAGGAAGCGGCGATCGGCCGCCCACGGCGGCAGAAACCTTGGCGCCTTGAGCAGGCCCATTCCGGCCAGTTCGCACAGCACCGGCAGATCGGCCAATGAAAGTTTGCCGCAGAACAATAGCTGCAGAATATCCACCCGTCCGGCGGCCACCACCGAGCGCAGAAAATCATGCACGCGCAGCAGGCCATCGAGATAAACGACATCCTTGGTGAACGGCGCACCGCCTTCGAGCACGCCGCCGCGAAAGACCCGGCGGGTCTGTTCGAAGGCCACCTGTTGGAGCTGGTCTGGATCGCTGATCTGGCCAGAAGCCGAGTTCAGCGTCGCGCCGCGGGCCAGGAGGTGTTGATACACCTCGATAAAATCCGCGCCATCGACGGCCATCTGGATAGCCAGCACCCGGTCGGCCAGGCGACTGAGTCGATCCAGGTCCATGCAACCGGTAATGAACTCGGCAAACACCGCCAGACCTTCCTGGGTGCGGGTGGTGCCCGGATGGCTGGCCGCCAGGATTGGCAGCGCCGTCTGGCTGCGCCCGTTAAGCGCGGTGGTGACGTGGATGCCGGCTTCGTGATGAACGAGCTGGTCGACGTCGCGGTCGGTGAAGCGCGCGCCGGCGCGGATGCGAATCCGGTCAGCGCCGGCCGTCGTGTTGGCCGACAACTGATCGACGATTTCGACGCTCGGCGCAGCGTCGCCAAAAAAACGCGTCACGGCGGCGCGCATGCGCCGGGCGACGTCCTGATCGGTCGCGCTGGCGTCGGCTGGAGCCCCAAGGTCAAGGTGGTTGAGGCCGTCGATGATGCGGCGCAGGCGCCTGGCGAGCTGCAGCGGGGTGGTATCGGAGTCGGGCAGGGCTTCGCGCGGAGCGCCGTAGAGTTCGCGCGAGGCGGCGAAAAAATCGCTGGTGCCGATGCCGTTCAACATGCGGCTGGCCAGGGCCAGGCGATGGGCGGTGCGTTCCAGCCACTCGCGGGCCGGGCCGCTGGCGGCGATCAGTGGGCGCGCGGCTACCAGACCGCGGTCTACTGCGGCGGTATCGACTTCGGGCCGTTCAACCCTGGGCAGGGATCGGGCCCCGGATTCAAGAAAACGCTCACGAACTTCCAGCGGCCAGGCCAGCAGACCGAGAATCCGCAGCGGTCTTTCAGCCTCGCGCAGTGCAGCGCTTGCCCGGCTGATGGCTTGGGCCGTGCGGGTGTGGGTGGGCACCAGGACTAGTGATGAAAGTTGACGGACATCATTTCGCAGTATAATAGATCGCTTGCACTTTTTATTGTGTCCCTGAATCAAATGCCCCGATCGCGCGGCCAGGAAAATCCCCATGCTGTTTGACAATGTTGTCATCAAGTCGGTTGCTTCGATCGACGCGCCCCACCCGGTAACCAGCGAGGAAATCGCGGAGCGGCTTGAGCCGACATTCCGCAAGCTGCGCATGCGCGGCAACCCGCTGATCGACGTGGCCGGCATCGAGGAACGCCGCTTCTGGGACGATGGCGTCCAGCCGTCGGATGCCGCGACTCTGGCCGCCGAGGAAGCTCTGGCGCGGGCGGATATCGATCGCAGTCGAGTGGGTATTCTGATCAACACCTCCGTGACCCGCGATTTTGTCGAGCCGTCAACGGCCTGCATGGTGCACCGAAACCTTAAATTGGCCAACACCTGCGAAAGCTTCGACGTCGGCAACGCCTGCCTGGCCTTCATGAACGGCATGAACATTGCCGCACGCATGCTTGAGCGCGGCGAAATTGAATACGCGCTGATCGTCAACGCTGAAAACATCAAGGAAGTGTGCGAGATCACCATCAATCGCCTGCTTGCCCCCGAAGTCACCCGCAAGCAGTTCAAAAGCGAGTTTGCCAGCCTGACACTGGGCTGTGGCGCGGCCGCGATGGTCATGTCGCGTACCGATCTCGAGCCCGAGGGTCACCGCTACAAGGGCGGGATATCGCGCGCGGCCACCGAGTTCAACGATCTGTGCCGGGGCTGGAACCACCTGATGTCGACCGACGCCAAAAGCCTGCTGCGCGAAGGCATCAAGCTTGCCGCCAACACCTATGGCACGGCCCGGCAGGTGCTTGGCTGGGTTACCAACGAGCTCGATCACGTGGTGATTCATCAGGTTTCGCGGGCTCATACCGAAGCATTCATTCGCGCCGTTGGCGTGGCCCCGGAAAAGGTTTTCCGGATTTTCCCCAAGCTCGGCAACGTCGGTCCGGCCTCGATCCCGACCGTGCTGAGCAAGATCGTTGACAACGGCCGGGTTCAGCGCGGCGACAAGATTGCCCTGGTCGGCGTCGGCTCGGGCCTGAACTGCAGCATGACCGAAGTCGTCTGGTAACCGGTCCGGTTCGCGGCATGGCCGAGGAATTCGACACGCTCTTTCCGTTCGAGCGTCACTACCACCAGCAGTCCGCCGGTCACCGGATGCACTATGTGGATGCCGGGCCGGTTGATGGTCAGCCGGTGGTGATGGTGCACGGCAATCCGAGCTGGTCATTCTACTACCGCAACCTGATACAGGCGCTGGAAGGCGAGTGCCGCTGTCTGGCCGTCGATCACGTCGGCATGGGCCTGTCCGACCGGCCCGGTGACGATGCCTATCACTACACCCTGGCCCGCCGCGTGGCCGATTTCGGCCACTGGCTTGACGACGTTGAGCCGGAGCGAGAGATTGATCTGGTGGTCCACGACTGGGGCGGTGCGATTGCGCTGGCCTGGGCTGTGGATCATCCCGAGCGGGTGCGTCGCATAGTGGCACTCAACACCTGGGCCTTTACGATTCCCAATCATCTGCCGCTGCCGATGTCGCTTAAATTTGCGCGCTCGAAAGTTGGCCGCTTTGCCATCCAGCGCTTCAACGCTTTCTCCGGTCTGGCCGCCCGGATGGGTTCGGTGCGCGGTCTGGATCGACCGGTCTCGCGCGCGCTGACTGCTCCGTATCGCAAGGGCCCGGAAAGCCGCCTGGCCACGCTGCGCTTTGTCGAGGACATTCCGCTAAAGGAGTCCGACCCGTCCTGGCCGGTACTAGCCAGAACCGAGCAAAAGCTCGACCGCCTGGCCGATAAGCCGGTCTGCTTCATCTGGGGCGGAAAAGACCCGGTATTCAACGACGGTGTTCTGGACCACTGGCGCAAAATCTGGCCGCAGGCGAAGGTTGAATACCTGGACCAGGCCGGCCACTACGTTCTTGAAGATGCACCCGAGCGCGTGGTTACCGAAGCCCGCGCTTTCCTGCGCGCCGGAGCTTTGGTCGATACGCATGGCACCTGACCTGAGCAACATCGCCCACGCCCTGACCCGCCAGGCTGCCGACAACCCCGACGCCGTGGCGCTGATTTTGCCGCAAAAACGCGATAAAGCCGGCTGGATCGACCAGCGCTGGACTTACGCCGAACTTGATGAATTGACCGACCGGCTGGCCGCAGGCCTGCACGCCCATGGCATCGTCAAGGGAACCCGGGTGGCTTTCATGGTGCCGCCCTCACTTGAATTCTTTGCCCTGTTCTTTGGCATGTTCAAGATTGGCGCCGTGCCGGTGCTGATCGACCCGGGGATTGGTCTCAAGCCGCTGAAAACCTGCCTGGCCGAAGTCGAACCGGAGGTTTTCATCGGCGTGACTCGCGCCCAGGTGGCACGCATGGTGCTCGGCTGGGCGCGCGGCAGCATCCGCAAACTGGTGACGGTCGGTCCGCGACCGCTGTGGCGCGGCCTGAAATTTGCCGATCTGCTCAGCGCGGGACGATCTGACTTCGTCGCCCCGACAATCAGCGGAGACGATGAGGCCGCCGTGCTGTTTACGTCGGGTTCGACCGGCATACCGAAGGGCGTGGTGTATCGTCATCGGATGTTCGCCGCCCAGGTCGACATGCTGCGCGACGGATTCGGCATGAGCCCCGGCGAGGTCGACCTGCCGACCTTTCCGCCCTTTGCCCTGTTTGATCCGGCGCTGGGCATCACCTCGGTCATTCCGATCATGGATTTCACCCGCCCGGCCGAGGCCGATCCGGAGTTGCTGGTCAGTCTGATCGAACACTATTCGGTCACCCATTTGTTTGGCTCGCCGGCGCTGATGAATACGCTCAGCCGTCACGTCGAAAAACACCAGGTCCGCCTGCCAGGTTTGCGGCGCATCCTGTCGGCCGGCGCGCCGGTGCCGCCGGCGGTGATCGAGCGCATGCACGGCGCGCTCGATCCCTGGTCGGATATTCATACGCCCTACGGCGCCACCGAGGCCCTGCCGGTGACCACGGTTGCCGGCCGCGAGCTGGTCGGCGAGCTGTCCGACGGCAATCGCGGTGGCAAGGGGATTTGCATCGGCCGACCGCTGGCCGCCAATGAGCTGCGCATCATTCCGATTTCCGACCAGGCGATTGATCTGACCGAGTACGCTGGCGAAATGCCGGACGGCGAAATTGGCGAAATCTGCGTCACCGGTCCGACCGTCACCGAGCGCTATTGGCAGCGCGAGCAGGCCACCCGTATAGCCAAGATGACCGACGCCAAAGGGCGCATCTGGCACCGCATGGGTGATCTGGGCTGGAAAGACAGCGACGGGCGCATCTGGTTTTGCGGGCGCAAGACCGAGCGCGTGGTCACCCCGGAAGGCACGCTGTTTACCGAATGCGTTGAAGGCCCGGTCAACGCCGTTGAGGGAGTGGCCCGCTCAGCCCTGGTCGGCGTTGGCGAGATGGGCAATCAGGAGCCGGTCATTATTATTGAAACTGAGCCGGGGGCGGATCAAACGACCATCGAAAGCACGGTTCGTGAGCTGCTGTCGCGCGACTGGCTGAACCGGGAAATTCGCCGCGTGCTGTTTCATCCCGGTCTGCCGGTCGATATTCGCCACAACGCCAAGATCCGCCGCAATCAGCTCGCTGAATGGGCGGCTTCGGCAAGCTGAGCGCCGACTGCTGTGCGGCAGCGCGCAGGCCGCTTTCCGCGCGCCGACCAAGCCGGCCTGGCCGAAGCGGCTGATCTTTCTTCCGAGGCACCGGCTAGCGCCGCATAGTGGCCGTTTTGGGCCAAAAGCTCCGCGTGGCGCCCCAGCTCGACAATCCGGCCGGCCGACAGCACGGCGATCTGGTCGGCACCTTCAATGGTCGACAACCGGTGGGCGATAGTGATGGTGGTGCGGCCTTTTGCCAGCTCGTCGAGCGCCTTTTGAAGCTCGCGCTCGGTGCGGTTGTCGAGCGCGCTGGTTGCTTCATCGAGTACCAGAATTTTCGGATCGCGCAGGATCGTGCGGGCCACCGCAATGCGCTGCTTTTCACCACCCGAGAAGCGTTGTCCGCGAGCGCCGACGACAGTGTCGAGGCCGTCGGGAAGGTCAGCAATCAGCTCATCAATCCGGGCGGTTTCAAGAGCGTCCCAAAGTTGTTGGTCGCTGGCGTCGGGCCTGGCCAGCAGCAAATTGTCGCGAATCGAGGCGTGGACCAGATAGGTTTCCTGGCTGACCACGCCAACAATCGAGGTGATGGTCGCCTCGTCAAGATCGCGCAGATCATGGCCATCGATCCGCACCGTGCCGCTGCCGGGATCGCGCAGCCTTGAGACCAGCGAGGCCAGCGTACTTTTGCCCGAGCCGGTATCGCCAACCAGCGCCAGACTGGTGCCGGCAGGGATAGTCAGGTCAATCTCTTGAAGCGCCAAACGATCCGCATCCGCGTAGCTGAAGCTGACGTTTTCAAGGCGCACTTCGCCGCGCACCGTGTCGGGATCAATCGCTGTCGGTTTTTTGGGCGGCGCAAGCTCGTCGACCAGGTCGAGATAGCCGAAGATGCGGCTGAACAGGGCCATCGAAGATACCCACTGGGCACCAATGTTGAGAATGCCCATCAGCGGACGAAACACCTGGCCTTGCAGGGCGGTAAAGGCGACCAGGGTACCGATCGTCATTCCGCCGCCGGTTGCCGGAAAGCCGGCAGCGAGGTAAATCATCGCCGGAATCGTGGCAAAAATAATCTGCATGGTGGCCATTCGCCAGCGTCCGGCAAGCTGGCTTTTGAGCTCCAGCCCGACCAGGTTGGACGAAGTTTCGGCAAAGCGTTCGCTGGTGGCCGTCCCGGCGCCCAGGGTCTTGGTCAGCAGGATGCCGCTGATCGACAGACCTTCTTCCACCTGCGAGTGCAGATTGGCCAGTTCGCGCTGTTTTTTGGCGGTGATTTCGCGACGCAGCAAGGCCACCCGACGGGTCAGGTAGACCGCCGGCGGCACCACGATCAGCGACAACAGCGACAGCCGGGGGCTGAGCGCGACCATGGCAATCGCTGTGGCGATGGCGGTGGTGACATTCGAGGCAATCGAGGTGGCCGTGGATGTAACCACTGACTGCATGCCGGCGATGTCGTGGGTCAGGCGGCTTTGAATTTCGCCGCCGCGAGTACGGGTAAAAAAGGCCAGCGACTGGCGCTGCAAATGGGCAAACACCCCGGTGCGCAGGCCGTGCATGACGCGCTGGCCGACTTCCGACGACATCCAGGTCTGGACCACGCCCAAAAGGGACGTGGTAATGGCCACGGCCAGCATGCCGCCGACCAGCCATACCAGCAGGTTGACGTTCTGATTGGGCAGGGCGTCGTCAATCGCGGCGCGGATCAAAAATGGCTGGGCCATCGAGATGATCGAGGTCGCCATAATAATCGCGGTCACGATGGCCAGCGCGCGCCGATGGGGACGAAACAGGGCCAGCACGCGGCGGATACGTACCGGGCTTTCAGCAAGCTGGGCGCGATCGGCCGGGTCAATTCGGGTCGGGCCGCGTCCGCCGCCCTCCCGGGGCCGCCCACGGCCCGCAAATGAATTCATTTCATTGTTCAATAGAATTCTCCCAAAAATAAAGTGAAGTACCTATATAGAGGGGCAACCACACTAAAAGTTCAATCGAGATGAGCTGAAGGCAAAAGGCTCAAGGCTCCTTTCGCCTTCCCCATCCGAATTCGCTATCATCATTGGGATGAGCGATACACCGCCTCAAAAAGAATCGCAGCCGGTTTCCATTGCAGCCGAAGCGTCGCTGGAATCGGCGCTGCTGGCCGTGGCTCGCGGCCTGCGCCGTGGCTGGGCCAGCGCCATTGCCCACACCGGTCTGTCACCGCATCAGGCCCGCGCGCTGCGCCTGATCTTGAGCGACGGCCCGATTCGCCCGGGTATGCTCGCCGAACGTCTGCGGGTTACGCCGCGTTCGGTCACCGAAGTGGTCGATGCCCTGGTCGAGCGCGCTTTGGTCGAGCGTCGGCCCGACCCCGACGACCGCCGGGCAATGATTGTGACGATCAGCGCCGCCGGCCAGTCACTGGCCGACGAGATTGCCGCCATCCGGCGCGCCCACACCCGCAAAGTTTTTGACAGCGTGCTCAGCAGTGAAGAGCAAAACACCCTGGCCGGACTGCTCGGTCGTCTGGTCGACCATCTGTGGCCCTGAGCCACCGAGCGCATCCTTGAACCACTGCCGAGAATTCGCAGCGGGTGTTACCATGGTATTACCAACCGTCCCATTACGGAATTCTGCCGTGTCCACAACATCATTGAAACTGCCCCCGGAAGTGAAGCAGCTTGCGATTGCGGCTGCCAAAAATCAACAGGTCAGCCTTCATGCCTTCATGGTTGGCGCAATCCGTGGAGCCGCAATCAATGCCGAAAAGCGCGATAAGTTTGTTTCGGGTGCGCTCGATGCACAAACACAAGCGCTCGAATCCGGCAGCGGATATGCGGCTGAGGATGTTCATGACTATTTACGCGCCCGGGTGCGCGAAGAGCCCACCAACAGACCAAAGGCCAACGCTTGGCGCAAGTAATCTATTCAGCCCGAACGCTGGATGAGCTCGAACGCCTCACGGACTTCCTTTTGCAAGAGGACCCGCTGGCCGCATGGGAAACCGTGGATCTGATGATCGAGGCCATAAAAATACTTGAAAACCACCCGCTGATCGGGCGCAGCGTAGAGCACGATTTCCACGAGCTGGTCATATCGCGTGGTATATCGGGCTATCTGGCGCTGTACAGCTTCGATGCGCAGCGAGATGTTGTCCTGATTCTGTCAATCAAACATCAGCGAGAGGCGGGTTATGTTTCCGGCTAGTGATCCCGATCGGCCGATTTGTGTCAACCCAGTTCCGCCAGCGCAGGGTTTTGGCAAAATGTGTGGAACATTGCTATAGAACATTCCTACTAAACTAAGGAGCCCGCAGCATGAGTGCAGCAAACGATCCCCGTCTGGCCCGCCGCCCGGAAACCGACCGGCTGATTCAGACGATTGCCGATTATGTGATGGACTATGAGCCGCGCTCCAGCCTGGCCTGGGAGACGGCCCACTATTGCCTCAAGGATTCGCTGGCCTGCGCGCTGCTGGCCCTGAAATTCCCCGAATGCGTCAAGCTGCTGGGGCCGCTGGTGCCGGGTCTGAGCCTCGACCACGGCGCGCGCGTTCCCGGCACCTCGCACCGCCTTGATCCGGCCAAGGCCGCATTCGATATTGGTGTGCTGGTGCGCTACCTCGATTTCAATGACACCTGGCTGGCCGCCGAATGGGGCCATCCCTCCGACAATCTGGGTGCGATTCTGGCCGTGGCCGACTACATCTCGCGCCGAAATATTGCCGAAGGCGGTGAGCCGCTGAAGGTCGAAGCTGTTCTCGAAGCCATGATCAAGGCCCACGAGATCCAGGGCGTGCTGGCGCTGAAAAATTCATTCAATCGCGTTGGCCTCGACCATGTGCTCCTGGTCCGTATTGCCTCCACGGCGGTGATCACCAAAATGCTCGGCGGCGATCGCCAGGACGTGATCAACGCCACCAGCCAGGCCTGGATCGACGGCGGCGCATTAAGAACCTATCGCCACGCGCCCAACACCGGCCCGCGCAAGAGCTGGGCGGCCGGCGACGCCTGCCGGCGCGCCGTCGAACTGGCCCTGATTACGCTGTCCGGCGAGATGGGCTATCCCTCGGCGCTGACCGCCAAGGGATGGGGCTTTCAGGACGTGCTGTTCAACGGCAACGAGCTGGTGCTGGAGCGCGAACTTGAAAGCTATGTGATGGAAAACATCCTGTTCAAGATTTCCTTCCCGGCCGAATTTCACGCTCAGACCGCCGTCGAATGCGCCTATGCCCTGCACGCCGAGGTGGCTCATCGCCTAGAAGACATCGAACGGATCGAACTCGAAACCCAGGAGGCGGGCGTGCGCATCATCGACAAGACCGGCCCGCTCGACAACTACGCCGACCGCGACCACTGCCTGCAGTACATGGTCGCCGTTCCGCTGATTTTCGGCGAACTGACAGCCGACTCCTACAGCGATGAAGTGGCCGCCGATGAGCGCATCGACGCGCTGCGCGAGAAAATGACCGTCAAGGAAAACCCGCGTTTTACCGAGGAATACTTCGACCCCGACAAGCGCGCCATCGGCAACTCGGTACAGGTGTTTTTCAAGGACGGATCAAGCACCGAGAAAGTCTCAATCGACTATCCGGTCGGGCATTATCGCCGCCGCGATGAGGGCATTCCGCTGCTGGAGCAAAAATTCAGTCGCGCCGTGGAGGGCCATTTCTCGGCCCGCCGATCCCGCGCCATCCAGCAGGCGACCGGGCAATTCGACTCGCTCAAGGCCCTGTCGATGCCCGAATTTACCTCGCTTTGGTCGCTGGAATAAAGCAGGATCCGATAAGCACAAGGCCCGATGGACCATGCCGAATCCATCTCCGCCGGGCCGTCCCTATGCTCCGGGCCGAACACAGGCGCTGGCGGTCAATCAATCCCCGCCGGCGTGATAGGAAGCCAGACGCTCAACCTCATTGCGTGAACCAAGAATCACCGGCACGCGCTGATGCAGCTCCTGCGGCTCAATCTCCATGATTCTCTGATGGCCATCGCTGGCCGCGCCGCCGGCCTGCTCGACAATCATGGCCATCGGATTGGCCTCATACATCAAGCGCAGCTTGCCGGCCTGGCCGCGGGCGCGGATGCTGCGGTCACAGGGATAGAGAAAAACGCCGCCGCGACTGAGAATGCGATGCACCTCGGCCACCATCGAGGCCACCCAGCGCATATTGAAATTTTTGCCGCGCGGGCCGTCCACACCGGCCAGGCACTCCTGAATATAGCGTCGGACCGGCTCATCCCAGTGACGCTGGTACGAGGCGTTGATGGCAAACTCCCCGGTGTCTTCGGGGATGCGGACATTGTCGCGGGTCAACAGAAACTCGCCGAAATCGCGATCCAGAGTGAACATGCTCACCCCGTCGCCGACGGTCAGCACCATCATCGTCGACGGACCGTAAAGGCAGTAGCCGGCGGCAATCTGCTCCGTGCCCGGGCGCAGAAAATCGGCTTCCGCCGGCGCATCTATTCCCTCGGGCGCGCGCAGAATCGAAAAAATCGTACCGACCGAGACGTTGACATCAATGTTTGACGAACCATCCAGCGGATCGCACAGCAGCAGATAGCGCCCGCGCAACGCCCCTTTCATCGGGTAAATGCCTTCCATCTCCTCGGAGGCCAGTGCGGCCAGATGGCCGTTGTGTTCCAGCGCCTCGATCATGACCTCGTTGGAAATGATGTCGAGCTTCTTCTGCTCCTCGCCCTGGACATTCTCGCTCTGCGCACTGCCGAGCACGTTGACCAGGGCACCCTTGTTGACCAGGTCGGAAATCTTCTTGCAGGCCACACAGATGTCGTTGAGAAGGCCGGTAAAAATCCCGCTGGCGCCTTCAACTTCCCGCTGATTGCGGATGATATAACGGGTCAGGGTCGTGCCGATTCGCATGGTGTTTCCGTCCAGTCCAATGGGCCAAACCGTCAACTGTACCCCAAGCCGGCTGCCGGTACAGCATGGCCTTGCCGGAGCCGTACCTGACCGCACCCCGCGATTCGAGTATGGGGCAATGTGGGAGATCACGCATACGCGGTGATCCGAGGTTCCTTAAGGCAAGTAGCCGCCGGCCACGGCACTTGCATACAGTGTCTTGGCATCGATTGCCGTCGCCAAGGCTTTCCGCACAGACGGTTCTTTGAGATCCAGCACTTTCAATGTGCCATCTTCTGTTTTTGCAACAGCCTCAACCCGGTGAAACGCCTCGCCATACTCGACCGCGAAAGCGGCCAGGCCGCGCAGTTTGCCCAACGAATCACCCAGGTGGTGGCCGTGTGGGTCGACAATGGAGACTTTCACGTCCTTTTCCGTTCCGTGAAAAAGGCCACCAAGTGATGCTCCCCGGCATCCAGCCCGTGATCCGGGAAGTCGATATCAATGGCGGCCAGTTGTGTCTTGCTGACTTTGGCAATCTGGCAAAGCTGTTGCCGGAGCAGGTCAGGGTCGATATTCTGTTCTTCTGCGCGGTTCTGATGACCAGTTTGAGTTTCTTTGAAGACTTCCACTACCGTGACGAGACGAAACTGAGCGGCCATGCCGGTCCAGCATTGGACCCGGTGGGCCTCGATGATCACGTTCGTGTCGACCAGGATCATATCCCCTCGCTGCAGCGCCATGCCAATGACTATAGGTCAAACGGCACCGGTATGTCATGGTCTACGAACAGGGAGTGCAGGGCATCAACGGTCATGCCCATCAGTTCGGCTGCCCGGCGAACGGTCAGGCGCCCCTCGTCCAGGCCCCAGCGCAGGCGTTCGACGAAACGCGGGCTGAAGAGTGGCTCGTGCGCAGTGGCGTCGTGGGTCTGACGCAGGCTCTCATCGTCGATTCGTTGTGCTTGAGCGCGGGGCAGATAGCCCAGATCGACCAGGCGCCACTTCATGGCCTGCCCGCTGACGCCCATCGCATTGGCCAAAGTCCTGATCCAGGCAGTGCGCTTGGCCGCTTCGGGCGTCGGGTGCTGCTGGATCAGTGTTTCCATGGACTTGCGTGGCATCAGCAGGCCGCTGGCAAAGGCATTGGCCAGTTGTTCAGGACGAGGGGTGCCATTGATGTGCACGCGCACGCTCTCGATATGCGCCGGCGGCATTTGCTCCCAGGTGGCCAGGTGGAACAGTTCATGGGCCAGATTGAAAGCACGCCGGGCAGGAGGTTCACTGCGGTTGACGAGCACAAAGTTCAACCCGCCGAGACGGCAGGCGGCACCGGAAATGCCATCCGGCGCGTCAACCTGCAACACCAGTACATTGAGCTTCTCGTTGAGTGCGTGTTCCAGCGTGTGTGCCGGCACGGCGACAAGATCGAACTGGGCAGCAATCGATTCGCCTTCGCTGGCCGCGTCCTCGAAACGGCTCTTTTCGGCCAGGTCCAGCTTGGGGACCAGGGAATGGACGGGTTCGCCGGCTGTGCGGCTCAAGTGTCGATAAAGCGCCAGCCAACGCCCTGCCTGGTTCTCGAACGCGTGAATGCTGGGATCCGGAACCCCGTTGCGACGCCATGAGAAGCTGGCCTCATCGACAAGCCGATACGGGTCGGAAAAGGCCGCCAATTCGACGTCAAAAATCTCCGCCAGGCGTACCAGTTCTTCGGCCGAAACCTTGCGTTCGCCGGTTTCGATATTGGAAATAATCTGCCGATCCTTCACCCCCAAGGCGCGGGCGAGATCGACCTGGTTCATGCCGGCGCGCTCGCGCAACGCGGCAATCCGTCTACGAATTCGACTTGTGTCCATGCCTGCCCTCCCGGTCCATGCAATATTATCTTGCGGCGAGCCAGAATGCAATGAGACTTGTTAGGCGCTAAGGCTATCGAGCGCTTTGCATGACGCTATTTGAAGTGGCTAACTTACTGAATTAGAAAATCTTTCAGTGATATTTACAGGTAAGCAAATCCGGCTTTACCTATTTTCGAGTTTCTGGGGTGGATGATTGGCTACACGTTGACATTAAATATGTATTGATGTAATTTTCGCATCATGGTCCGAACCCAGATTCAGTTGCCTGACGAGCTTTATCGTGAAGCCAAGCGGATTGCCGCCGAGCAGGAAATCAGCCTGGCCGAAGTGCTGCGCCGCGGGCTGGAGCACATGCGCCGGGTTTACCCGCCGCGGTCGAACGATCAGCCCTGGCAACCGCCGGCGCCGGCCAGTCTGGGTGAATTCAAGGCCCAGCAGCAGGACTGGCGCGAACTGGCCAACGGCTGATCGGGACTGAGCTGGTGCTGTCGATCGATACCAACCTCCTGCTCTATGCGCACAATCGGGATTGTCCGGAGCACGCGGCGGCCCGCGCGTTCATCGACGATTGTGCTGCACGCAGTGATGTCGCGATCTGCGAGCTGGTGCTGGTGGAGTTATACCAATTGCTGCGCAATCCGGCCGTGCTTTCCAAACCCCTGAATGCACCCGATGCGGCCGAGGTTTGCCTGGCCTGGCGCAACAATCCCCGCTGGGCTGTGATCGAGAGTGCGCCGGTGATGGATTCGGTGTGGACCATTGCCCAACGCCCCGACATCGCCCGCCGTTTCGTTTTCGATGCCCGTATCGCCCTGACCCTGCGCCATCACGGGGTGACCGATTTCGCCACCCGCAACACGGGCGATTTTCAGGCGTTCGGCTTTGCTCGCCTGATCAACCCGATTGACGACAATTTGGCCAAGGTTCACGACCAATAGACTCGCGTGGCCCATGCCGTCAAAGCCCTCATCGGCCAGTAGTTCAAAACCTGCTCAAGCGCGTTATCCTCTGCTCGGCAGGTCATCGGTTGATTCCTTTTCCTCTGTGTCGTTGAAAACTCCGACGAAAGGATAAGCCGGTGACCTACCTCAATCCAAGGTCACCGAAATTACAGAACAGATGATGCACTAACATTTTGAAAACATGACGCACGCTGAGTTGATTGAAGCAGTCAGGAAGGAGGTGGCTCGCTGGCGCGTGTTTAGAGCTGGAAATGTCGGTACGGAAGATTAGGCATTTGAATTTCAGATTTGTATAGAAAAGCACGATTTCATACCTGCATTTAGCGCCAAAAACGCGGAACGGTTATCATGGCGGGTTGACTTCTCAACCGGGTTAATTCCATGAGCAACCGCTACCGCCGGCGTCTGCCGGGCACTGAACTGGACTATTTTGACGCGCGTGCGGCGGTCGAGGAGCGCTCGCCGGGTGCCTGGGCCAGGCTGCCCTACGTTTCGCGGGTGCTTGCCGAGAACCTGCTCAGGCGCTGCCCCGCCGATGAGCTGGCGGCCTCGCTGGATCAGATCATCGCGCGCAAGCGTGAGCGCGATTTTCCCTGGTTTCCGGCGCGCGTGGTCTGCCACGATATTCTTGGCCAGACGGCGCTGGTCGATCTGGCCGGTCTGCGCGACGCCATTGCCGAACAGGGCGGTGATCCGGCCCAGGTCAATCCGGTGGTGCCGACTCAGTTGATTGTTGACCATTCGCTGGCCGTCGAGCACGCCGGCTTTGATCCGGATGCGTTTGAGAAAAACCGCGCCATCGAGGAGCGGCGCAACGTGGATCGCTTTCACTTCATCAACTGGACGAAGGAAGCGTTCGACAATGTGGACGTGATTCCGCCGGGCAACGGCATCATGCACCAGATCAACCTGGAGCGGATGTGCACGGTGGTTGAAGTCCGCGATGGCGTGGCGTTTCCCGATACCCTGGTGGGCACGGATTCGCACACGCCGCACGTTTGCGCCCTGGGCGTGATCGCGATTGGCGTCGGCGGTCTGGAGGCCGAAAGCGTGATGCTGGGTCGGGCGTCCTATATGCGCCTGCCCGATATCGTCGGCGTTGAGCTCAGTGGTCGGCCGCAGCCGGGGATTACCGCCACCGACATCGTGCTGGCCTTGACTGAATTCTTGCGTGAGCAGCGCGTGGTCGGCGCCTGGCTGGAGTTTTTCGGCGAAGGTGCCAGCGCGCTGACTGTCGGCGATCGGGCGACGATTTCCAATATGACCCCGGAATACGGCGCCACCGCTGCCATGTTCCCGGTTGACGAGCAGACCATCGACTACCTTACGCTTACCGGCCGCGAGCCCGGCCGCGTGCGTCTGGTCGAAGACTATGCCCGGCATGTGGGCCTGTGGGCTGATTCACTGGCCGATGCCGAATACGAGCGCGTGCTGAAATTTGATCTGTCCGGCGTGGGCCGGAACATCGCCGGGCCGTCCAACCCGCACAAGCGTGTCGCGACCGCGGCCCTGGCCGACACCGGCATTGCCACCGGGCCGGACATTCCGGACGACGGCTCGATGCCTGATGGCGCCGTTATCATTGCCGCCATCACAAGCTGCACCAACACCTCCAATCCGCGCAACGTCATTGCCGCGGCACTGCTGGCCAAAAAAGCCAACGAGCTGGGTCTGACCCGCCAGCCGTGGGTGAAATCATCCTTTGCGCCGGGCTCGGTGGCCGTGCGTCTGTATCTTGAAGAGGCCGGCCTGCTGGGTGAACTCGAACAGCTCGGCTTCGGCATCGTCGCCTTTGCCTGCACCACCTGCAACGGCATGAGCGGCGCGCTGGACCCGGACATCCAGCAGGAAATCATCGACCGCGATCTGTATTCCGTGGCGGTGCTGTCGGGCAACCGCAACTTCGATGGCCGCATTCATCCTTACGCCAAGCAGGCCTTTCTGGCCTCGCCGGCGCTGGTCGTGGCCTATGCGATTGCCGGGACGATTCGCTTCGACATCGAACGTGATGTGCTCGGCCACGATGCCGAAGGCCGACCGGTACGGCTCAGCGATCTGTGGCCCGATGACGCCGAGATTGACGCCATCGTCGCCTCCAAGGTCAAGCCCGAACATTTTCGCCGGGTCTATGAGCCGATGTTTGCCCAGCCGTTCAAGCGCATCAAGCGGGTCGAGCCGCTCTATGCCTGGCGCGAGCAAAGCACCTATATTCGCCGCCCGCCGTACTGGGAAGGCAGCTTTGCCGACCGGCCGGGCCTGAGCAATATGCGTCCGCTGGCGGTGCTAGGTGACAACATCACCACCGATCACCTCTCGCCGTCGAACGCGATTCTGGCCGACAGCGCCGCCGGCGAATACCTGGCCAGCATGGGTCTGCCGGAAGAGGACTTCAATTCCTACGCCACCCACCGTGGCGATCATCTGACCGCCCAGCGGGCGACCTTCGCCAACCCGAAGCTGATCAATGAAATGGCGGTTGTCGACGGCGAAGTAAAGCAGGGCTCGCTGACCCGCCTTGAACCCGAAGGCCGGGTGATGCGCATGTGGGAAGCCATCGAAACTTATATGCAGCGCAAACAGCCGCTGATCATCATTGCCGGGGCCGATTACGGCCAGGGCTCCTCGCGTGACTGGGCCGCCAAGGGCGTGCGCCTGGCCGGTGTCGAAGCCATCGTTGCCGAAGGTTTCGAACGCATCCATCGCACCAATCTGGTCGGCATGGGCGTTTTGCCGCTCACCTTTGAAGAGGGCACCAGCCGAAAGACGCTGGGTCTGGACGGCAGCGAAATTTATGCGGTCAA
>CALEIM010000104.1 GCA_937876395.1 uncultured Wenzhouxiangella sp. | reverse complement strand
CCACCGCCTTCATCAGGCCGATGTTGCCCTCCTGGATCAGGTCCAGGAACTGCAGGCCGCGGTTGGTGTACTTCTTGGCAATCGAGATCACCAGGCGCAGGTTGGCTTCCACCATCTCTTTTTTGGCGCGGCGGGCCTTGGCCTCGCCAATCGACATATTGCGGTTGAGTTCCAGCAGCTCGCCGACCGGGATGCGCTGCTTGCGCTCAAAGCGCGCCAGGCGCTCCTGCAGCTCGGCAATCTCAGCGGCATGCTCCTGGAGCGCCTTGGACCAGTTGCTGCGACGGCGCAACAGGCCCTCGAGCCATTCCGGATCGGTGGCATTGTCGCGAAAGCTGTTGATGAACTCCTTGCGCGGCATGCCGGACTTCTCGACGCAGATCAGCATGATTGAACGCTCGATCTCGCGGGTTCGGGCAACCTGGTAACGCAGGCGGTTGATCAGCTCGTCAAACAGCCGGGGCGGCAACTTCAGCCGCATGAACTGCTCGCCTATCAGCTCACGCAGCTCGGAGGCCTTGGGGCTGTTGGCACCATAACGGTCATAGAGCTTGAGAAAACGTTCGTGCAGAATCTGCAGCTCGACGAAGAACTGCGCGACCTGCTCCGGGTCAGGCATGGTATTTACGGTTGGCGCCGGCTTGTCGTCCTCTTCGTCGTCGATCGCGTCTTCATCGATGAACTCGGCCTCTTCCTCCACCGCCGCTTCCATGGCGTCCTGGGAAATCAGCTCCATCTCGGCAAGCAGGGTCGGATTGATGAAACCACTGACCAGCTCGTTGAGGCGCAAATTGCCGGCCTTCCACTTTTCCACCTCTCCCAGCAGGCTGGTTACGGTGCCGGGGAAGCGCGCAAGCGCCTGGTTGACCTGGTTCAGGCCATCTTCGATGCGCTTGGCAATATCGATTTCGTCTTCGCGGGTCAGCAGCGAGACGGTGCCCATTTCACGCATGTACATGCGTACCGGGTCGGTGGTTCGCCCAAGTTCGGTCTCGACAGCGGCCAGCGCCGCTTCGGCATCCTGCTGCGCGGTCTCGTCGTCGGTATCGGCGCTGGCCGCGTCGTTGAGAATCAGGGCATCGGCGTCTTCCGGCGCTTCCTCGAAGACCTTGATCCCCATATCGTTGATCATGTTGACGATATCTTCGATCTGATCGGGATCGACAATATCGCCAGGCAGGTGATCGTTGACCTGGGCATAGGTCAGCCACTGACCCTGTTCACGTCCCTTTTGAATCAGCTGCTTGAGCTGGGACGGACGCGGTGAATTATCCATTGATGCAGTTTCGGCTTTCATTTCAGTCTCTCGTCGAGCCGCTGACTCAGCAAACGGCGCAGCTCCCTGGTTTGGTCCTCATCGAGCCCCCCATCCTTGAGTTGGGCCTGCTGAAGCTCACGAATTCGTACCTGTACCTTTTGACGACGTATTCTGGCCAAAGTTTGTGTCATCGCATTTGGCATTTCGTCCTGATCGGCCATGATTTCACGTGCCGCCAGACGCGCCAACCAGCGCGCTTCAGGCCGCTCCCGCCAGATTTCCAGCAGTTTAGCCGTTGAAAACTGGGGCCTGTCACGGCAAAAATCAATCAATTCGGCAAGAAAATCAGCGCCACGCACCCGGCCCGGCCCGGCAAGGCAGTTTTCCGGCAGTGCCTGGGCCAGCGTTGGCTGCTGCACGAGCAGCGCCACGGCATACTGTACCGGTGTAAGCGATCGATCTTCTTCACGGTCAGACCAGGCTTGGCGGGTTGGCCGATCTGGAATCTGCTGGCGAGCGCTGTGGCCACTGCGTCGGCGCAGTTCGTCACGCATCAGATCGGCAAACGCACCCTGCGGTAGCTTGTCCAGATAGGGCTCGGCCAGTGCAACCAGGCGGGCCCGGCCGTCCAGGCTGTTCATGTCCAGCGGCTCGGAGAGCTGGTCAAAAAAGAACCGCGACAGTGGCCTGGCCTCTTCCAGCAAGCGCTCAAACGCGGTTGGGCCGCCGCTGCGCAGCAGTGAGTCCGGATCCTCACCCTCCGGCAGAAACAAGTATCTGACCTCGCGATTTGCTTTGAGTTCCGGCAAAGCCGCTTCCAGGCCGCGCCAGGCCGCCTTGCGGCCGGCCTGATCGCCATCAAAACAGAACACCACCACCGGTGCGGCTCGAAACAAAAGCTGCATGTGATCGGGCGTGACCGCGGTACCGAGCGTGGCCACCGCATTGGCAAAGCCGAACTGAAACAGGGCGGCCGCGTCCATATAGCCCTCAACAACGAGGATACGCTCGGGCAGCCCGCCGCGTCGCACCTGATACAGGCGATACAGCTCGCGACCCTTGTGAAACACCGGCGTTTCCGGCGAATTCATGTACTTGGGACCGCGCTCGCCGAGTGCGCGGCCGCCAAACGCGATCACCCGGCCGCGACGATCGTGGATCGGAAACATGACCCGATTGCGAAACTTGTCGCTGATCCGTCCGTCGCGCCGACTGACCAGCCCGGCCTGCTCAAGCTCCTGGGGCTTGAAACCCTTGCCGAGCAAAAAGTCGGCCAGCGCCTGCCAAGCATCCGGCGCATGACCCATGCCGAATTCCTCGATGCTGGCCTGGTCGAAGCCACGCGTGGCCAGGTAATCAGAAGCAGACCGACTGGCTTCAAGCTGACGCTGGAACCAGCCCTGCGCCAGAGTGAGGGCCTCATACAGCCGCTGGTGGCGATTGAGCGGCGCCTGGCCGCCGGTGCGCGGCACCTCAAGCCCGGCAGTCCGGGCCAGCTCCTCAACGGCGGCCGGGAATTCCAGGCCATCGTAGTGCATCGAAAAGCCAATCGCCGTACCGTGCGCCCCGCAGCCAAAGCAGTGGTAAAACTGCTTGTCGGAACTGACCGTAAAAGAGGGCGTCTTCTCGTCGTGGAAGGGGCACAGCGCCTTGTGCTCACCGCGGCCGGCCGGCTTGAGCTCAATCCGTGCACCGACAACGTCAACGATATCGACGCGCTCAAGCAGGGTTTCGATAAAGGAATCAGGTATGTGGCCGACCACCGGTACGGTGTGGCCGACTCAGGCCGACAGGCGGGCGCGCACCAGGGCCGAAACCCGGCCCATTTCAGCGCGGCCCTGAACGCGGGGCTTGAGCAGGGCCATAACCTGTCCCATCGAACTCATGTCGCTGGCACCGCTTGCGGCGATGGCTGCCTCAACGGCGCCGGCCAACTCGACATCGGATAGCTGTTCGGGCAGGTAATCCTGCAGCAGGGCGATTTCGCTGTCCTCGATCTCGGCCAGTTCGGGTCGCTTGGCGTCCCGGTACTGCTCGGCCGACTCGCGGCGCTGCTTGATCATTTTTTCGACCACGGCGAGCGTCTGGGCGTCGTCAAGCTCGATGCGCTCGTCAACTTCGCGCTGCTTGATGGCCGCGGTCACGGTACGCAACATCTTCAGGCGCACCTTGTCACCGGCGCGCATCGCCTGCTTGACGTCGTCAAGAACCTGCGCTTTTACAGACATGATCTGCCCACCCGGTTGAGAAGTTGCGTAAAATGCTGACTTAGTAGAGCCGCCGACGATTGACCCGCTCGCGCGAAAGCTTGCGCAGATGACGCTTGACGGCCGCTGCCTTCTTGCGCTTGCGTTCCTGGGTCGGCTTTTCGTAGAACTCGCGACGCCGGGCCTCGGCAACGACGCCGGCCTTTTCACAGGAGCGCTTGAAGCGACGCAGTGCGTACTCAAACGGCTCGTTTTCCTTGACCTTTACACTGGGCATGTAATCACTCAAATCCCGAATTTGTGGAAAGCTGTCCATTATAACCCCGCCAACCCCTGTCATGCAAAACATTCTCGGCATTGAAACGTCCTGCGACGAAACCGGCGTGGCCCTGTACAGCCGGTCAGCCGGCCTGATCGCCGACTTGGTCTACACTCAGGCCGAGCACGCCCGCTACGGCGGCGTCGTGCCGGAGCTGGCCTCGCGTGATCATGTCAGAAAGCTGCCAGGCATGATTCGCGAACTGCTCGACCGGGCCGATTTCGAGATGGCAGACATTGACGCGGTCGCCTACACGGCCGGGCCGGGTCTGGCCGGCGCTTTGCTGGTCGGGGCGTCGACCGGCGTGGCCCTTGCTACCGCGCTCGACATACCGAGCATTGCCGTGCACCACATGGAAGGCCACCTGCTGTCACCGCTGCTGGCCGATCCGGCGCCATCGTTTCCCTTCGTGGCGCTGCTGGTTTCTGGCGGCCATACCATGCTGGTAGCGGTGGAAGACTTCGCCGACTATCGGCTGCTCGGCGAGACTCTGGATGACGCCGCCGGCGAGGCTTTTGACAAAACCGCCCGCCTGCTGGGCCTGGCCTATCCGGGTGGCCCGGAAGTGGCCCGCCTGGCCGAACAGGGCCGGCCCGAGCGCTTCGATTTTCCGCGCCCGATGGTTAACCGACCGGGCCTGGATTTCAGTTTTTCGGGCCTGAAAACCCACGTTCGCGATCTGATCAAGCGGGTCAGCGAACAAGACCATGTCGACGTGGCCGCCGGCTTCGAACAGGCCGTGGCCGAAACCCTGGCGATCAAATGTGCCCGCGCGCTGCAACACACCCGCATGCAGCGGCTTGTGGTCGCCGGCGGAGTCAGCGCCAATCGCCGCCTGCGCGAAGCGCTGGAAGAGCGCCTGCCCGGCCAGGTTTTTTACCCCGCCCCGGCGCTGTGCACCGACAACGGTGCGATGATTGCCCACGCCGGCTGGTTCCGGCGCACCGAAGCCACCCGCGACGCCAGAATTGCGGTCAAGCCACGCTGGCCAATCGAAACCCTGGCCGCCTGACCCCAATCTGCCGAACCGACCAAAAGACCAAACACACCATGGACATCGTATTCATCAAGGATCTCGACGTTGAAACCGTCATCGGCATCTACGACTGGGAGCGCAAGATCCGTCAGACGGTGCGCCTGAACCTGGAAATGAACACCGACGTGGCACGCGCCGCCGCCAGCGACCGCATCGACGATGCGCTCGATTACAAAGCGGTGGCCAAGCGTCTGATTGATTTTGTCGAGCGCAGCCGATTTCAGCTGGTCGAAACCCTGGCCGAGCGCTGCTGTGAGATCGTTCTGGCCGAGTTCCCGGTCGACCGGGTCCGGCTGCGGCTGGACAAGCCCGGGGCTGTGCGCGGATCAAAGTCGGTCGGCATCATCATCGAACGCGGCACCCGGCCATGACCGCCGCCTATCTCGGCCTGGGCTCAAATCAGGATGCCGAGCGTGCGATTCGCGCCGGAATCCAGGCCCTGCGCGAGCGCTTCGGCGGCGCCATCGTCTCACCGCTGTACCGTTCTGCGGCCGTCGGCTTTTCCGGCGCAGATTTTCTCAACTGCGCCGCGCGCATCGACACCGACCTTTCACCGGACGAACTCAAGCGCTGGCTGATGGACCTGGAAGACGCCTGGGGACGCGACCGCAGCCAGCCCAAGTTTTCCGACCGAATCCTCGACATCGACATCCTCCTGCACGGCAACCAATGCGGCGATTTCGACGGCCTGCGCCTGCCGCGCGAGGAAATCCTGAAATACGCTCATGTGCTCAAGCCGCTGACCGATCTGGCGCCCCGGCTGCGCCATCCGCTCACCGGTCAGACCTTTGCTGAGCACTGGGCCGAATTTGACGGCGACCGCTCGCTGGTGCAGATAGATTTACCCGAACCCCACCTGGAGGCTGAATTGATGCAAGCAAATGCCGACCACCCAAACTGTGACAACTCCGCGCTGCTGCTGGTGGACGTGCAGGGCCGGCTGGCCGGCCTGATGCACGAATCCGAAGCAATGATTCGCCAGCAGGGCATTCTCATCGACGCCTGCCGACTGCTCGAACTGCCCATCATCTGGGCCGAGCAGCGGCCGGACAAGCTCGGCCCCACGGTGCCGGAGCTGACCGAGCGGCTTGACGGTCTGACGCCCTGCGCCAAGGACAGCTTCGGCTGCTGGGATGACGCTGTCCTGCGCCAGGCGATTGTCGATTCCGGACGCCGCCAGATTTTGCTGTGCGGCATTGAAGCACACGTCTGCGTGTGGCAGACGGCCGCCGCCCTGAGACGCGAGCAGTTCCAGGTCCACCTGATCGCCGACGCGGTGTCGTCACGGTCGGCCTTCAACCGCGACCTCGCCCTGCGCCGCATGCAATCCATCGGCGTCCACTTGAGCGTGGTCGAAATGGTCCTGTTCGAGCTGATGGGCAACTCCTCCCACCCGCGTTTTCGCGACATCAGCCGGCTGCTCAAGTAGTCGAACTTGACCGGGCATGAAACCCGGTGATTGCCCAGGCAAACCATTGAAACCGCAAATTGCGCAGATTGAAATCTTTGAATCGTAAAGCCAAAATCCCACCGCAAGCCGACCCGCCATAGCGACAGACTTTTGCTTTTCAAATCTGTGTCAATCTGCACAATCTGCGGTTAAATCACTACATGTTCAGTAAACGCCCGCCATCAACGGCCAGAATCTGGCCGGTGATATAGGGCGCATCAAGGGCCAGGAAAGCGACTGCCCCGGCAACATCTTCGGGCTGCCCCTGGCGTCTCAGGGGCACGCGCTCAATGATTTTGGCACGGTCGGTCGCCGCGCTCTTGCCTTCCGGCCACAGGATCGCTCCGGGAGCCACGCCATTGACCCGCACTTCCGGCGCCAGCTCGACGGCCAGCGCACGCGTCTGCGCGATCAGCCCGGCCTTGGCCTGCGAATAGATCGAATGCCCGGCCAGCGGTACCAGACCATGGATATCCACCAGATTCACAATCGCCCCACCATGCTTGCCCAGCTCCGGCGCACAGGCCTGAGCGAGAAAATACGGAGCGCGCAGATTCGGGCCCATCAGCGCGTCCCAGTCCGCGGTGCTGGCTGCATTCAGCGGCGTCGGGTAAAAGGTCGAGGCGCTGTTGACCAATACGTCGATACGCCCGAAGACGCCAAGCGCCGCATCCCGAATTTTCAACGCCGCACCCGGCGCGTCGAGATCGGCTTGAATCAGGGCGACAGACCCCGGTCGGTAAGCATCCAGATCTTGCCGCAGCGTTTCAGCATCATCTTGTGAGCCGCGATAATGAATGACCACTTTAAGCCCACGGCGGTGCAGATGCCGGACAATGGCCGCCCCGATGCGGCGAGCCGCGCCGGTTACAATCGCTACTCTTTCATCGTTCGTCTGCTGCATTGAGCCTGCCTTCTCCGCGTTCACTGAGTCTGCCTGAACCACCCGCTGAACTGGCCGGGCTGAGTGAGCAATTGTGCCGCAGGATCGCGGCCAAAATCGAGCGCGACGGGCCGATACCTTTCGAGCGCTACATGGCCATGGCCCTGTACGAGCCGGGTCTGGGCTATTACGTTAATGGCCTGCACAAGTTCGGTTCAGCCGGTGATTTCATCACCGCGCCCGAACAGGGTCCGCTGTTTGCCCGGACCCTGGCGCGCCAGTGCACGGAAGTCGCCGAGCAGCTCGGCGATCACTGGACTCTGCTGGAGCTCGGTGCCGGTTCCGGCACGCTGGCTCGCGACCTGCTGCTTGCCCTGCCCACCTTGCCTGCCAAATACCTGATCCTTGAACCCAGCGCTGCGCTGCGTGAGGTACAGCGTCAGACCCTGGCCGGGCTGCCCGACGACCTGCGTCACCGTCTGCGCTGGATTGATGCGCCGCCGGAAGAACCGTTTAACGGCATCATTGTGGCCAATGAGGTGATTGATGCCCTGCCGGTGGCCCGCTTTGAAATCGGTGAGTCGGGGGAAATATACGAGCAGGCCGTCAATATTGAGCAGGACCGCTTTGCGCTCATCCGCCGCGCGCCGCGCGAGCGTCTGCGCCGCGCGGTCGAATTACTTCAGGCACAGCTTCCCGAACCGCTCGGCACAGGCCATGTCAGCGAAATCTGCATCGATCTGCCCGGCTGGCTTGAGACCGTCACCACGCCGTTGGCCAAAGGTCTGGCCCTGCTGATCGACTACGGCTATGTGCGCGGCGAGTATTACCTCCCCGAGCGCCGCGCCGGCAGCCTGGTTTGTCACTACCGGCATCGCGCCCATTTTGACCCTTTTGTCTGGCCGGGTTTGAGCGATATTTCCGCCTTTGTTGACTTCACCGCGGTCGCTGAAGCCGCCCATGACTGCGGGCTGGAAGTGGCCGGTTTCACCAGCCAGGCCGGCTTTCTACTCAGCCTGGGAGCACACGAAGCGCTCGCCGAGAGCGCTGATGAACGCCAGCGGCTCGAACTGTCCGGCGAGCTCAAGCGCCTGACCCTGCCCGGTGAAATGGGCGAGAAATTCAAGGTTCTCGCACTCAGCCGCGACTTGGAAGGGCCGTTGTCGGGATTTGCCCTGATGAGCCAGCTACACCGCCTGTAGGGCAAACGGCTGGTGTACCCATCTCAACTGGTGCCCAGCATGGATGAAACGTGCGCCCTTGGGGGGGATGGATTTGACATGGACCGTCGGCAGCGCAGGTTGGAGGGTGAGTGCGGTTTGCCGCAGGCAAGAAGCGCTCGCCCGGAAACCGTCCGCGCGTGTCGGACCGACGGTTTTTTCTTGCGCCTTGTACCTTGTGCCTGCGTAATAGAGTTTAGACCTGCCACTCTATTTCATCGCCCTATTATCGATTGACCCACCCTAAAGGGATTCAAGTGCCATGCCCAGAGCTTATGACTACATCATCGTCGGCGCCGGCTCGGCTGGCTGCGTGCTGGCCAATCGGCTCAGCGCCGATCCCGATGTCAGCGTGCTGCTGCTGGAAGCCGGCCCGCGCGACTGGAATCCTTTCATTCACATGCCGGCCGGGTTGGCCAAGCTGAACCACTTCAAATCGCTGAACTGGAATTACTACACCGAGCCGCAGGCGGCACTGAACGATCGCCGCCTGTACTGGCCGCGCGGGCGGGTGCTGGGCGGGTCGAGCTCGATCAACGCCATGTGCTACTCGCGCGGCCATCGCACGGATTACGAAGACTGGGCCGCCGCGGGCAACACTGGCTGGGGCTGGAACGATGTGCTGCCGTATTTTCTGCGCGCGCAGGATCAGGGCCGTGGCGAGTCAAACCTGCACGGCGTAGGCGGCCCGCTGGCGGTGTCGGATCTGAGTTACACCAACCCCTTGAGCGAGGTTTTCATCCAGGCCGCCGAGCAGGCCGGCTTTGCCCGCAACCCGGACTTCAACGGCCCGGCCCAGCGGGGCATCGGCCTCTACCAGGTGACTCAACGTGACGGGCGACGCTGTAGCGCCGCCACCGGCTATCTCAGGCCGGTGCGTCAGCGCCGCAACCTCACCATCCTGACCGGCGCTTTGGCCCACCGCCTGCATTTCACCGCCGCCGATTGCATCGGCGGGGTTCGCTATCGGCGGCGCGGCCGCGGCCATCTGGCCATCGCGCGGCGAGAAGTGCTGCTCGCCTCAGGTTCTATCAACTCACCCCAGCTATTGATGCTGTCAGGCATCGGACCGGCCGGCGTGCTCGAATCGGCAGGCGTTCGCCCTCGTCACGAACTCAGCGGCGTGGGCCGGAACCTGCAGGATCATCTCGATATCTGCACGCTCACGCGCTGCTCGCAGCCGGTCACCTACGATCAGCTCAACGAGCTGCGCGTCGGCCTGCGTTATATCCTGCGCCATGAAGGTGAAGGCACCTCCAACATCGCCGAGGCCGGCGGCTTTCTGGTCTCCGGTCGCGGCCGCG
Organism: uncultured Wenzhouxiangella sp.; assembly: GCA_937876395.1. Taxonomy (GTDB): domain Bacteria; phylum Pseudomonadota; class Gammaproteobacteria; order Xanthomonadales; family Wenzhouxiangellaceae; genus Wenzhouxiangella. Next base: position 30,039 of record CALEIM010000104.1, on the reverse strand, counting down.
ACGATCGGGCCGACATCCAGATGCATTTCGTCCCGGCCCTGCTCGATGACCACGGCCGCAACCGCCTGCCCGGCGACGGCTATACCCTGCACGCCTGCCCTTTGCGGCCGCTGAGCCGCGGTCATCTTGCGCTCAAAAGCAGCGATCCGCGCCAGCCCGTTGCCATTCACGCCAACTACCTCAGCGAGACCGAAGACCTTGAAATGATGTTGGACTGTGTGCGGCTATCGCGGGAAATTCTTGAGCAGCCGGCCTTCCGACCATACCGTGCTCACGAGATTTTTCCGGGCGATGACATCCGTCAACGCGATGGCCTGATCGATTTTATCCGCGCCAAGGCGGAAACCATCTACCACCCGGTGGGCACCTGCCGCATGGGAATCGATCCCGAGGCCGTGGTTGATCCTCAGCTCAGGGTGCATGGCCTGAAAGGCCTGCGCGTGGTTGACGCCTCAATCATGCCCAGCCTGATCGGCGGCAACACCAACGCACCGACCATCATGATTGCCGAGAAAGCCAGCGACATGATTTCAGGGAAGTACCGCGCCGCACAGCCCGACGCAAACCGGGCGGCCTGATTGCGCATGCTCCTCAGCCGTTTTTGCCCTAGCCGCTCGGACTGCTACCGGTGGGGGGGTCAGGCTTTTCCAATCAAAACCTTTGAATCGGCGTTCATCTGCGCAATCTGCGGTTCCGGTGGTTTCAAGCTCGGCATGGCCGAAATTCGCTGGTAATCAGCTTACGCTTTAGCCCGCCGGCGTGACGTAGGGCGGTAGCACCGGTCCGCTGGCAGCGCTGCGTACGGCGCCTGGAATCATGGCCTTGCGGCTATCCTCCACGCGCTTCTGGAACAGACCGTAGCCCATGCGCGCGGCACGTTCGGCCAGAGCGTCCAGACGGGCGCTGCGCTCGGCTTCTTCGGCCGCCCAGGCGCGCACCCAGTCAAGCTCGAAACTCACGGCTGCGTCCTCAAACAGCTCAAGCTGGGCGGCGGCGCGCTCGATCAGCCGATTCGCCCGCGACGCGTCTGCGCTGCCAAGCTGCGCTTCGGCGGCCAGCAGCCAGGCGCGGGCCGCATCACGTGCCTGACCGGCCCGCTCGGCGTCGGCTGCCCGCTCGGCGGCCTGCACGTGAATGGGCCAGGGATCTTCGCCAGCGAGGAAATCAATCTTGAGCCGTGCCGTCTCGCTGGCTCGAATCCAGTCTTCGCTGGCGCCGCGACGATGCAGCTCCAGCGCCTGATCAAAACGCTCGCGGGCCGCGTCCAGATCACCGCCGGCCAGGGCCAGATGGCCGGCGGCGCGGTGCAGGGCCGCACGACGCGTAAACGATCCACGCTCAAGTCCGGCTTCCAGATCGGCCAACAACTGACCGGCCTGGATAAGGTCGCCAGCCAAGGTGCGCAGCTCGGCCCGGAAAGTGCCGACGTGCAGGGTGAGCTCATGATCCTGCTTGCTGCGGTAGACCGTTTCAGCCTCGGACAACAGACGCTCGGCATCGTCCAGACGACCAGCACGGCTGGCCAGCAGGGCCAGATTGAACGCGGTTCGCGCCCGGTCTGCGCCCAGATTCAGACTCCGGAACAGCGCCAGCGCCTGTTCGTTGAACTCGCGCGAGCGCTCATTCAGGCCGCGGCTGGAAGCAGATGCCGCCAGATTGCCCAGGCAGGTCGCCTCGCCGCGCCGATCGCCGACCGCCTGAAAGATTTCCAACGCGCGCAGCCATAGCGCATCCGCTTCTTCCATCCGGTTGCGACGCGCCAGGGCCAGCCCGCCGTTGACCTGAAGCTGGGCTGACTTCAGGGCATGGCCATGTTCCAGTGCCAGGGCGTGAGCCTGATCGAAATGCTCGCGTGCCCGAGCGATCTGCTCAGCGTCAACGGCGGCCCGGCCCAGCGCGTTGTGGAGCGCAATCTCAAACGGTGGGTCGCGCGGCCGGTTCGGTGCTCCGGCGAGCAGATCCAGGGTCTGGAGCGCCTGTTCAGGCCGCCCCTTGCGGGTTTCCAACAAAGCCTGCTGGATGGCCAGATGATGGCGCAGCGTCTGATTCGGTTCGAGCGCCTTCAGCGACTCAATCAGTTCTTCGGTCAGGCCGATCCGGCCTTCACCGAGCGCCAGGCGAACGGCCTCAAGCAGCAGGCGGGCGCGCTGATCACGATCCAGTGCCCAGCGATCTGACACGGCCATGGCCTGGAGACGTTCGCGCCCTGCCTCAACATCTCCGCTCTGGCGCGCATGCTCGGTCAGCAGCAGCGCCGAGCGCACGGCCAGGTCGGCGTCATCCCGTTCGGCCGCCTGGCTGAGCAGGGCTTCGAGCCGCGTCGATGCGCGATCCAGCTCGCCATCCAGCAACAACATTTCTGCGCTCAGCAGTTCAAACCGGGGGTAGTCGCGTCCGGCCAGCAGGTCTTCAATCCGGCTCAGAGTGGCGCGCGCGCGCGCCCCTTGCAGGGCATCGAGCTCGGCCCTGGTCAGCTCAAGCAGCACGTCGATGGATTCCGGTTCCATGGCCGCCAGCGCCCGCCAGTGGGCGGCGGCGGCCAGAATGTCATGCCCGGCGCGGGCCCGTTCGGCCTGACGCCGCAGGCGCTCGCTGGCCGAATGGTCGACGGCCTGGCTGGAAACCGCCGAAACACCGCTCCCGGACCCCGGACCAAGCCAACCCCACAGCGCCCACAGCAACAGACTCAAGTCGGTAATGCTCATCAGCAGTGCAGCCATCGGCCAGCCGCGCGGTTCGCGTAATTCGGGCGCTGCCTCACCTGTCGCGTTATCGCTTGCATCGTCGGCGGACGAATCGTCGGCCTGCTGCTCGATTTCAACCGGGCAGATCATGCGGTAGCCGCGTCCGTGCACGGTTTCGACATAGCGCGGATGGCGAGCGGAATCACCAAGCGCCTGGCGGATCTCGCTGATGGTCTGGGGCAGAACGTTGGGCGACAGCGCCTGGCGGCCCCAGACCCGGTCAAGCAGCTCATCACGTTCAATCAGTTCAGGGGCGCGCTCGACCAGTTCGCGCAGCAAGGACCAGGCCTGGCGGCGCAGCACCAGCTCACCATCAGGCCCGGTCACTGTGCCAGACCGGATGTCAAGAACGTGGCCCCTGAAATGGTATCGCATGGTATTGATTCTACACCGTGGAGTTGGTGACCAGACCGGCTGGCTACGGCGATCAGCACCCCTGCGGGGAAACTGGCAGATTCTGGAAATTTACGCGATCAACGACATGATCGAAAATGGCCGCAGGCTGTGGCTGTTAGTGTCGCTGAACATCAGACTGGTTGCCGCTGCGCGCCAGTGCCGGGCGGGGCCGGTCGGCAGCCTGATCGGTCAGCGGCAGGGGGATGTGCAGCAGCGCGCAGATTACGCGCAGCAGGTCGAGCTCTTCGGGCTCGACCTTGCCATCGTGAACAATGCAGGCCATCAGCGCCAGCACCAGCGTATGGCGTGAAGCCGGACGCAGGGCATCCAGCCGGGCGAGAATCTCGTCAAGGCGCACCGGCCAGCTTTCGATGACGGGCATTGGCGGCACGCTGCCGTCGAGCGTCTGCATACCCGCCCCAAAGGCTTCGAGGGCGGCGTGCTCATCGTCAGGATGGCCGTGGCGGGCGAGGATGGCCATCAGCTCGGTGATCTCGGTTCGCCGCTCGCCGATCCGCCGGCGCCCGTGAACCCGGGCTGAACTGGGCCGCAGGGCTTCACGAACCAGAGCGCGGAGCAGGCGTGAGAGCGTGTATTCAAAGATCGCAATCCGGCCGTCGGCCTCGATCAGCTCATCAATCAGAGCCACAAAGCCGAGCAGATCCGATTCCGGGCGGCGTCGAATCTGCGGGAAGGCCATTTCCAGCAGGGGCAGTTTCAGCGCGCGATCAAGATCCGAGTTGGCCTGGTAGAGAGTGCGCACGCGCGCCTCGCTTTCGCTGCCCAGCGCTTTGGCAATGGCCAGCAGTTGGCGTTCGCGAACATCGGCATCGGCCGGATCCAGCAGTACACTGCAGACCGCCTCCATGGCCCACTCATCGGAATGGGCCGAACGCTTCAGTACGGGCGGCAGGGATGATGCCAGAACAGCGGCGGCGAACACCTGCTCAGTCCCCGGTTGGCCGATTTGCTCAATCATGCGCGACGGGTCCAGCACAAAGCCGCCGGGCCCGCGGTACTCACCTGCTTCAAGGGCCTGGGCGCGCCGCTCAGCCTCTTCAGCTTCGGCGCGCCGCGCTTGGGCATGCCGATCCATCGACCGGGCCAGCGATTCCAGTTCGGCCGGGTCAAAGGATGGATCAATCGCCAGAATGCGTTTTTCCAGCGGCGGGTGAGTGGCAAACATCTGGTAGCCCATGCCGGTGCCAAACAGCATATGACCGACTTCCTCGCTGTCGGCCAGCATGTAGGAGCCGGCCGGCAGAGCGCCAATTTTCTTGAGCGCTCGGCCAATGCCGTCGGGATTGCGCGTGAACTGAACCGCCGAGGCATCGGCCAGATATTCACGCTGGCGCGATACGGCCGCTTTGATCCAGCGCCCGAAAAACAGGCCGATGTAGCCGATCACGACCACCGCCAGACCAATCATGACCGCCGGGGCAGCGTTGCGGCTGTCGCGGGCGTAGCGGGCCGAATACAGCAGCTTGCGACCCAGAATGCCGAGCACCAGAATGCCGAAAACAAAGCCGATCAGGCGGATATTGAGCCGCATGTCGCCATTGAGAATATGGCTGAACTCGTGAGCAATCACGCCCTGAAGCTCATCCCTGTCGAGATGTTCAAGCGTACCGCGGGTGACCGCCACCGCCGCATCCGCCGGCGAGAATCCGGCGGCGAAGGCATTGATGCCGCGCTCATGTTCAAGCACGTAAATCTCGGGCACTGGAACGCCCGAAGCTATGGCCATTTCCTCAACGACGTTGCGCAGCCGCCGGCGCAGCGGGTCGGAAGGCTCGGGCTCGACCAGCGTGCCGCCCATCGCCAGGGCCACCTCACCACCGCCGCCGCGAAGCTGCAAGCTGCGTACTCCACTGGCACCAAGAATGATGCCGCCGGTGATAATTGTGGCCCACAGCAGGGGCAGCGGTTCAGGCCCGACGGCAAACAGAACCAGCAGGTCGACCGCGGCGACGATGGCGAGCACCGCCAGCACAAACAGCCCGATGAGCCATTTGCTCTGGCGGCGAGCTCGATCCTGATGCTCGAAAAAGTTCATGCATCAACCAAAATCGACCTTGATTGCCTCGCGTTTGGCCGGATCATCGATTTCGAGCAGCTCGGCCGGTTGGAAGCCGAACGTGCCGGCCAGAATATTGGCCGGGAAGCTCTCGCGCAGTATGTTGTAGTTCATCACCGCATCGTTGAACGCCTGACGGGCGAAGGCGACCTTGTTTTCGGTGCTGCTGAGCTCTTCGGTGAGCTGCATCATGTTCTGGTTGGCCTTGAGGTCGGGATAGCTTTCCGACAGGGCAAACAGTCGGCCCAGCGCGCCCGACAGCCCCTGCTCGGCTTCAGAGAGTTTGCGCATGGCTTCCGGGTTGGTCGGATCAGCCGCCGCATTGCCGAGCTGCTGGTGAGCGCCGTTGCGGGCATGAATGACCGCTTCGAGCGTCTCACGTTCGTGGCTCATGTATTTCTTGGCCACCTCGACCAGGTTAGGAATCAGGTCATGGCGGCGATTGAGTTGAACGTCGATCTGGGCAAAAGCATTCTTGTAGCGATTGCGACCGGCGACCAGCCGGTTGTACAGGGTCATGACAAACAGTCCGACCGCAACCACAATGACCAGCAGGATCATCAATTCCATGACTTCACTCCCGAAAGAAACAGCCTGCAGTTTACCCGCTGCCGGCAGCGGCGTCAGCGCCTGAGCAGGCGCAGATCCAGCAGCAGGCCAAGCAGGCGGCTTTCAACCAGCGGCCAGCGCAGAAAATGCGTGCCTTTCGGCAGGATGGGCTGGGGGCCGGCGCGCGTCGGAAAGGGGCTTTGCAGCCAGGCGATGGCGCCGGCCTGGCGCCGCCACTCGTCGATCCGTTCGGCCTCACTATCATCGAGCGCCATCGGGTCGATCAACAAGAGCGGGCAGGGACGCGGGTTTGATGATGCGTCGACCAGCCCGAAATTCCAGCGTCTGGCCAGACGCCGCAGGACCCGCATCTGGGCCGGATGGACCCGGGCGCAGACCACGGTATCCGCCAGCATTCCGGTCAGCGAGCCGCTGAAATCTCCCAGTTCATCGATCAGCACCGGCAGGCGCACCCGGAATCGGCTGCCGCCGTGGCAGGCCTCGATCAGGTCGAGGCTGCCACCCATTACGTCCACCAGACGTCGGGAGATCGCCAGACCAAGGCCCGAGCCGCTGTGTGAACGGGTAATTGAGGCATCGAGCTGACTGAAGGGCTTGAACAGGCGTTCGCGATCCTCGGCGCTGATGCCGGGTCCGGAGTCGGACACGATCAATACCAGCCAGCCGTCGCGGCCTGGCTCTGCGGTCAGTTCGATACCTCCAGCCTGGGTAAACTTGACCGCGTTGCTGAGCAGATTGCCCAGCACCTGGGCGATCCGGTCGCCATCGCCGAAGGCTGTCAGAGGCAGCGCGGAAGCAATTCGCAAACGCAGGTCCAGGCCCTTGCGGGCCGCATTGGAGGCGTGCAGATCAACCACCTGTTCCAGCATTGCGGCAAGATCAAAATATTCCGGGTTCAGACTGACCCGACCGGCTTCAATGCGCGAGATATCCAGCACGTCATCGATGATGCGCTGTAGCTGCGTGCCGGACTGCTTGAGAGTGTTGAGAATATCATGCCGACCCGGATCAGACTCACTCTCGTGGAGCAGGTCGATCATGCCGAGCACGCCGTGCAGGGGAGTGCGTATTTCGTGGCTCATGGTGGCCAGAAACTCGGACTTGGCCGAGCTGGCCTGCTCGGCGTGCTCGGCCAGGTCACGGACGCGCTGCAGCAACAGCACGTTGTGCAGCGCCTGGCCGGCCATTTGCTCGAACAGTCCAAGGCGCTCGGCATGGCGGTCAGCAGCCCCTTCAGCCGGCGCTTCGACCAGCACCCGGGCAACCTCCTGCTCGGCGACTTTCAGGGACAAGGCCAGGGCGCTGTGACCGTCGGCCTGCTTGAACCGCTGCCGCCAGGTCTCGCGACTTGGCATTTCGCCATTCGCTTCGGTGCACACCAGGTCGCGCGGCAACGCGTCGTCAACGTAGGCCATGCATACGCGCTCGGCATCGGTCAGCTGGCGAATCTCCTCGGCAATGGTGGCAGCCAGATCCAGCGGCTCAAGGCTCTCATTGAGGCGCGCAACAACTTGGCGCTGCTCTTCGGCAAGTGCGCGTTTGTGGCGAACCTCGGCTATTTCCCGCCGGCGGCGCAGCGAATTGCGATAACTGCGCCAGATGGCCGCTGTCACGATCAGCACAAGCAGCACATAGCTGACCATGGCCGCTCGACTCAGCCACGGCGGCCGGTGGATAACAATGTCGAGGGTGTCGCCGGTTTCGTTCCAGGGTCCGTCGGGGGCCGCAGCCTGAACCCGGAAACGATAGGCGCCTGACGGCAGACGGGAATAGTAGTGACGAGTCTGGCCCAGCAGCTCCAGCCAGTCACTGTCCCATCCTTCCAGGCGCACGCGGTAGCGATTGCGGTCGGGATCCAGGTAGGAATTGGCCTGGAAATCGATCTGCAGCGCATTGCTTTGATGCGGCAACTCAATGAGCTGGTCGTCCAGGGCGCCAAGTTCGATGTTTCGGCCCGCCGCCTGCAAGCCGGTAATGTGCACCGGCGGTGCAATATCAATTCGGCGCAGGCGCGCAGGGTCAATCAGTACCAGGCCGCCGCGCCCGCCGGCAGCAATCCGTCCGTCGTCAAGCTTTAGCGAGGCGCCGGGCTGAAACTCTACCGACGCCAGGCCATCACGGCGCGAAAGATGGCGCAAATGGCCTCGGTCGGGATCAAAACGTGCCAGGCCGCTGGAGCGAATGAGCCATACGGCTCCGCTGGCATCGACGCGCAGATCATAAACGCGCCCCGGCGGCAGGCGTCGAACCAGTGAATGACGCTCGCCGGGTTTGAGAATCTGATTTTCCAGAACCTGCCGTTCCAGATAATCGTCGGCAGCCAGCCAAAGCACGTTGCCGGACCAGGCAGCGGCCGAAATCGGCAGTCGGCCAGGATCACTGAGTTGCTCGAAACCCAGCTGCTCATGCCATCGGAAAATCCCGCTGCTGGCCACCAGGTACCAGTTGCCGTCGGGTCCCTGAATGAGATCGTGCAGCTCGTGGTCAGGTAGATGGGTGCGCCCGGACGCTGTGAGCTTGAAATGCTCGCGCTCATCGTTTTCGGGATCGACAAGAAACAGGCCGACGTCACGTGTACCGATCCACAGACGGCCATCGTCGCGCACGCGTAGAAAGATGAAGGTCCCCTGCTCAAGCTGCTCGCGCTGGAGCAAAATCTCGACCGCGGCATCTGCAGCCATTTCGGTGCGCAGCACCCGGGAGTGTGTAGCCACCAACAAAAAATTGCCGACGCGCCGGATGGCCATAACGGTGGCGTCCAGATGTTCTACCAGACGCTCGGCCACTTCGTCGGCCAGGCTTGATTCAATCCCGGGCGCGAGCGCCTGGAAATCGCGCATCAGACCGCCAACCCAGAATACCGACTCCTGTTCATCCCACGCCACCGCAGTAATCGGATCAATGTCCAGCGGTGAGTCAAGCTGCGCGCCGTAAACCGGCTGGAAGCGGGCGTAAGCGTCGGTGCCCGGTGGCAGATAGGCCACACCGAGCCGGTACAGACGCATCCACAGACCGCCTTCGCGATCGACCATGACGCTGTGCAGCCGGTCGGTGGGCAGGCCGTCAGAAAGCCCGCGAATGCTTCTGATCCGCTGTAGCGCATTGTCGTCATCGAGCGCCACGCGATACAGGCCCGAGGCCGATGAAACCAGCAATTCTGCGGCGTGCGGATCAAAAGCCAGTCCGGTGACCATGCCTTCGGTCTCCAGCAGGGCTTTGGGCTCGGCGCTGACAGCTCCCTGAAGCGGCCCCAGAGTATAGACCTGGCGGCTTTCGGAAAAGTAGATCTGGCCCCGGGCTTCGCCGACGCTGAGCAGAATTCCGCCGCTGTCAGCGCTGTATACCTTCTCGAAACGCTCAGCACCGGGCGCCAGTACCGAAAGCTGGGCGCTTTGCAGCAGCCAGACGTGGCAGGCAGAATCAACCATCAACTCCATTTGGAAACCGGCTGGATCCAGACCGAAGTCTCCATCTTGGGCAAAGCGTTCGATGGTCTGCGTGTGCGGATCAAACACCGCGACCCCGCCGCGCATGAATGCCAGCCAGATGCGGCCCTGACAATCTTCTGCCATGGACCAGATATTGCCGCCGGGCATGCTGGTCACGCCCAGTTCATCGGGCAGAAGATGGCGGCGTTGGCTCAGGTCGGAGTCGATCTGGACGACTCCGCTGTTTTCCACCGCGGCCCACAGGCTGCCGTCACTGGTGGCCAGCAAGGACATGATGTTGCTTCCCGGCAGCGGATTGGGCCGCTCCGGATCACTGCCAATCACCCTGAGTTGGCGGCCTTCATGACGAACCAGGCCGCCCTGTGTTCCGATCCATATGTAGCCGCTGGTGTCCTGAACCACGGCCTCGGCCCGGCTGTCTGGCAAGCCGTCGGCCACGCCGATGGTTCTGAATACCGGGCCGAGTTCCCCGGCCAACAGGGAATGGCAGGTAACAATTGTCAGCCAGACGCTCGCCCGCAACACACGGGTAACTAACCGTCGTCTCCGGCTGTCGTGCAAAGAGCGGGTATCACACCGCAAACTTGAGTCCCCAACAAGGTTCGGGGTCCATGGTGACAAGTTCTGGCGCGCAGTTCAAGCGCCATCGCTCACTTGTATAATGCCTACAATCCCACCGCCGACCGTTTCAATGAACGACTCTCAGACGCCCGGGACTGAAATCCAGTCGATATTTTCGGTGCCCCTGGCCTTTGCACACCACCCATCACCCGAAACGCTCAATGCGCGGCTGCGCGAGCTGTTCGTAAAGCGCATGAATGAAGGTGACCGACACCGCAACCCGGATCCATTCGTCAACCGAAACGCGGCACTCTACGAAAGCAACTTCAGCCTGTTTGAATGGCCCGATCCGCCGGTCCAGGAGCTCAAGCAGTTTTGTCTGGGTCAGCTTTACCAGATGATTGGATCGCTCAACGGCTACTCGGCCGAAACCCTGCAGCAAATGCACTACGGGGTCGAGGCCTGGTTTCATCTGACTCACAAAGGGGGATTTTTTGGCGCCCACAATCACCCCAATCACTCCTGGTCCGGCGTCTATTGCGTTGCCCACCACGGCGATGACCCCGATTCAGACAGTGGCAAGCTGGTTTTTCTGAACCCGCACAGCACCTCAACGATGTATATCGACTGGGCCAGCCGCCAGCTTCAGCCTCCGTTTTCACGGGCGCCGCTGTCGCTCAGGCTGGTTCCGGGTCAACTGGTGCTGTTTCCCTCCTGGCTGTTGCATGAGGTGCTGCCCTATGAAGGCGATGATCTGCGCATCACGGTGGCCTTCAATGCGCGCTTCAGGTACACCGGCAGCGAGGTGCAGCGCCATCGCGCACGCTGATCGGCAAGAATGGAGGGTCAGCGCCGAATCAGCACTCGAGCGCGGCCGATCACATGACGATCAGCGTAGGTCAGCGGCTCATCGTGTTCAATTCTCAGGCCGACATCGACAAAGATCTGCAGCCAGTCGGGGTTCTGCGCCAGCGCCTCGTTGACCTGAAGCATATTGGCCGCGCGCGCGCCGCCGGCCTGTAGCTGCTCGATCCAGCCGGCCAGCAGTTGCTGGCGCTCGACAAGCTCTGAGGCGGGTGCTGCACGTACGGCGACCACGGTATTCCGGGCCTGTTCAAGCAGGGGTGAGTTGTTGCGCTGAAAAGCGCGGCTGATCAACGTCTCGGGCCGGCTGAGCTGATCTCGCAGTTCGGATAAAGGCAAACGCCCGGCCAGCCATCGCGATATCAGTTCAAACGCGCCGGTTTCCTTGAGCAGACGATAGTCGGCGCGCTCCTCGCGCATGGTTTCGAGCAGGGCGGTGTCCGGCGCATGGTTGATCATCGCCAGATGCCCACCGGGTCGAAGCAGTGCGGCGATTCGGCGGGCGGCAGCCGGCCAGTCACAGTATTCAATTCCGTACTGGCTGGTGATCAGATGGTAGCCCGATCCGTCTGGCCTGAACTGTTCGATCGGCTGACCCGAATGAAACACGATGTTGTTCAGCAGCTCGCCGTGCTCACCCCAGATTGCCTGAAAACTCCGCGTATCGACGTGGGCCGCGTCAACGGCTTCCACCTGCCAATCCGCGCCGCGCGCGCCGGCCTGGGCCGCAAACAGCAGGGCGATGGCGCCGTTGCCGGTGCACACATCCAGTATGCGCGCACTGTGGTCAAGCGCATCGCCACGTGCCTGCCAGAACGCCGCGATCTCGCCGTCGTAGTTGTCGGCAAAGTCCTGCGGAAGAGAAGTCCGAGCGCCACCGGCCCAGTACGCGGTCCAGGCGGCGCTGTAGCGCGCTGAGCCTTGGGCCTGGCGGCCAGTCGGATCGGATGGGTCTTGGGATGCGGGCATTGCGTACTCCAGAAAAAAGCATGGCCCGGAGTCCGGGCCATGCTCACATACATCAGATTGACACCTGAGACTTAGAACGTCTGGGTGTAACGGATGTAGGGTACGCGGCCGTAGCCGTTGTACATGCCGTAGCTGAAGCCACGTCCACTCGGATGGGCAAGGTCAACCGGCGGCTCTTTGTTGCCGAGGTTGGTCGCACCAACGGTGAGGCGGCCATTCCACGGGGTGTGCCAGTTGAACTGCACATCATGGGTGGTCCAGGACGGTGTGCTGATATCAGCACTGGTGGGCGAATCGTCCTGGCCGTCGATGTACTTGATGTTCCAGCCAGCGGAGAAGTCGCCGAAGCTCCAGCGGTTGTTGAGCTGGGCGCGGATTTCCGGCAGATCCCACTCACCAACGATGTTGCCGCTGTCGTTGACCTTGTAGCCGAGCACGTAGCCGACCTGCAGCTCATTTTCCAGACGTCCGGCGGCACCAAAGTCAAAGTTGGTGCGGACGTTCAGGTCCAGGCCATCGGTCTTGACCGTGCCACGGTTGCCGTAACCGGTCTGAGCCCAGCGAATTTCGCCGTCCGGACCGTAGGCAATACCCAGACCCAGGCTCGGATCAGGGTATGACATACCCGGATCAAAGACGCTCAGGCCCGGCGGGCAGTTCGAGGTCCGTCCTTCCAGACAGGCCGCAATCGTGCCGATGCCGCTGAAGCTGATCGAATCGGTAATCTTGATGTTGTAATAATCAAGAGACCCATCCAGCCAGTCAGTTGGCGCCCAGGCAGCACCCACGCTGAACTGCTCGGACTGCTCGGAAGCCAGGTTCGGGTTGGCGATCTGATAGGTCGTGACCTGGATCTGCTGTCCCCAGTTCGCTTCCGGAATGCCCTGCCATTCGGCCGTGGCGGGATGGACGATACCGGCCGCAGAGAAGGACGGCTTCATGGTCAGGATATCGAGCGTCGGAGCGGCAAACCCTTCACCGTAGGAAGCGCGCAGGGTCAGGTTGTCGAGCGGCTGATAACGCAGCGAAATTTTCGGTGAGAAGTCATCACCGTAGTCGCTGTAGTCATCGTAACGACCGGCCAGACCGATTTCCAGGTTGTCCAGAACCGGGAACAGGAACTCGACGAAGGCAGCCGTCAGATCACGACCACCGGCGGCAGAGTTGCCGGCCGAACCGACGATTTCCCCGCCTTCTGACAGCGAGTCATAAAGGTCGGCATAGATTTCGTCGCGATACTCAGCACCAACGGCGAAACCAACCGGGCCACCGGCCATTTCCCACAGATCGGTGGAAACCGAGGCGTAGAGTTCGCGCAACTTGAACTCGGAACGACGGGCCGTGGTGGAAATCATGGCGTTGGCAACATCAGCCGGCGTCGAGTACGGGTCGTAGATATTGTAGTTGCCGTTGTTGATGTGGTTCTGCGCCAGGTTGCCGACCACATAGTTCTCGCCGAACTCGTAGTACTTGGACTCGGTGTGACGGAAACCGGCGTTCAGGTCCCAGTTGCCAAACCGGCCGTCAACACCGACATCGACGTCGTAGAGCTGGGAGTCGATGTTGGTGTCACGCGGGCCAAGCGCGGCAAAGCGGTGGATGAAGGCCAGATCTTCACCGGTCCACTGCTGGTAGGTCTCCCATTCCGGGTTGAGGCCACCTTGACTCGGCGGGGTCGCCGGATGGTTGGGAGTGCCTGCCGGCAGCTGCGGGAAGCCGCCCGGCCACGGGCTGGACGGAACCGGCGCATAGCGGCCGAAGCTCTGGACGCGGGTAACGCTGGCGTTCAGGTAGGTCGACCAGTCGCGGTTGATGTCATAGCTGCCGCGAGCGAAGAACGAACGGTTTTTGATCTCGGCCTCATCGGCGGCATCGCCGGTGAAGTCATAGAGACACTGGCCGTTGGCCGGGTTGATCTGGAAGTCCGGACCGGTACAGCCTTCGCCGGGCACGCCCGGGCCGTTGGTCGGGTGATCCAGGAAAAAGCCGGTCGGGTACAGGAAGTTGTTGGCGTACTGCGACAGGCCGCCGGTCGACCACCAGCGCTGGTTCTGATAGACGATATCGCGATCATTCAGGGAAGCACCCATCATGATCCGACCGCGATCACCGGCAATGCCGAGCACGGCCGAGGCTTCGCGGGTGTCACCACCATCTTCTTCCGGCTCACTGAAGCCGTACATGAACTCGGCGCCCGTGAAGTCCTTGCGGGTCACGACGTTGACCACGCCGGCGATGGCATCGGAACCGTAGACGGCGGAAGCACCGTCGGACAGGATTTCGATACGCTCAATGGCAGCCATCGGGATGGAGTTGAGGTCCTGGGCGGAGCCGATGTTTGGCGCATTCGGCAAACGACGGCCGTCGAGCAGGATCAGGGTACGGCCTTCACCCAGACCGCGCATGCTCAGGCCGGCCCAGCTCTGTCCCGAGGAACCGGACTGCGGACGGAAGGAGCCGAAGCTGTTGAACGTGGTTTCACGCAGCAGATCGGCGACCGAGGAGTGACCGGAAAACTCGATCGCTTCACGGTCAATGACGGTAACAGGAAGTGCGCCTTCAATATCGGCGCGCGAAATACGCGAGCCAGTGACCTGGACGCGATCAAGGTCAGCGGCTGCTTCGCCGTCCTGAGCCATGACCGGCGAGGCGGTCACTGCCAAGCCGGCGATCATCCCCGCCCCGAGGGCGTAGTTGATTGCCTTGGCAAGTGGGTTACGGTTGTGCTTCATCAGACTCTCCATATATGTCTTTTGATTTCTGGTTTCAGCATTCGATACTAGTATCGACAGCAATGTGTCGGAGCCAGAAGGTCCGTCACCTCAGCACGCGCATGCGCACGGCCGGAGTGATAGACCCTCCAACTCATTGCCGATACTAGCACCTTCGCTGAGCGAATAAAAGGGGTTTGTTAAACGAATGTGAATTGATTTTCCTCCCTTTGCAAAACATCAACATGTTGATTTCATTAGCAATTAACACGGTGACCACCAGGCTGTACTGCCCAGATGACTAAAATTTGCTCGATCGGCGCGACCTTCAGCCGAGGCTATTGCGAATGCGTTCCAGTTCGGCATTCAGGGCGTCTGGCACGCGCTCGCCGTAACCGGCCAGGTGGGCGCTCACCTCCTTGAGCTCCTGACGCCATTCGGCCGGATCAATCCCCAGCAGCGCTTCCATGTCGGGCCGCCGATCCAGGCCGGCAAGATTGATCGCGTCCGGATCGGGCAAACGGCCCACTGGCGTCTCAAGGGCTTCGGCCTGATCGCTGCAGCGCGCAAGTATCCATTCGAGCACGCGCATGTTATCGCCAAAGCCGGGCCAGATGAACTTTTCATCGGCATCACGCCGGAACCAGTTGACCTGAAAAATCTTCGGCGGCTGCGACAGCTTTGAGCCCACATCAAGCCAGTGCGCCCAGTAATCACCAAAATGATAGCCGCAAAACGGCTTCATGGCCATCGGATCGCGGCGCACCACGCCAACCTGGCCGGTGGCGGCCGCGGTGGTTTCCGAAGCCATGGCCGCGCCGATCAGAACACCGTGCGTCCAGTCCCGCGCTTCCATGACCAGCGGCGCCAGATGAGCGCGACGCCCGCCGAAGACGATGGCATCAATCGGCACACCGCGAGGATTTTCGGCTTCCTCGGTGTAGCTCGGGCAGCGCTTGAGCGAGACCGTGAAACGTGAGTTGGGGTGGGCGGCCGGGCCATTCTTTGGATCAAACGGCCGACCGCGCCAGTCCCGGTCGGGCTTGCGATCATCAAGGCCTTCCCACCACGGCTGCTGATCGTCGGTCACCGCCACGTTGGTGAACACGGTTTCATTGCTGAGCATTGCCAGGGCGTTCGGGTTGGTCTTGTCGCTGGTGCCGGGGGCGACGCCAAAAAAGCCGGCTTCCGGGTTGATCGCCCACAGGCGCCCGTCCTCACCCGGATGCAGCCAGCAGATGTCATCGCCGACCGTCCACACTTTCCAGCCCGCCTCACGGTAGGCGGCCGGGGGAATCAGCATGGCCAGATTGGTCTTGCCGCAAGCCGACGGAAATGCCGCGGCTAAGTAGCGCACTTCACCGTGCGGATTCTCGATGCCGACAATCAGCATGTGCTCGGCCAGCCAGCCTTCGGTTCGGGCCTGATAGCTGGCGATCCGCAAAGCATGGCATTTCTTGCCCAGCAGGGCGTTGCCGCCGTAGCCCGAGCCGAAGCTCTGAATGCTGAGCTGTTCGGGAAAATGCATGATAAAACGCCGCTCGGGATCCAGATCACCGGTGGAATGCAGACCCTTGACAAATTGGCCTTCACGCTCAATGCGCGCCAGCGCCGCAGAACCCATGCGCGTCATCAAACGCATATTGACGACCACGTAGGGGCTGTCGGTAATTTCCACCCCGCAGCGCGCCAGCGGCGAATCAATCGGCCCCATGCAGTAGGGCACGACATATAGGGTGCGCCCTTCCATGCAGCCGGCGAACAGGCCCTTCATCAGCGCATCCGCTTCGGCCGGCGCCATCCAGTTGTTGTTCGGCCCGGCATCTTCCTCACGCCGGGTGCAAACGAAAGTCAGGTGCTCGACGCGAGCGACATCGGCCGGGTCAGAGCGGTGCAGGTAGCAGTCCGGGTGGGTTTCGGAATTGAGCGCGTCAAAATCGCCGGTTTCGAGCATCTCGGCAATCAGGCGGCTGTTTTCGGCCCCTGAGCCATCGCACCAGTGAACCCGGGCGGCGCGGGTGTGGGTGGCAATCTCGCCAACCCAGTCATTGAGGGCTTGCAGTTTGGAAGACATGATTTGAGGCCAAGAACGACAGAACAAAGCAGATTAGCCGCTTGGCAAAGGATTTTCAATCGGTGCCTGATCTGATCAGCCATGGATCTTGTCACAAAGCCACTCAAACGGGTCGTCGGCTGGTCCCAACCGAACCCAGCTGAACGTATCGAATTGGTGGCCGCGCGGACTCAGCCGCTGTCAGCGTCCGTAAAGATGGCAGCGCGCAGCTTGCCGCCAGCGCCGATCAGGGCCAGCAGCAGGGCTCCGATAATGACGCCCAGCACGCCGTCCAGGGTATAGCGGATGATCAGCGCCAGCGAACCGGCACCGCTCGACAGCTCGGCGAACAAGCTATTGATGGCGTCGATATTGTGCGAAAAAATCCCGCCACCGACGAGGAACATCGCGGCGGTACCGATTATGGCCAGGGCTTTCATGATCCGCGGTGAGGAATCCACCAGGAACTGCCCAAGCCGACTTTCCCCATTGCCAATTTCAATCAGTTTCAGGCCCAGATCATCGATCTTGACGATGCCGGCAACCAGACCATAAACGCCGACAACAACCAGCGCGCTGATGGCAATCAGGGCGCCGAGCTGAACCAGCAGGCTGGATGTTTGAGCGGCCACGGCGTTGAGGGCGATCACGATGATCTCGGCTGAAAGGATGAAATCAGTTCGGATGGCACCTTTGATCTTTTGTCTTTCGAAGGCGACGAGGTCCACCCGGACATCGCGGCCTGCCTGTCTGAGGGCTTCTTTATCGCGGGCCTCGGCCTGCCGGTGAAACAGCTTCTGATGAACTTTGTGAAAGCCCTCATAGGCCAGAAAAGCGCCGCCAAACATCAGCAGCGGAACCAGTGCCCAGGAAGCAAATGCACTGATCAGCAGCGCCGCGGGCACCAGAATGACCTTGTTGAGCGACGCACCCTTGGCCACCGCCCAGATCACCGGCAGCTCGCGTCTGGAGGCAAAACCGGTCACCTGCTCGGCATTGACGGCCAGATCATCACCGATCAGCCCGGCCGTCTTGCGGGCGGCGATCTTGGTCATGACCGCGACATCGTCGAGCAGCGTGGCGATGTCATCAATCAGTGTGAGCAGGCTGCTTCCGGCCATGATTGAAGACCTTGTGCGTTCGGCTTGTCGGCTGCATATGATAATGGGAATCAAACCAGCCAACGAACCGAGACAATTGTGCACTTGAACAGCGAAGACCGTGAACAACTGGTGGACTGGCTCAGCCCGCTGTTTCTTGGTGCCTACGCCGAGAACAACGAGCTGTTTGAAACGGTGCTCGTAGAGCTTTTGCGCGACCACGTTTACTGGCGGCGCAATATCCACCCCCAGGATCGGCCGCAGATCCCGGTGCTGGCTGATACCGGGCCGGAATATCGGCGCTTCGTTGGTCGCATGAAAACCGAGCTGCACGGCCTGAGCGCGCGGCTGAAGAACTCGACGCCTTTTTTCCATCCGCGCTACATCGGACATATGGCCTCCGATCTGCTTTTACCGGGCCTGATCGCGCAGCTCGTCACCACGCTCTATAACCCCAATCACGTCTCCAACGAGGCCTCGCCGGTCACCCTGCCGCTGGAGCTTGAATTGGGTCGCCAGCTTGCCGCCATGTTCGGGTTCAACACTGATTCCGAGCATGAACCCTGCGCCTGGGGACACGCGACCTCGGGCGGAACCATCGCCAACGATGAATCGCTGTGGTATTTCCGCGCGGTGCGCTACTGGCCGCTGGCGGCCGCCCGCGCCATGCGCGAGGCCGGCTTTGATCCCGGCACGCTCAAGCATTGGCCGGGCAATTTTCCAGACAGCGATGACCTGGCGCTGTTCAACCTGCCAATTGATCAGGTCATTGCCCTGCGCCGCGAGCTTCTGGCCAGCATGGATGCCCGGCTCGACCGTCGCCAGGCCCGCCATCTGGCAGAACGCATTGAGGACGAGCGGGTCGAGGCGCTGGGCCTGGCCGAATTCCATGCCCGCCATCCGGGTCTGGCGCCGCCGGTTGTTCTGGTGCCCGACAGCGCGCACTACTCCTGGAAAAAGGCGCTCGAACTGCTCGGCCTGGGTGCGGCCAATCTGATCAAGGTGGCGATCACCGAACATATGCGTCTGGACAGTCAGGCGTTGGAGACTGAAATCGAGCGCCTGGCGGCCCAACAGCGCCCGCTGCTGGCTGTGGTGGGTGTGCTCGGCACGACTGAATTTGGCGCCATCGACCCGATTCACGACATCGTCGCGGCCCGGCAGCGCTGGCGACGCCAGGGCGTGGAATTTGCCATTCACATTGACGCGGCCTGGGGCGGCTATCTGGCGAGCATGTTCCGGCATCCGGACGGCACCCTGCTCGACCACGCCAAAATGCGCTCCAGGTTTCACCATTTCCCGTCCGAGCCGGTCCACAAAGCCTTTGCCGCGCTCCGCCACGTCGACTCGATCACCGTCGATCCGCACAAGCTCGGCTTTGTGCCATTTGGCTGCGGTGCCTACATCGCCCGCAACCGCGGCATGACCGACTTCATCAGTCAGAAAGCGGCCTATGTATTCGACGAAGCCGAAGGCAGCGCCGATGGCGAATACGAGCGCCGCTTTCGCAACCTCGGCCAGTACATACTTGAAGGCTCCAAGCCGGGAGCGGCTGCCGCCGGCGCCTGGTTGAGCCATCGGGTGCTGCCGCTGGATGCTGACCACATGGGCCGTCTGTGTGCCGAAACCATTCGCAACTGCGAGTACTTCTTCGAGCACATCGATCAGCTCAGGGATGAGCTCCACGGCCTGGCGCGGGTGGTGATCCCCTTTGAGCCCGATACCAACCTGGTCTGCCTGGCCATCAATCCGGCCGGCAACCGCTCGCTGGCGCGCATGAATGACTTTGGCCGACGCCTGTATGCCAGGCTCAGCGTCGATGAAAACGTGCCCATCCACAGCCGCGAGTTTTTCGGTTCGCGCACCCTGGTGCATCGCCACACACTAAGACCTCAGGCGGCCGAACGTCTGATGAGCGAGCTCGACCTGGACCCCGAAACTTTTATTGCCGACGTCGATGACCCGCAGGCGCAGGCCGACAGCATCTTTTTGCTGCGCCATACCCTGATGAATCCCTGGCTGTCAGGCCGTGACGAGGGCCTGAACTATCTCGACCGCTATAGCCGACACCTGGCCGGCCTCGTCAAAGCTGAACTGAATCAACCCTGAGCAAACCTCTAACTTAAGGAGTATGCAAACATGAACAAACCCCTTGCCGTCCTTTTTGCTGGCGCGCTGATGCTGGCCCTGAGCCCGGTGCTGGCCGAGGATCACGCCGCACACCATGACGATCATCACCATCACCACGCCGAAGGCGTTGACCTGCTCGACCTGCAGCGCTCCGATTCTGAATCCGGCCTGTGGGCCACTGACGAGCCGCTGCGCGAAGGCATGGACGGTCTCAAGGCCGCCTTTGAGCCCATGCATAGCGCCTTTCGTAACGATGAGTTCGACGCGGAGCAGGCGTCCGAACTGGCCGATCAGATCAATGCCCAGGTCAACTTCATGATCGTCAACTGCAGCCTGCCACCCGAGCCCGACGCCGAGCTGCACAAGCTGCTCGCCGCCTCACTGGGTGCGGCCCGCTCACTGCGTGAATCCGACGATCTCCACGACGGCCTGCATCAACTGCACCAGGTGCTGCAAGTCTACCCGGAGTATTTCGATCACCCCGGCTGGACCGACTGACCGACTCTCATCAACACCATGAACAGCAAACCATAAGCAAGAGCCCACGCCCCGGCCGCCAAGAGCAGGCCGGGGCCGCTGTTGGCCCCCATAAGGCGCGCCAGTGCAGCCAGCGTAATCAAACCGGTCAGGCTGACGAATACCCAGGAAAAGCTCGCAAGTGGATGGCGCAGACGCAGCAGGCGGGTGCGCAACATGACATTGCTGGTCAAGGTGCCGAGCGCACCGACGGTGATCGCATGGGTGGCCACGGTCGGCGTCAGGCCAAAATCAAACCCGCGCGCCAGGCCGAACACAACCAGGCCCGCGCCCAGCCAGGCGTAGCCGACGCCCAGGCACAGCAAATCCGGGCGCCCTCCGCAGCGCCATAGCTGCCAGCGCAATAGCCGCAATATCGCCAGGGCACCGGCGATGACCAGCAGCACGCCGTGCAGCAGCTTTGCTGCCGGAATCAGGCCGGTTATTACCGCCGTAACCATGGCCAGCAAAATCGCAGCTTCAATGCGCGGCTGAACTCGCGCTTCCAGACGTCCGCCGCGACGCTCAATGGCGCCAGCCGCCGCCGGGGCAATCAGACGGCCGCCAAAAAACAGCATCAGCAGCGCAAACAGCAGCACCGCCTCGCCCAGCAGCGCGTAAACCAGGCCGGCATGGCCGTGGGCGAGCAAGACATGAAACGCCGCCGCGGCCGTGCCCAAAGCCAACACCAGCGGCCCGGTCAGGCGGTTGCGCCATTTCTTGGCCGCCTTCATGAAGCGCGGTGCGGCGGTCAACGCGAGCACGGCGGCAAAGCCGATGTTGCTGAGCGCGGCCAGCAGGCTGGTGGGAACAAACAGAAAGCTCAGCCGGGCGACAAACCACAGCATCACCAGCAACCCAAGGCGCGGCCCGGAGCTGCGATTGACCAGAAAACCGCACACCACTGCCAGCGCAAAGCCGAACAGCAGCTCGTGGGCGTGTCCGGCCGCGGTCTGCAGACCCGGCGGCGGCGGAATCAATCCGGTCCAGCCGAGTGCAAACAGGACCATGGCCAGTGCCGCGTACAGGCTGGCCAGCGGAAAAAACCAGGTCTCGGTAACCAGACGGGGCAAGGCGACGCGATCCGGTCGCTGGATTTTTGGCGCTGCAGGCATAACATGTATCTTACATGCTTTTACCTGATTGCCTGCGATCTCCAGTCTGCAGCCGCCCGGTGGCAGAATAGGCGCCGGACTCACTGGATGGAATGGATCGGAGCAGTGCATGGCTATCGAGCTTGATTTGCAGGACCTGGTGGCGGCTCAGGGGCGGATTCGTCAGGGCATCGTTGAAACGCCGCTCAATGAAAGCGAGGCGCTGGGCGAACGGCTCGGTTGCCGGCTGTGGCTCAAGCATGAAAACCTGCAGCTCACCGGTTCATTCAAGATGCGTGGTGCCAGTCACAAACTTGCCCGTCTTGACGCCGGCGGCGAACGGCCGACCGGCGTGGTCGCCGCCTCGGCCGGCAACCATGCTCAGGCCGTAGCCCGGGCCGCACGGCGCTTCGGTCTGCCGGCCACGGTGGTCATGCCGACCACTGCACCGATGACCAAGGTGATCGCCTGCCGCGCGCTGGGAGCGCGCATTGAGCAGATCGGCACCAGCCTGGAAGAAGCCACCGTCCGGGCCAGGGAGCTGGCCGACAACGAGGGCCTGGTGTTCATTTCCCCTTACGATGACTGGGACATCATTGCCGGGCAGGCGAGCTGCGGCCTGGAAATGATCGACAGTCTGGCCGACATGAGCGTGGCGGTCGTGCCGCTGGGCGGCGGCGGTCTTTTATCCGGGATCGCGCTTGCCCTCAAGCTGCAGCGCCCGGAAATTCGGATTATTGGTGTTCAGGCTGAAACGGTTGCACCCTGGCGCCATTTCCTTGACGACGGCCGAGTCGATTCGATCGATCCGACTGCCCGGACCATCGCCGACGGGATCAGCGTCAAGGCTCCGGGTGAGCTGACCCGTCAGGTGATCGCCGCGCATGTCGACCAGATTGTCACGGTCAATGACAACGCCATCGCACGGGCGATCGTCATCCTGCTGGAAAGTACGCGCACCATTGCCGAAGGCGGCGGCGCGGCCGCTCTGGCGGCGCTGCTGGATGGAAAGATCACGCTCAACGCCGATGATCGTGTGGCCTGCGTGGTGTCCGGCGGCAACATCGACACCTCGCTGATCGGCCGCTCGATTGATTTCGGCCTGAGCGCCAGCGGCCGATTACTGAGCATTGCCGTCACCCTGCCGGACCGGCCCGGCAGCCTTGCCAGCCTGATCGGCGAGGTGGCCGCCTTGGGAATGAACGTGCGCGAGGTCCGTCATCGGCGCGGCGAAGTGCACGTGCCGGTCGGAATGACGGAAATTTCGCTGGAGCTGGAAACGCGTGATGCGGCCCATCAGCAGGAACTGCTTGAGGTGCTGCAGCGTAGAGGTCTTGCAGTACAGAGGCCCAGCCCTCCGGGCGAAGGCCGTTGAATGTGAGGTCATATGAACAAACCCCAAATCCAGCTCTGCCGCATCTACGCTGACCAGCAGCCCGACGCCGGCACCCGGGTGCTGGTTGATCGCATCTGGCCGCGCGGCATCAGCAAGGAACAGGCTAATCTCGATCACTGGTACCGGGAGCTCGCACCATCCACCGAGCTGCGCAAATGGTTCGGCCACGATCCCGAACGCTGGGCCGCGTTTCGACAAAAGTACCGCAAAGAGCTGGACGATGACGCACAACAGGAACGGCTCGCCGAACTGGCCGACATGGCCCGCTCAGACGGTCTGGTGCTGCTGTATGGCGCAAAAGACGACGAGCACAACCAGGCGGTTGTGCTGCGTGATTTGCTGAAAGCGCGGCGCAAGTAACAAAATGCGCCAGCGCCGGCCTTTGGTCAGTCAGTCGTCGGCGGACTGATCGCGCCAGTAGTTGTTGGCCGCAGCGATGGTCTGAAAATGCACCGCAACGACATGCGATGCAGCAATCAAATCACCGGCATCTTCTGCGTAGCCGGGGCGCTGTTCAAACAGTACTTCCTTGTTCGGCTGAGTCGCAACGACGGCTTTTCGCGCCAGGCTCAGGGCCAGGTCAAAACCTTCAGCCGGGGTGGTTGTAATCAGGCTGAGCTGCTCTTCACCCTGGTTTTTGGCCGCCTCCTGCGAGTCCTCGGCCGACAGGCTGCCAACGGCCAGCAGGCCGGCAAGCAGTACAACGATACTCCAGTTCTTCATGATGGCTTTCCTTCGTGGATACAGCGACCGCGCACAACGGCGGGCGCCGTAATCTACAGATGAAGGAAGAATGGATCAATTGCAAGCCGGATGGCTGAAAAGTTTTTCAGCGTTTGCCGCCGGCGTCGCGCACCCGCTGCTGAGCGCGGCGAAATCGATCCTCAATCTCGCCATTGTCGAACATCGGCATCGGCTGGTCCGGATCCGGATCTTCCAGCACATACACCGCGCCGCAGTATTCGCACATCTCGCGACCGGAGCGATGCACCGGCACATAGACGCGCGGATGGGCGTTCCAGACCTGCATGGCAGCCGTCGGGCACGACAGCGGAAGGTCTTCCCAGCGCACACGGTATTCCTGTTGCTCACTGGCCGGTTCGAGTGTTCCTTGCTTGCGTTTGGCGATCATCCCTGAATCTCCTGGACGACGGAAATGAATCAACTGGCGTATGGTACCCGTTCGAGCTGGTTTGCGGAATGACCGGGCGGGTACACTAGAGCAGCCCACAGACAGGACGGAGCACGGGTCAGGAATGAAAACGGATATTGCCATCGTCGGCGGCGGTCCCGCCGGTCTTTGCCTGGCGCGCGCGCTCGACGGCCTGGGGCTGAACATTCGCCTGTTTGAACGCGCCGAGCGCGACAGCCTGGCCAATCCTCCCGAAGACGGGCGCGAAATTGCCCTGACCCACACCTCCAGGCGCCTGCTGGAAACGCTCGGCCTGTGGTCGCGTCTGCCGGCCGAAGACATCAGCGAGCTGCGCGACGCAGCCGTTTTCGACGGCGATTCCGAACAGCCCATGCACATCAGCCATAGTGACGGCGGCAGTGACTGTCTGGGCTGGCTGGTGCCCAATCACCGCATCCGTGAGGCAGCTTTTGCTGCGGCCGTGGAACAGGATGGCCTGAACATTGAAACCGGGGTCAGCGTGGATTCAACCGCCGTCGACGAGCGCGGGCGCCGGCTGATTCTGGGCGACGGTCGCGAAGTACATGCGCGCCTGGTCGTCGCCGCCGACTCACGCTTTTCCGGCCTCAGGCGGGCCGCCGGAATCGGCGCGCGCATGCGCGATTTTGGGCGCAGCATGCTGCTCGCCCGGGTCGAGCTTGAGCACCACCACGAGCAGGTTGCCTGGGAATGGTTCGCCTATGCGCGCACCCAGGCCCTGCTGCCGCTCAACGGACAGCGCGCCTCGGTGGTCATCACCCTGCCGCACGAGCGCGCCCGGCGGCTGGCCGAACTTGATGAGCAGGAGTTCAGCCGGGAAGTGACCGAGCTGTATCGCGGCCGCCGCGGGAAAATGACCCTGTGCGGCAAGCGGCATCTCTACCCGCTGGTCGGGGTGTGGCCTGACCGGCTGGTTGCCGACTCCCTGGCCACGGTCGGCGATGCGGCCGTCGGCATGCACCCGGTCACCGCCCACGGCTTCAATCTGGGCCTGTCCAGCGTCGAAATCCTGGCCGCTGAGCTGGCCCGCGCCCTGGACCAGGGGCGTGACCCGTCCGACTCGATGATGCTTTCCGCCTACCAGCGCCGCCAGCGCCTGGCCAGTCTGCCGCTGTACCTGGCTACGGCATCCATCGTCGGCCTGTACACCAATGACCAGCTTCCGGCGCGGGTGCTGCGCCGCGGCGTGCTGCGCGTAGCCAGCCGCATCGCGCCGTTTCGACGCGGCGTGGCCGGCCAGTTGACCGGCAAGGGCGGGCTGCCAGGGCCGCTGGAGGCCATTCGCCAGCGTCTGTCCCTGCCCTGATCAATCACTACGCTCCGGGCGGGCCAGGATCCGGCTGTCGGCAGTCACCAGAACCAGCCGGCCCTGCGCATCAATATCGAAACGCCGGATTGTTTCCAGTAAATCAAAGAACTGCCGCTCCAGGCTCATCAGCGGCTCGGGGCAGGCCATCAGGGTGGCTCCCGGTCGGCCGATGGTCAGGCCCTCGCCGCTGAGCTCATAGTCGGCAAACCAGGAGTTGCAGGCCGCTCGACCGTTGACCCGGCCCTGCCCGTCGAAGTGCAAGCTGACTTCGATGTCTTCGCCAAGCACTTGCTCACCCAGCATTTCGACGTGCCAGGGATTGGCGCTGAGCAGCGTTTCCGGGTCACCGCCGCAGCCGCTGAAGCGCCGTTCGGCAAACTGAATTTCGGCCGCCCAGGGATAGGGCATTCCGGTGGCGTCGTCATTGCAGATCTGCTTGCGGAAAACAGCCAGTAGCGCCCCGGCTGCACCGGCGGCGTGGTAGTGGACGCTCAAACCCTCAATGCTGCGGGCCAGCAGCGGCAGATCAAGCCTGGCCGTGCCGTAGTCATACAGCAGTTCAAGCTGATTCTCACCGACCTCAAGCATCCAGCCCGGCTCATTGCCGCGGGCAACGATGTCCGCCTCCGGCCCCGACCAGGTCTGGCAGTCTTGCTGGACTTCATCAGCGACGGCGAGCAACATTTGCCCGCCCTTTTCATGAATCCAGAGGCTTTCATTTTCGACCGATTCATAGCGCACGCCCGAGGCAGCCTGGGTTTGCACAAGCTCGTGAACCTGATTATCCAGATGCAGGATTGCGCGCTCCGCGCCCGGGCTGACGAAGCTGAGCGTGTGCCGGCCGCATTGCCAGGCCGGGCCGTGCAAGGCAGAGTCAAAGGCCCACAAACGCAGCTCGCCGAGGTCGATTTGATCGCTTTCGGGAGCCAGCAGCACCGGCCCGGTGTCGCGCAGTATCGCCTGGTCGGGCACGCTCACCCAGGCGCGCAGCCGATGCAGTGTATCCGGCGACTCACTGCGCTCGAACGTCAGCCCCAGCGGCAGAGGAACCTGGCGACCGTCCAGAGTCTGGCGCTGTTCGCTCATGATGCGGATGCCGTCGACATCGACCGCATCAACACGGATATGGAGCACGGCCTGACCGGGCAAGGCAATGCGCTCGGGATAAAAAAGCTGGCCGGCGACAGCCACAGTCACGGTGGCCTCCTCGCCGTCCTCAGCATCCGTACCGGGGCGCATCTCGAAAGTGCAGGCAGTCACCAGGCAGGCGGCCAGAATCAGGATTGTTCTCACGCGCGATCTCCGCTGTCGACAAGGGCTCAAGATTAACCCAAACCGACGACAGGATCGGCGAATCGACCGAGAGCGCCTAACGTTCGAGGTACTGGAGCTTGTCGGGCACGTCGTCCCAGTCGGCCGCATCAGCGGGTGCCGGTTTCATCTCGGTAATCACCGGCCACTCACGCGACAGCTCGGCGTTGATTTCGAGAAACTGCTGCTGATTGGCCGGCACATCGTCTTCCGGATAGATCGCGTTGACCGGGCATTCGGGCTCGCACAGGGTGCAGTCAATGCACTCTTCCGGGTCGATGACGAGAAAGTTCGGGCCTTCGTGAAAGCAGTCAACCGGGCAAACTTCCACGCAGTCGGTGTATTTGCACTTGATACAGCTTTCGGTAACGACAAAGGTCATGAAACGCACCTCGCTAGGCGACCGGGCAGGGCCGATATCATATCATGCATTTCTGCTACATGTTTTAACGATCTAAGATACTTGCGTCCATGCATCAAGCACTCTTCAAACGTCTGCGCGGCCTGCTTGGCGAGGCCGGCGTGGTCAGCGACCCGGCCGATCTGGCCGCCCGCGCCGCTGAGCCGCGCGGCCGCTACCATGAGCTGCCGCTTGCGCTGCTGCGCCCGGCCAGCACCCAGCAGTTGGCGGCCACGGTTTTGCTGTGCCGCGAGGCCGGCCTGGCCATGGTGCCGCGCGGCGGCAACACCGGCCTGGTCGGCGGCCAGAGCGCGCGTGATTCCCGGCGCGAGGTGCTGATCAGCCTCGAGCGCATGCGTGCCGTGCGTCAGGTGGATGCCGAAGGCGCGCTCCTGATTGCTGAAGCCGGCTGCCCGCTGGCCACCGTTCAGCAGGCCGCCGCGTCGGCCGGCCTGATGTTCCCGATGAGCCTGGCTTCGGAAGGCACAGCCACGATCGGCGGCACCATCGCCACCAATGCCGGCGGCCATCTGACCATCCGCTACGGCAATATGCGCCAGCAGGTGCTTGGCCTGGAAGTCGTGCTGGCCGACGGCCGGATTCTTGACGGCCTGAAAGGTTTGCGCAAGGACAACAGCGGCTACGATCTCAACCAGCTTTTCATCGGCAGCGAAGGCACTCTGGGCATCGTTACGGCCGCCTCCTTGAGCCTGGTTTCAAGGCCGCGCCAGAGCATGACGGCGCTGATCGGAGTGGCCGATCTGCCCGCCA
Organism: uncultured Wenzhouxiangella sp.; assembly: GCA_937876395.1. GTDB lineage: Bacteria > Pseudomonadota > Gammaproteobacteria > Xanthomonadales > Wenzhouxiangellaceae > Wenzhouxiangella. The sequence goes on along the minus strand of CALEIM010000104.1, from coordinate 2,447 downwards.
CCGTGACCCTGCTGCGGCTACTCAGGGACCGACTCGGCGAGACCGTATCAGCGCTGGAGCTGATGCCTCGCCTGGCCCTGGAGCTGGTGCTCGACTACCTGCCCGCCGCCCACGATCCGCTGGTCCGGCCTCATCCCTGGTACCTGCTGCTTCAGGCCGACACGGCAGTGGCCGGCGACTGGCTGCAGCCTGCCTGCGCCGATGCCCTGGAACGCGCCGCCGACGAAGGCGTGGCCAGCGACGCGGTGGTGGCTGTCAGCGACACCCAGGCACGCGATTTGTGGGCGCTGCGCGAGGCCATACCCGCGGCCCAGAAACTCGGCGGCGTCAGCCTGAAACACGACATTTCAGTGCCAATCGAGCGGATTCCCGAGTTTGTCGAGCAGACCTGTCGACAGTTAAGCGAACGCGTGCCCGGCATCAGGCCGTGCGTGTTTGGTCATATTGGCGACGGCAATCTGCACTTCAATCTCAGCCAACCCAAAACCATGTCGGCTGCACAATTTCGTGCCCTTGAGGCGGACTGCAACCGCATCGTGTTCGATGCCGTTGACCACTATCGGGGTTCAATCGCCGCCGAGCACGGCATCGGCCAGCTGCGCCGCCGCGAACTGGCCGGGCGCGCCGACAGCATTCGTCTCAGCCTGATGCACCAGCTCAAGCGCTGTCTCGACCCGGACAATCTGCTCAATCCCGGCAAGGTGCTGATCAGCGAGGATCGAGAGCGCTAAACGCCGGAAATTTCGCCCGATTCAACCTCCCGGTCCGCAACCCGCAAACTGCCGGGCGAAACCGACCGCGCCTGGCCACAAGCCATCGTTGCCGACGCCGATGTGAAAGCACGCGTCAATGCGCTCTACGAGCGTTTGCCGAATGCGCGTTAGTGACGCTGGCTGACGATCCGCGAATCTCAAGACCGCAAATGCCTTGCCCGATTCCACCCATTCCGATTTTTCATCCTGTAAATCTTTTCTATCCTGCCCCAGGTTTTTCTTCCTTCCTTTTTGCGCCTTGGGCCTTGAGCCCTGAGCCATCCCGTCATGAAATTTATGTCATGCTGAATACAAGCAAACCCCCGCAAAGTCCCATCATGCCCCACACCGCCCGACTCGGCAGCCGCGCCCAGTTTCCGCATCTTGAAGTTGCCGTCTACGCCAACCACGCCTCGCTTTCACCGCCCTCGCTGGCGGTGGGCGAAGCCGTGGCGGCGACCTTGAGTGGCTATGCCAGCAAGGGTATGGCCTGGTATGTTGAAGAAGTCGAACGCCGGATTCGCCTCAGGCGGCGGCTGGAAGCGCTGATTGGAGCCCCGGAGAACAGCATCGGCCTGGTTGCCAACACCTCGGCCGGGGTAATCAATATCGCCACCGGCCTGGACTGGCGCGCGGGTGAGCGCATCGTCTTGTTCGATGGCGAATTCCCAACCAATATCACGCCCTGGCAACAGGCCGCGGGCCGTCACGACCTGAAGATTGTGTGGCAGAACACCGATGCGTTCCGCACAGAGCGTACGCAGGCCCTCGAACAGCTCGAAACCGAGCTGAAGCGCGGCGTGCGTCTGGTTGCGATCAGTGCGGTGCAGTTCACCACCGGGCAGTTGATGCCGCTGGCCGCCATTGGCAAGCTGTGCCGCGCCTACGGTGCCGAGCTGTTCGTCGATGCCATCCAGGCGGTTGGTATCGTCGAGCTGGATGTCGAAGCCTTGAACATCGATTACCTGGCCTGCGGCAGCCACAAATGGCTGATGGGACCTGAGGGCGTCGGCTTTATCTACGTTGCCCCGGGACGGGCAGCCGCCCTGCAGCCGAACATGGCCGCCTGGCTCAGCCACGAAGACCCCTTTGCCTTTTTGTCGCGCGCGCCCGGCGAGCTGCGCTATGACCGGCCCTTCCGCAGCGGAGCCCTGATGAGCGAGGCAGGCACACCCAACTCGATCGGCATGGCCGGGCTGGATGCGAGCCTCGGCTTGATCGAACAGATCGGCGTGGCGGCCATTTTTGCCCATGTCCAGGCCTGGCTGGACGCACTGGAACCCGGCCTGGTCGAGCGCGGTTTTCGCTCGGCGCGCATGAGTGAGCCCGACGGTCGTTCCGGCATTCTCAGCCTGCGGCCGGCCGAGCCCGCGCAGGCCCCGGCCTGGGTCGAGGCGCTGGCCCGGCAGGGCATTGCCGCCAGCAGTCCCGACGGCTGGCTGCGCTTTTCGCCGCACTGGCCGAGCGCCCTGGACGAACCGCAGCGGGTCCTTGCTGCCTTTGACACTATCCTTGATCGCGGCGGTCCAACCGCGGCTTGACGGTCATCAAGGACCGCCGCGGCTGTTTACATGGGCCGCTACGGGGTTGATGTGCTGAGCGTTACAACTTGTCCCGAACGTCCGACTCCAGGCTGGTCATAATCAGCAACCCACGGACGTTGTGCGGATTGTTCATGATTTCTCTTCCCCGTCA
>CALEIM010000103.1 GCA_937876395.1 uncultured Wenzhouxiangella sp. | reverse complement strand
CCTTCGAGCCACCTGTGGCGTGGTGCGCTGCCCACGGATCTGGAGGAGGGTGAACACCGGATCAAAGTGCGGGCGTTCGACCAATGGCAGGGCGAGCAGCGGGCCTGGACGACCTACCGGCTGATCGAGGCGCAGCGCCCGCGTTGACGGCGGCCGGGAGGTGGCCGGCGGACTATGGGTCGCTGGCGGCTTCCGATGCAGGCTGGGTCGGGGCCTGCCAGGGATAGGCCACGGCAGGGCCGGGTTCGAGCGATTCGCGCCAGGCTTCAAGCACCGGCCCGATCCGGTCTCCGACGTGGAGCTGCGGGTGCGAAGCCGTGTAATCGTCCGCCTCTTCGCGCCGGGCGACCTCGCGCCTGGCATCCTCGAATGCCCCGATGAAATCGTCGTGGCGGTTGAGCCCATCGACCAGCCACGCCTGGCCGAACCAGGTGACGTGGGAAGACGCGCCACAGCCGAACGACGTCCGGTCCTCGCGTGCGGCGGTGATCACCAGCGCATCCGGGCTGCCCAGGGCCGGCAGGAACCCGCCCGAATAGCACGCCGAGACCACCACTGCCCGGTTGCGCACTCCAGAGGCCTCGATCACCGACGCGAGGGCGTCGGGCCTGATGGCCTCGTCCACGAAGGGCGCCAGCTCGGCGACCAGCTCGCCCTCATTCCAGGCGTCGAATTCACCGCTGTCGCGTGCATTGACTACGTGACGGGCCCCGGCCCGCTCCAGGGCGACCAGCTCGGCCGGTGAGGGCTGGCCAAGGATGTAGCGATTGGGTTGCGGCGCATGTGCGCTGTCAATTTTCGGCCAGGCCGGTGCCGGCGCTGAGCCCGGAGAAATGCTGGCGCAGGCGCTGATGAGCAGCACGCTGAACAGCGTAATCAGCAACCCACGGACGTTGTGCGGATTGTTCATGATTTCTCTTCCCCGTCATCGTCGGTGGACTCGTTCTCCTGAGGCCAGTCCATCCCCAGCTTGCTGGCGCGCAGCTTCCATTTTTCCCGCGCCGCAAGGCGCAAGTCTTCAACGGTATCGCTTTCGTCGACGATTTCCATGCCGAGCAAGGTTTCAAGGACGTCTTCCATGGTAACCACACCGACCATGCCGCCGTATTCATCCACGACCACGGCAAAATGCTCCTGACGGGTCAAAAGCTGGCCAAACAGGGCCTGCAGGGAGATGAACTCGGGCACGAACAGCACCTCCCGGCCCAGCTCACCCAGCGACGTGGCGCCACGGCCTTCCGCCTGGGCGAGGATGACGTCGGTCTTCAGAACGTAGCCGCGAATATCCTCGTCGGACTCGCCTATCAGTGGGTAGCGGGAAAAATTGAGCTGCAGCGAACCGGTCATGATCTCATCGACCGTCAAATCAGCGCGCATCATCATGACTGCCATGCGCGGGGTCATGATGTCTTCGACGTGAATGGCGCTGAAGCGAATCAGGTTGGAGAAGATATTCGACTCTTCTTCCATGAAAACGCCTTCCCGGCTGCCGGTCTGGGCCAGTACCCTGAATTCGTCACGGCTGAAAGTCGGGGTGTCCTTGTCACTGGACAGCCAGCGGGTGATCAGCTTGGACAGTTTCACCAGCGGCCAGGTGATATAGATGAGCATCGAACAGACTGTGGCGGTAAACCCGGCCAGGGCTTTGGCATGGCTCGCGCCGAGGGTTTTGGGAATGATCTCGGTAACCACCAGAATCAGCAGGGTCACGATCGCCGAAACGATGGTCACCGATGCCTGACCGAACACCACCTGGGCCTGCGCGCCCACGCCGGCCGCGCCAAAGGTGTGGGCGAAGGTATTGAGGGTCAGAATGGCTGCCAGCGGCTCATCAATATTGGTCTTGAGCTCCAGCAGCTTGCTGCCGGATCGCGAGCCCTGCTCGTTGAGCACGGCCACCTGAGCCGGGGTGATGGTCAACAGCGCCGATTCCAGAAGGGAGCACAGGAAAGAAACGATCAGCGCCAGAAACAGGTAGAACAGCAGTAAGGCCATGCAGGTGTTTCAACAACCAAGTAAACTGCATTGTACCAGTGCCGCATCACCAGAGCAGTTGAAGCCCGCTTAGTGCCAGACCGCTGTCAGCGTCAACCAGGCCTTGGTTACATCGGCGCTACGCTGGCCGTCAAACCAGGCGGTTTTGAGTTCAACGGCCAGGTCATTACCTGGGTCTAAAGTAGGAGATTAGTCACTGTGGATCCCTCAATTCTGACGGCGATTGGACAACTTATCGGCTTCCTGCTTATCGCAGGAATTCCTGTATTGATTGTCTTGTTTTTAATAAAGATGATTAAGCGATAGCCGTGAGGTGCTCTAGTTCAAATTTCATGGTAACTCCCAGCTGTGAGCCGGCAGCAGCACACGGATGAAGACCATGCCCAACCAATCACGGTCAGACCGTGCTGAAGCTTTGAGTCAGCTATTGCCCAGCGCTTTCAGGCCGGCGGCGTCGATGATGCTGATGTCGCGGCGGCGGACGGCAATCAGGCCCATGTCCTGCAAGCGGCCGAACAGGCGGCTGACCGTTTCCAGCGCCAAACCAAGATAGTTGGCCAGATCCGCGCGCGACATGCTCAGTTTGAGCGCGTCACTGCGGCGGCCCAGACGCGCCTGACGCGCACTTAGACTGTCGAGGAAAAGAGCCAGACGGCTGATCGCCTGATTGCGTCCCATCATCGTCATGTGATTGTGGTCATCGCTCATTTCGCGCGACACCAGACGCATGAACTGGCGCTGCAGGCCGGGCACCGTGGCGCTGATGCGCTCCAGGTCCGCGTAGGGCAGCCGGCATACGCTCGATGTCTCCAGCGCTTCGGCACTGCACTGGTGGCGCTCACCGGCCAGCGCATCGAAACCGATGATCTCGCCGGGCAGATGAAAGCCGAGGATCTGCAGCTCCCCTCCTTCTGACACGACCTGGGTCTTGAGCGACCCGGACTTGATGACATACAGGGCACGGAACGGTGAGCCGGCGTGGTAGAGAGTGTCGCCACCGGCCAGGCTGCTGCGCTCGGCCACCATCTGATCAACGCGATCAACATCATCGCTGTCCAGGCCGGCCGGCAGGCACAGATCACGCAAATCGCAGCGCGCGCACTGGCGCCGGACGAGATCCAGATCAAGGACCGCATTACTCACTGGCATCTTGTGTTTTCCTCCAGGCCGGCCTGCAGATCTTGAATTGCCATTTTACCTTGCAAATCAGGCCCGGTTTTTCTGGCACACCGACCGCCAGAGGCCGGCGGGCCTAGCGCAAGCCAAGCATCTTGTGTGTCTGTATGCCCAGGCGCCAGCGCGGATTGGCCAGGCAGTATTCGATGGCTGCGCGGGTGTTGGCTGCACGCTCGGGAGAATCCATCGGCTGGAGTAGAAAATGCCGAAAATCCAGCTCTTCGAAATCCTCCGGCGGCGCGCCGTGCTGCGGATAGACCAGCTTGAGTTCATCGCCGCTGCGCTGGACAAGCTTCGCGCCGGCCTTGGGGCTGATGCACAGCCAGTCGATGCCGTCGGGCGCGGCAATTGTGCCGTTGCTTTCCACGGCGATCTCGAAATTGCGTGCGTGGAGCGCATCAATGGCCGCCCGATCCAATTGCAGCAGCGGCTCACCGCCGGTGCACACGACCAGCTTCGGGCCAGCCGCCTCAGCCGGCCAGTGTCCGTCAACGGCCGTCGCCAGGCTGTGCGCCTCGGCAAACTTGCCGCCGCCGCTGCCACCGGTGCCGACAAACCGGGTATCGCAGAACTGACAGATCGCGCTGGCCCGATGCTCCTCGCGACCCGACCACAAATTGCAGCCGGCAAAGCGCAGAAACACCGCCGACCGCCCGGCGTTCAGGCCCTCGCCCTGCAGGGTATGAAAAATCTCGTGGACGGAGTAGGTCATGGCAGTAAAGGCCGAATCAGGAGTACGGTGAACTAAGGTTGGCCGGAGCCAGTTTGCCTGGCGGTCAGGAATAGAAAATTCTGCGGCGCATCAAGTGCTTACTGGCGAGGATCAATTGTAACTTACAACCCAACCAGGAATAAGGCGATAAATATTGCGCCAAGCGCATGCACCACACGATCTGCGGCTTTTCCGACCGAAACGCGCTCCGCGCATAATTGATCAGAGGTTCCTTAACGGGTAAGGGTATGCTGGCCGGATCAAAGGCTGGACTGGTCAGAGAGGATTAACGGCCATGAAGTGGGAAAGAGCGAGGAAAAGTCGCAACGTAGAGGATCGGCGCGGTCGGCGGGCGGTGGCGGCTGGTGGCGGCCTGGGCCTGGGCGGCATCGCGATCGTGGTGATCATCAGCCTGGTTCTGGGCAAAAACCCGATGGAGATGCTCGGTCTGGTCGGCGAAATCACCGGCGGTACACAGCTCAGTTCGCCTGCCTCGGCGCCGGTCGACGACGAGGCTTCACGCTTTGTTGCCGCCATCCTCGGCGAAACCGAGGATGTCTGGTCAGTGTTGTTTGAACGCATGGGGCAGCGCTATGAGCCGCCCCGCCTGGTGCTGTTTACCGACCGCGTCCAGTCGGCCTGCGGCGCGGCCAGTTCGGCGGTCGGCCCGTTTTACTGTCCGGGTGATCGCCAGATCTACATTGATCTGAGCTTCTTTCGTCAGATGGAATCTCACCTGGGCGGCGGCGGTGATTTTGCCGAAGCCTATGTCATCGCCCATGAGGTCGGTCACCACATTCAGACCCTGACCGGCACCAGCCGGCTGGTCAATGATGCGCGTCGCCAGGGCCGCAATGTCGAAGGCGCCGATGGCCTGCTGGTCCGTCAGGAACTTCAGGCCGACTGCTACTCCGGCGTCTGGGCCCACCATGCCCAGCAGCGGCATGCCTGGCTTGAGCCGGGCGATATCGAAGCGGCGCTCAACACCGCCTCGGCCATCGGCGATGATCGGCTGCAGCGTCAGTCCCGCGGCACGGTCGTGCCCGATTCGTTCACCCACGGCACCTCCGAGCAGCGCGTACGCTGGTTCCGAAGCGGCTTTGAAACCGGCCGATTCGAGCGCTGCGATACCTTTTCAAGCGGTGCGCTTTGAGGCGCGGCAGTCTGATTTGAACACCCGGCAGACTTCAGATGTGCTGGTAATCGGCGGCGGCCTGGCCGGCATCGTCACCGCGCTGGAGTGTCTGCGCGGCGGGCTGAAAGTCACACTGATCGATCGCGATACAGCGGCGCGCTTCGGCGGTCTGGCGCTGTGGGCCTTTGGCGGCATGTGCCTGGTCGGCACCCCGCAACAGGCCCGGGCGAAGATTCCCGACAGCCCCGCACGTGCGCTGGAAGACTGGCTGCGCTTTGGCCAGGTCAATGCCGACGACCGCTGGTCGCGGGCCTGGGCCCGGCACTACGTGGAGCGTTCACGGCCGGATGTCCATGATTGGCTGATCGACCAGGGGCTGAAGTTCCTGCCGGCGGTCAACTGGGTCGAGCGCGGCCGCTTTGGCGAAGGCAACTCTGTGCCGCGTTACCACGTTCTTTGGGGCAGCTCACGCGCGCTGGCCCGACGCATGATCGTCGCCCTGTCAGACGCCGATTCGGATGGCCGCCTGACTCTGCTGCATCAGCATCGGGCCAAAGCCCTGCTTCAGTCGACCGGGCGCGTGTCCGGCGCGCTGGTGGTCGATGAAACCAGCGGTCGCGAAATCGAGCTGCGCGCGCCGCTGGTCGTGATTGCCAGCGGCGGGCTCAACGGCGGCCATGCTGAAACGCGCGCCAACTGGCCGCGCGCTCGCCCCTGCCCGGAAGCCATGCTCAACGGTGCCCACCCGTTTGCCGACGGCCAGATGCAGCGCCTGGTAGCCGGTGAGTTTGACGGCCAGATCGTCAACCCCGGCGAAATGTGGAACTACGCGGCCGGCTTTGCCCATCCCTATCCGCAGTTTTCGGGCCACGGCCTGTCAACCATTCCGTGCAAATCTGCGCTGTGGCTGGATCACCGCGGCCGGCGCATCGGCCCCGAACCGCTGGTCACCGGTTTTGACACTCACTGGCTGTGTCAGCGCGTGGCCGAGCAGGAAAAGCCCTGGACCTGGCATTTGCTCAATCGTCGCATCGCGCTGAAGGAATTCGCCATTTCCGGGGCTGAACACAACCGGTCCATCCGCGACCAGCGCCCGCTGGCTTTTGTCCGCGATCTGCTGTTCGGCAACGCGCGCCTGTATGCGCAGATGTGCCGCGAAAGTGAGGATTTTCTGGTCGATGACAGCCTCACCGGCCTGGCCGAAAAAATGAATCGCCTGACCAGCTCGCATTCGGTCGACCCGGCCGTGCTGGCGGCCGAAGTGGCCGCATTTGATGCCAACTTTGTCAGCCATGATGCGCTCAACAACGATGCCCAGATCCGCTCTATCCGCCACGCCCGGCAATGGCGCCCTGACCGGCTGCGTACCTGCAAACCGGCACCGCTGACGAACAAGGGAGCTGGCCCGTTTATCGCCATTCGCATGCAGCTCATCACGCGCAAGAGTCTGGGTGGACTGCGCACCGATCTGAACAGCCGGGTGCTTGACCGAAATGATCGCCCGGTTCCCGGACTTTATTGCGTGGGCGAAGCCGCCGGTTTTGGCGGCGGCGGCGCCAACGGCAAACGCTCGCTGGAAGGCACCTTTCTGCCCGGCTGCATTCTCACCGCCCGCGCCGCCGCGCGTTCAATCCAGGGTAGAGCGCAATGATTCGTCAGCTACCGGCCACGCCCGAAGATTTTCGCCGGCTCGCCCGCCGCCGCCTGCCGCGCTTTCTCTACGATTACTACGCCGGCGGCGCCGGCCGCGAACGCACGCTGGCCGCGAATGCCGAAGCCTGGAATCAAATTCAGTTGCGCCAGCGAGTTCTGGTCGACGTGGATGCCGTCGATACGCGCAGCACACTGCTCGGCGATGACTGCGCCATGCCCGTTGCTCTGGCGCCGATCGGACTGGCCGGCATGGCCGCACGGCGCGGCGAGGTACAGGCCTTGCGGGCAGCCGATAACGCCGGCCTGCCGTTTACGCTGTCGACGGTCGGCATCTGCGGGCTCGACGAAATGGCCCAGGCCGTCAGACGCCCGTTCTGGTTTCAGCTCTACATGATCCGCGACCGCGGCGTTGTCGAGGCAGTCATCGATCAGGCGCGGGCGACCGGCTGCCAAACGCTGGTATTTACCGTCGATCTGCCCATGCCCGGCCCGCGCCATCGCGACCGACAAAACGGCATGGCCGTGCCGGGGCTGCGCTCGAAGCTGCTCAAACTCAGCCAGGTGTTTGCCCGGCCTTCGTGGGTTTGGGACGTGGCGCTGCGCGGCAAACCAATGTGTCTGGGCACAATGAACCCGTACGTGCCCGCCGCCAGCGATCCCGACTCCTTCCGCACCTGGATCGATCAGCAGTTCGACCCGACCGTGACCTGGACCGACATCGAATGGCTGCGAAAAAAATGGCCGGGTAAACTGGTGCTCAAAGGCATCCTCGACACTGCCGACGCCGAGCAGGCGGTCAGGCTCGGCTGCGACGGCATCGTGGTTTCCAACCACGGCGGCCGCCAGCTCGACGGCGTGGCCTCGACTGCCTCGAAACTTGCCGAAATCGTAGCGGCCATCGACGGCCGTGCTGAAGTGCTGGTCGACGGCGGCATCTACAGCGGTATCGACGTTTACCGCGCCCTGGCCCTGGGCGCCCATGGCGTACTGATCGGCCGCGCCTGGCTGTGGGCTTTGGCCGGCGGCGGCCAGGCGGGCCTGGAACAAGTTCTGACCGGCATTCACGACGAACTGCGCCTGGCCATGGCCCTGACCGGCGTGACCCGAATTGATCAGATTGATCACCGCTGCCTGGACCAAAGCCCGAAGGAGAGTTGAACATGACCAACGGCGCCCAAGCCCTGATGAAGACCCTGGCCGATGCCGGCATTGAGGTCTGTTTTTCCAACCCCGGCACCAGCGAAATGCACTTTGTTGCCGCCCTCGATGACGAGCCGCGCATGCGCGCCGTGCTGGCGCTGTTTGAAGGCGTGGCGACCGGCGCCGCCGACGGCTACGCGCGCATGGCCGACAAGCCGGCCGCCGTGCTGCTGCACCTGGGCTGCGGGCTGGGCAACGGCCTGGCCAATCTGCACAACGCGCGCAAGGGCAAGGTGCCGGTGGTCAATATCGTCGGCGATCACGCCACCTACCACCAGCCGCTCGACGCCCAGCTCCAGTCCGATATTGAAACCGTGGCGCGCAATGTGTCGCCCGATTTCGTGCGCAGTTCAACGCACACCGCAACGCTGTGCAGCGACGCCGTTGACGCTATTGCCGCGGCCGTCGGCCCACCTGGCCAGGTGGCCACCCTGATCCTGCCGGCCGACGTGTCCTGGGGCGAAGGTGGGCAGGCGGCCCCGCCGCCGGTCCGGGTTGAACCCGAAGCGGCCGCCGATGAAACCGTGCGCACGCTCGCTGCGGCGATTGCGGGCAGCGGCAAGACCGCCATGCTGCTGGGCGGCCGCGCCCTGCGCGAACCGGCGCTGCTGGCCGCCGCACGGATTGCCGCGCACAACGGCGTCAAACTGTTGGCCGAAGTCTTTCCGACCCGGCTTGAACGCGGCGTCGGCCGCCCGCCGGTGGAGCGCATTGCCTACCTGGCCGAGCTGGCCACGCTGCAACTTTCGGCCTTCGACCACCTCATACTGGTTGACGCCAAAGCCCCGGTGTCTTTCTTTGCCTATCCAGGCAAGCCCGGCAAGCTGGTCCCGGAACACTGCCAACTCCACACTCTGGCCCGACCGGATCAGGACGCCCGGGCCAGCCTGGAAAAGCTGGCCGCTTTCTTAGGCGCCGAACACAGTCAACCGGCACTTCAGGCGGCCGCACGACCGACGCGACCGCGCGGCCGGCTGAGTGCCGAAAAGGTGTGCAAGGCGATCGGCCATCGGCTGCCGGAAAACGCCATCCTCATCGACGAATCCAACACCTCCGGCCTGATGCTGCCGGTAATGACCGCCGGCGCGCCGAAGCATGATCTGCTCGCCCTGACCGGCGGCGCCATCGGCCAGAGCCTGCCCAACGCAGTCGGCGCAGCGATCGCCTGCCCGGACCGCCCGGTGCTCGCCCTGGTCGGTGACGGCTCGGCGATGTACACCATCCAGGCGCTGTGGAGCATGGCCCGCGAGCAGCTCGATGTCACCGTCGTGGTGTTCGCCAACGCCGCCTATTCAATTCTCAACGTCGAACTTGAGCGCGTCGGCGCCCACGACCGGGGCGGCCCCAAGGCCCATTCCCAGCTCGACCTGAAAACGCCCGGCCTCAATTTTGCCCGCATGGCCCAGGCCATGGGCGTGCACGCCGTACGCACGGATCAGGCCGACGACTTTTGCCGCGCACTCGATTACGCTTTCGAGCAGCCCGGCCCGCACTTGATCGAAGCGCTGATTCCCGAATCACTCAACCGCAGCAAGCGGCGCATCCTGCCCTGGCTGCTGCGCTCGCTGCCGCACATGCCCCGACCGATGGCCGAAGCGCTCAAACGCAAGCTGGCGCCATAAGCAAAACTGAGCCGGGCTCAGGTCTCCTGTAATCGACCGTGGCGGGGCAGGAACAGGGCGGTTTTGACCGGGCGCTGTTCCATTTGCTCGAACAGGCGGCGGTAAACGTTTAGCTGGCCACGGTAGCGCTCGACCTCTTCGCCGAGAAAGCGCTCAAGGCCACCGCCTTCGTGGTAGCCCGATTTGTAGTCGATGATCCAGCGCGTGCCATCCTGGTCAATAAAAGTCCGGTCGATCACGGCATTGACCAGCTTGTCGTCGACCAGCCCGGAAAGGGCCAGCTCGCAGGCCGCGTCCTGGTGTTCACCGCTCAATATCCAGCGGCCGATGTCGCTGTCCAGAGTCTGTTCGAAGGCCTGTTCGATCACCCGGACCGCCTGATCCAGATCGCTGCGGCCAGAACCCATGCCTCGCAGCAGGGCGGGGATGCGTCGGGCCAGACGTGCGCGCCGGCTTTGATCGAGCGATTCGATGCCCATGCGACCCACCTGTTCCAGCAACCGGTGCAGCACGGTGCCGCTGCGCCTGGCCTGGACGCCAGCCCAGTTGAAGTCGATTTCCACCGCATTTTCGCGCGGCGGCATTCGCGGCGTGAAGTCCAGGGCCGGGGCCTGTTCCGCGTGCCAGCCGGGCGGTGGTCGCCGGAGCGACTGATCCGGCATGCCGTTGTTGCCGGGGTCAGTTTCTGTTTCCGGCGCCGGTTGCAGCGCGGCAATAAACTCAGCACCCAGAGTTGGCCAAAGATCGGCCAGCAGACTGCCAGAGGCCGGCTTGCTC
>CALEIM010000102.1 GCA_937876395.1 uncultured Wenzhouxiangella sp. | reverse complement strand
CGCCCTGGGCCGCTGGCACGCGTTCAGCCTATTCCTCGACGATGGCCGCGTCGCCATCGACAACAATGCCGCCGAACGCGCCGTCAGGCCCATATGCCTGGGCAAGAAGAACTGGTTATTCGCCGGCTCCGAGGCCGGCGCCGGCATCCCGGGCGCGCATTTCCCGCGCCTGTCCGGCCAGCACGCCGATTACACCGCCAAGCGTCTGCGCGACTATCGCAACGGCATCAACAACGGCGAAGACGATGCTTACAGCAATATCATGGTGGCCGTATCCCAATCGCTCAGCGACGAGGAAATCGAGGCGGTCAGCTCCTATATCGAAGGACTCCACCGGCAGCGTTGAGTCCGTGCGCCGGCCCAGGCATCGCAGTACAGTGAGCGTTCAGCTTGAGCCGGAACTCTGCCAGTCGGGGTCGGTCTGACTGGCTCAACCATTAAAGATAATCGTTGGAGAGAGCAATGCGCAATCTCGTCAAATTTCTGGCTGTGGCCGCCCTGTTGGCCAGCGCTTCCCTGCAGGCCCAGAACTGGCAGGAAGGACACCACTATCAGGCCATCGGCACCCCGGCGGCGACACCCGATGACCGCATCGAGGTGATCGACGGCTTCGCCTATCCCTGTCCTGCCTGCCGGCGCTTTATGCCGTACATGGATAGCTGGCAGGAAAATCTGCCCGACTATGTCGAGGTGAGCCACATGCCGATCGCCCTGCAGCCTGGCTGGGAGCTGTTCGCCCGCGCTTTTTACACGGCCGAGGTCATGGGCATTGCCGAGCCCTCGCACGAGGCGATGTTCCGCGCTCTGCACGACGAGCGGCGCCAGTTCCGCAGTTTCGAGGACATCGCCGAGCTGTACACCCAGTTTGGCGTGGAGGCCGAGACCTTCGTCAATACCTCCAACTCCTTCGCGGTCGATGCGCGCATGCGCCAGAATCGCAACGATGTGCGCTCATTCGGGATTCGTGGCACACCATCGGTCATCGTCCAGGGCAAGTGGCGGGTCAGCCCGAACGCCTTCAACAGCTATGACGACATGCTTGCCGCGGTCAGCTACCTGGTCGAACGCGAGGCCGAGGCTCTTGGCCTGGATGCTGACGCCGTCGCGCCGGCGGCGGATGTGAGTGAAACGGAAGTTGACGCCAGCGCCGAGCAGGCCGAAGCTGACAGCTGAGCCCGGTGACTGCGGTGCGCCAGCAGCTCAAGCTGCTGAGCTACAACATTCAGGCCGGAACATCGACCGGACGCTACAGTGAATATCTGACCCGAAGCTGGCGCCAGATCCTGCCCAATAACCAGCGGATCGCCAACCTGGACGCCATCGCCGAACTGGTGAGCGACTACGACATCGTCGCTCTCCAGGAAGTTGACTGCGGCAGCCTGCGTTCGGGCTTTCTGAACCAGGCCAAGTACCTGGCCACGCACGCCCGGTTTCCGTGGTGGAGCCATCAGGGCAATCGCAAGGTCGGTATCGTTGCCCACGCCGGCAACGGCATGCTCAGCCGGGTGGAACCCAGCGAAATCATTGAACACCGCCTGCCCGGAGCCATTCCGGGTCGCGGCGCGATGATGGTCCGCTTCGGCGAGGGTGAACAGGCCCTGTGGCTGGTCATTCTGCACCTGGCACTCGGGCGTCGCGCGCGCCGCCAGCAGCTCGAATACATCGGTGCGCTGGTGAGCCGCCATGAGCACGTCGTCGTGATGGGGGATTTCAATTCCGGCCCGGGTTCGCGTGAGGTGCGCAGTTTCTGCGCGCAGGCCGGCCTGGTCCAGCCTGAAGAGCCCATCGTTACGTTTCCGTCCTGGCAGCCGCAGCGCGCCATCGACCATATTCTGGTCTCGCCGACCATGCGCGTCAGCGAACTGAAGGCCCTGCCGGTGACATTTTCTGATCACCAGCCCCTGTCCATGGTGGTGGAACTCAACGGTAAAGTCGTCCTACCAGGCCATGCGAACGGCGACCAGCAGCAGCACAACACCGAACAGGCGTCCTAAACGGTCGGCCGGCAGGCGATGGGCCAGGGCCACGCCGGCGGGAGCCGCCAGTACACCGCCAAATCCGATCAGCAGCATGCCGGGCAGCCAGACGTAGCCGAGGCTGCCGCCGGCCGGGGCCGTGATCGGTTCAATCAGAGCAAACGTCAGCGTTCCGGCAGCCGCAATCGGCCAGCCGCAGGCCGCTGCCGTGGCCACCGCCCGGACCATCGGATAGCCGTTGCGCACCAGGTAGGGCACGTTGAACGAGCCGCCGCCAATGCCGGCCAGGGCGGACGCGGCGCCAATCAAAGGGCCGAGCATCCACCAAAAGCGCGGCCGAGGTCGGCGGCTGGCCGGCGCGGTCCGGCGGACGAGCAGCATGCGCAGGCCAATCACCGCAGCGATCAGAGCGAACAGCCGAGCCAGGTGCAGGCCCGGGATGACCGTGGCCAACAGCGCACCCGCCACCGCGCCGCAGGCCACGCCAGCGCCGAGGCGGGCGACGGTCGGCCAGTCAACCGCCCCGCGCTGGAAATGGAACCAGACCGAGCTTGCCGAAGTCAGCAACATGGTAGCCAGTGAAGTGGCCACGGCGATGGCCACGGCCGAGTCGGCCGGCACGCCGGCCACGCCCAGCATCACGGTCAGGGCCGGCACAATTACCAGTCCACCGCCGATACCGAGCAGTCCGGCCAGCAGTCCGGCGGCCAGGCCAATGATCAACAGCAATAAAGCGGAGAAAAGCACATGCAGTCCGGTGACAAATCATGCAAGATGACTCAAGGAGCCTCTGATAAATTATGCGCCGTCGCTCCCGTGCATAATTGATCAGAGGTTCCCTGGCATGGTGGAGCGTTGAGGCAATGAAAGCAAGTGCCCTTGCAGCGATGGTCTGGGTGCTGGCGGCCGCAGCTGGTGCGGTCAGCGCAGCTGACCGTTCCGCCGAGCGCGAGCTGTTCCGTGAAGGTTGGCAGGCGGCGGCTCGCGGTGATCAGGCCGGCATCATGCAGGCCTTGTCGGGGCTGGCCGACTACCCGATCGCTCCGTACCTTCAGTTCGAGCTGTTTCGCCAGCGCGTCGACCAGGTGCCGACCCCGGTAATGACCCAGTTTCTGGCTCGCCATCGCGACTGGTCGTTTGCCAGCTCACTGGAGCGCGCCTGGCTGCGCAGCCTGGGCGAGCGCGGCGAATATGCCCTGCTGCTGGAGCATGCCGGTCAATCCAGCGATACCCAGGTGCGTTGCCATGCGGCTGCCGCGCGTATCGAACGCAATGATACGCAAGGCCTGGCGGCCGAGCTCCGCGAATTGTGGTTGGTGGGGCGTTCCCAGCCGAAGGCCTGCAACGGACCATTTGCCTGGTGGCGGCGTCAGGGCCATCCCGATGCCGACACCGCCTGGCAGCGCTTTCGGCTGGCCGTGGAGGCCGGCGAACGCCAGTTGGCCGGCTACCTAAAACGCTATCTACCGAGCAATGAGCGTGACTGGGCCGATCGTTGGCTGAGCATGTCGCTGCGACCACAGGCGACCCTGCGCGAAGCGCGTCAGTGGCGCGATCTCGACCATGCCCGCGTGGTGATCGCCTGGGGCCTGGAACGCCAGGCCAGAAGCGACTGGGAAGCCGCCGATGAGGCGTGGCGCGTGCTGTCGCGCCCGTTTACCTGGAGTGCGGCCGAACAGGCGCGCATTGAACGTGAAATTGCTTTGTTTCGGGCCGTGGCGCTTGATGAGGGTGCCCTGGCCGCCATCGACGCCCTGCCCGAAGCCGCGCTGGACGATCAGCTCTATGCCTGGCGGGCCCGCGTTGCCATGGCCGACGAGGACTGGTCGGAGCTCGTGGCGAGCATCGAGGCGATGTCCTTGTCGCAACAGGCCTCTTCGCGCTGGCGCTACTGGCGCGGGCGAGCGTTCGCCGAGCTAGGCCGTGCCGAAGCCCTGCTCGCCTTCGGCTCGCTGAGCAGCGAGGCCAATTACCACGGGTTTCTCGCCGCCCACCAGCTCGGGCAACCGCTCAGCCTGTGCCATCAGGACATTGACGCTGATCCGGCCGTGCAGCGCCGGCTGATGCGTGATGCCGAATTCGAGCGCATGGGTGAACTGTTCGAAGTCGACCTGAACTGGCACGCCTGGAGCACCTGGGCCCGCCTGGCCAGCCGATTGAGCGCCGCTGAGCTTGAGCAGGTCGCCGTGATCGCTGCCGGCGAAGGCTGGCATCATCTGGCCATCGGCGCGCTCAATCGGGCCGGTCGAACGCAGGCCTATCCGTGGCGTTTTCCGCTGGCCGCCAAGGGCATCGTTCAGGCCGAAGCCAAACGCTATGACGTCGATCCTGCCCTGGCCTGGGGCCTGATGCGGGCCGAATCGGCGATGCGGGCTGATGCGCGTTCATCGGCTGGCGCCCTGGGTTTGCTACAACTGATGCCGGCCACCGCCCAGGCGGTCGCCCAGCGCAACGGACTGAGCTATTCCGGTGCCGCATCGCTGACCGATCCGCAGGTCAACATCCCGCTGGGCATTGCCCATCTGAGCGAGCTCTACCGCGATTTCAACGGTAGCTGGCTGCGCGTGGCGGCGGCCTACAATGCCGGACCCGGCGCGGTCCGGCGCTGGCTTGATGAACGTCCCGACAGCGCGCCGGATGTGTGGATTGAAACCCTGCCGTATTATGAGACCCGCGACTATGTGCCGCGCGTGCTGGCTTTCGCCACGATCTACGAATGGCAGCTTGAGCGCAATCCGACGCTGCTTGCCGGCCAGATCCAGCCGGGTACCGAGCCGGCGGCCGGATTTGTCTGCCCGCCATAATGGTTCGGACGGTAGCGGGCGGCTGCCGGATGGAATCCAGTAGAATCAGGGCCATCAAGATGGCTGGAGCATGGTGATGAAAGTACTGATTCTCGGTGGTTCGGGCTTTATCGGATCCCATCTGACCCGACGCCTGGCGCGCGACGGCCATCAGATCACGGTCGCGACCCGTTACGCGCCCAACGCTCGCCATCTCCAGGTCGTTCCGAGCGTCCGGGTCCACCAGCTCGACCCCTACAACCAGGATCAACTGGCCGCGGCCCTCAAAGGTCACGATGCGGTGATCAACCTGGTGGGTATTCTCAATCAGCGCGGTTTCGGTGACGGCGGATTCCGGCGCGCTCATGTCGAACTGGTCGAAATGCTGATCGACGCCTGCTCAGCGACCGGCGTGGAGCGCCTGGTGCAGATGAGCAGCCTCAATGCCGGTCAGGGTGAAAGTCACTATCTGCAAACGCGTGGCCAGGGCGAAGAGCGGTTACGCTCGGCCAATCGTGATGGTCGGGTGGCCGGCACGATCATTCGCCCCTCGACGGTGTTCGGGGAGGACGACAGCTTCCTCAATCGCTTTGCCGGTCTGCTCAGGATCAGCCCGGTGCTGCCGCTCGCCCGCGGCCAGGCCAAGTTTACGCCGGCCTATGTCGGCGACGTGGCCGAGGCGCTGGCGCGCGTATTGCACGATCCGGCTACGGCCGGCAAGACCTTCGAGCTGGGCGGGGCCGAAACCTGGTCTATGGTTGACCTGGTGTGCTGGCTGCGCGATCAGCTCGGTCTGAAACGCGCGGTGATCGGCCTGCCCGATGCACTCGGACGCCTGCAGGGCCTGGCGTTTGATCTGGTGCCCGGAAAGCCGTTTTCCAGCGATAATTTCAAGTCACTCAAGCTCGACAGTGTGTGCTCGGACAAGGATTTCGCCGCGCTTGGCATCCAGCCCTGGGGCATTGCCGAACGTGCCGCAGGCTGGCTGGGGTCGTACGACAAGCAGTCGCGTTTCCAGCGCTACCGGAGCCAGGCGCGACGTGAGCGGGGCTGAATTCGCCCCCGAGCGGCTCGCCGGTCTGAACGTCTACCGGGTTGGCGGTGCGGTGCGCGACCGCCTTCTGGGCCGACCGGCTCGCGACGCCGATTACGTGGTGGTTGGTGCGAGCCCCGAGCGGATGATCGAACGTGGCTTTCGGCCGATCGGCAGCGATTTTCCGGTTTTTTTGCATCCGGATACAAATGAGGAGTACGCGCTCGCCAGAACCGAGCGCAAGACCGCGCCCGGCTATCACGGCTTCGTGTTTCACGCCGGACCGGACGTGACTCTGGAGGCCGATCTGGCCCGCCGTGACCTGACCATCAACGCCATGGCCGAAGATGCAGACGGTCGAATTATTGATCCCTTCGGCGGTCGCCGTGATCTGCAGCAGGGCATTTTGCGTCACGTCTCGCCAGCCTTTCGCGAGGACCCGGTGCGCGTGCTGCGCCTGGCCCGATTCGCCGCCCGTTTCCCCGACTTTTCACCGGCCGCCGAAACCCTGGATCTGTGCCGGGCGATGGTCGACGACGGTGAGCTGGACCATCTGGTGCCCGAGCGGGTCTGGCAGGAGCTGGCCGCTGCCCTGATGGAGGAGCGGCCCTCGCCGTGCTTCATGCTGCTGCGTGATACCGGCGCGCTGGCCGTGATCTTGCCCGAGCTGGATCGTTTGTTCGGCGTGCCCCAGGTGGCCAGCCATCACCCTGAAATCGACTCCGGCCGACATGTCATGCTGGTCATCGATCAGGCCGCGCGGCTGGGCGGTTCGCTGGTGACGCGCTTTGCCGCCCTGCTGCACGATCTGGGCAAGGGCCTGACGCCAAAGGATGAGCTGCCGCGCCATATTGGCCACGAAAAGCGCGGCCTGGCCCCCATTCGCGAAGTCTGCGATCGGCTCAGAGTCAGCACGGCTTGCCGGGACATGGCCCTGCTGGTCGGCGAATTTCATCTGATTGCCCACCGTGCGCTGGAGATTCGGCCACGTACCGCGCTTTCGCTGCTGGAGCGCATCGACGCCATTCGCCGCCCCGAGCGGCTCGAACCGTTCCTGCTTGCCTGTGAGGCCGACATGCGCGGCCGCGCCGGCCGTGAGAACGAGCCTTATCCACAAGCCGATTATCTGCGTCGGGCACACGCTGCGGCCGTCGCGGTCGACGCCAAGGTTTTTGTCGAGCGCGGGCTTGAAGGAGCCGACATCGCGGCCGCACTCAGGGCCGAGCGGATTCGCGCGCTGACGGCCCTGGCGCGACCGTGAAAATGGAGGAGGCGGGTGACAGCGCTTCAATGGTGAATCACGGGCACCATTTGCATTCATCGCTGTCCATGCACTGACGTGGTTTTCGACAATGAGAACCACACGTTTTCACCGGTCGCCTTTCGGAGAATTGAACCTTGCCCCTGACACGACTCGGATTGAGCAACCCGGTAGCGGTTGCCGTTGGGTGCATTTTGCTGGTCATCTTCGGCCTGCTGAGCCTGTCGCGTCTGCCAATTCAGATGACGCCCAACATCGACCGGCCGAACATTTCCATTTCGACCGGCTGGCGGGCGGCCGCGCCTTCGGAGGTCGAATCGGAAATCATCGAACCGCAGGAAAACCAGCTTCGCGACGTGCCTGGCTTGAAGCGCATGACCGCCACGGCGCGGCAGGGCCGTGGCTCGATCAATCTTGAATTTGACGTCGGCGCGGATCTCAACCGCGCCCTGATCGAAGTCATCAACCGGCTCAATCAGGTACCGCGCTATCCGGCCGATGTTACCGAGCCGACGGTGCGCGTCGGCTCCGATCGCTTTGGTGACACCATCGCCTGGTTCGACATCCGGACGCTACCGGGCAACGATCGACCGGTGATCGAGTATCAGGACTTTATTGACGAGATCGTCAAGGAGCGTCTGGAGCGCCTGCCCGGGGTGTCGTCGGCCAATCCGCGCGGCGGGCGGCCGTTTGAGGTACGCATTACTTTCGATCCCTACCAGGCCGCCGCGATCGGCGTTGATCTGACCCGTGTCGGCCAGCGTCTGGGTCAGAACAACGATGTGTCCGGCGGATTTCAGGAAGTCGGTCGCCGCCAGTACACGCTGCGCTTTGCCGGGCAGTACGAGATTGCCGATCTGGAAAATCTGGTGCTCGACTGGCGCGACGGCCGCGCCGTCTATCTGCGTGATGTGGCTCAGATCGAGCGCACCATGCGCGACTCCAGCGGCGTGATGACCCAAAACGGCGGCCAGTCCATTTCGATGAACGTGATCGCCGAGCAGGACATCAACGTGCTGGAGGTCATGGCCGACATCCAGTCCACCATCGCCGAGTTGGAGCGCAGTTATCTGACCCCGGCTGGCCTGGAAATTGAGCAGGTCAGTGACGACACCATCTATATCCGCCAGTCGGTCAGCATGGTCGCCACCAACCTGATTGTGGGCATGAGTCTGGCCATCCTGGTGTTGTGGTGGTTTTTCCGCAAACTGCGCGCCACCCTGATGGTCGCCCTGGCCATCCCTTTATGTTTGTGCTTTTCGTTCATTGTGCTCGACGGAATCGGGCGCACCCTCAACGTCATTTCCCTGGCGGGCCTGGCCTTTGCTACCGGCATGGTGCTGGATGCGGCCATTGTGGTGCTTGAAAACATCGTGCGCCAGCGCGAGCAGGGCCGCGCTCCGGTTGAGGCAGCCGATCGCGGCACCGGCCAGGTCTGGGGTGCTTTGCTGGCATCGACCACTACGACCGTTGCCATCTTTGTACCGGTGATCTTTTTGCAGGATGAAGCCGGCCAACTGTTTGCCGACCTGGCGGTGGTTATCTCGGCGGCGGTCATCTGCTCCTTGCTGGTCGCCATCGTGGTACTGCCAACGGCCAGCTATCGCCTGCTCGGTGAGGCCAGTCTGGACGACCGCCACGGCAACTGGTGGGTGGGGGTGACGAACTTCATCATGGGGCTGACCGATACGCCGCGCCGGCGCTGGAGCTGGATTATCGGGCTGACCACGCTGCCGCTGCTGATCTCGCTGTCGCTGATCGAACCGGGGGTCGATCTGCTGCTGGAAGCCGGCCTGTATTCCGAGGCGGAAGCTGAAGCGGATCGGGTGATCGCTCGCGCTGGCGATGATCGGTCGCTGCTCTATCCGCTCGCTGAGCGGCTGAACGAGCGAGGGCTCACCGTCCGTGGCATCCGGATCGGTCTGCGGCTGCAGAATGCTGGCGATCGCAGTCCCCGGCTGCTTCGCATCGTGTATCCTTTCCCCTATCGCCCCATGGTGGAGGCCGAGGCGAGCGAGAAGGGGCTCGACCCGTTCCTGGTCGCCGCGCTCATCCGACAGGAATCGCTGTTCAAGGCACGTATCTCCTCCCCCGCGGGCGCGCGCGGGTTGATGCAGGTGATGCCGGAGACCGGGCGCGGGTTGGCGCGGGGGGCGGGGATCGACGGCTGGGATGTGGAGTTGCTGTTCCAGCCAGAGATCAACGCTCACCTGGGGACCACCTTCCTCGCCGAACAGATGCGGCGTTGGGACGGATCACTCCCCTCCGTCTTCTCGGCCTACAACGCCGGTCCCAACCGGATCCAGGCCTGGCAACGGTTCCCCGAATACGAGGACGAGGAACTCTTCACCGAGCGGATTCCTTATCGGGAAACCCGCGATTACGTAAAGATCCTGACGCGGAATATCGCTGTATACCGCGGGCTGTATGGTGACGGCACGGGTGGAGTCTCGGGCGGGCCCGAGCGGATATCGTCGCTCGCTCCGTGAATCAGGGAAGCGATCGCGTAGAAGCGTCCCGGCTCGAACCAGCGCCGGTCCAGGGGCGGACGATAAATTCGCCGCCGGCGGGCAAGTCTATTCGGCGTGAGCTGCTGCGGAAGCGTCTGCACATCGCCACCGCAGTTGTTCCCGTGCTCGTCTGGACGCTGCCCAGGGAGGCTTCGTTAGTCATGCTGGGCGGTGCGACGGTGGTGGCGTTGCTCGTTGAGTGGGCGCGCTGGCGCATCGACTGGGTTCGCTACCGATTTTTCCGGGCCACTCGCGTCATGCTTCGCGGGCATGAGC
>CALEIM010000101.1 GCA_937876395.1 uncultured Wenzhouxiangella sp. | reverse complement strand
CGTTTGCAGGGGGTAAAAAATCGGCGCAAGCTCGATGAAGTGGTCGAACGCTCGCTAAAGCGCGCTGCGCTGTGGGATGAAGTCAAGGATCGCCTTGGTGACAACGCTTTCGGCCTGTCGGGCGGTCAGCAGCAACGCCTGGTCATTGCTCGCGCGATTGCCATTGAGCCGGAAGTGATTTTGCTCGATGAGCCGTGCTCGGCTCTTGACCCGATCTCAACCGCCAAGGTCGAAGAGCTCATCATTGACCTGAAGGAACACTACACAATTGTTATTGTGACCCACAATATGCAGCAGGCCGCGCGCGTATCAGACTTCACCGCCTACATGTATCTGGGCGAGCTGATTGAATACGACGACACAGCCCGGCTGTTTACCAATCCGGCGCAAAAGGCGACTGAAGACTACATTACCGGCCGCTACGGCTGACGCTGATCCGCGCCCATCAGGAAATCCGGACTTATGGAAAAGCTGAATCTCGACAAGCACATCTCACGCCAGTTCAACGAAGAGCTGGAGGCGCTGCGCAAACAGATCATGACCATGGGCGGTCTGACCGAGGCCATGATCAGCGATGCCATGCGTGCCCTGGTCGAGGCCGATAGCGAACTGGCCCATAGGGTTATCGCGACCGATCATCAGGTCAACCAGATGGAGAAATCCATCGACGAGCAGTGCATCATGATACTGGCCCGGCGTCAGCCAACAGCCAGTGATCTGCGATTGGTGGTTGCGATCATCAAGGCCATCAATGACCTGGAACGTATCGGTGATGAGGCTGAAAAGATTGCCCGCATGGCAGTCCGGCTGAGCGAGCATGACCGGCCGCGCAGCAGCTACCGCGAGCTGGAGCTGATGGGGCAGGCCGTGTGTGTCATGCTGCGCGATGCGCTCAACGGCTTTGTGCGCCTGGAGCCGCAGGTAGCTCTGAGCCTGGTTCATCAGGACAACAAAGTCGACGCAGACTACGAAGCCATTCTGCGCCAGTACCACACCTACATAGCAGAAGATCCACGCAACACCCAGCGTGTTCTAGATGCCATCTGGGTGGCGCGTTCGCTGGAGCGTATCGGAGACCACGCCAAGAATATCGGCGAATACGTCGTCTATCTGGTCGAAGGCAAAGACCTGCGCCACGCCTCCCTGGAGGAGCTCGAGCGCCACCTCGGCGCAGGCAACCAGGCTGATTGACACCTGAAAAAGGCCGCCGCCGGATTCTCAGCTTTTGAGAACACTGTCTGCTGGAATGCCATCACTGTTGCAGAACATGATGGAGAAAAGACATGCAGGCAATCGAAAGAATCACTCCCCAGGCCGTGCCCCGCAGTCCCGGAGCCGTTCGTGACACCATACTCCGCCTGGAGCGGCTGGCGGTCCTTGCCGTCGAACTGCTGGCCCTTGCCGGCCTGTGTCTGGGCGTGGCCGGGCTGTTGTCGGGTCTGGCGGTGTTGAGCGGGTGAAGAAAGGTTCAGGGCCCACCCAACCAAGCCCCGGCCGCTAGCTGCCGGGGCTCATGCTGGTTATTCCGACTTGCGCGTAGGGCCGTTGAGCAGTGCGTCACGGGTGGCCTGAACGATCAGGTCCACTTCCTGGCTGCTGATGTCGAAGCTGGGCGTGTAGCGCAGGGAGTTCTCGCCGCCGTGGATGACGTTGATGCCGTTCATGCGCAGGTATTCTTCGGTCGAGTTTTCACCGTAGGCCTTGTAGCGTTTGGCATCGAGCTCCAGCGAGAACAGCAGGCCGGTGCCCTGAACGAGGGTGATGCTGCCGTCGAGCTCCTGCTTCAGGCTTTCAAACTTGTCGAGAAACTCACGGCCGCGTTCGACGATATTGCGGCGCAGCTCAGGCGTGATCTGGCCCAGCATGGCGGTGCCGACATCCAGAGCGCGCGGATTGGAGGTCATCGTATTGCCGTAAACCCCGGTGCGGTAGAGTGCGGCGGCTGTGTCGCTCAGAGCCAACACCGAAAGCGGATACTGTCCGCCGTTGAGGGCTTTGGAATAGGCTTCCATATCTGGTGCTTCGAGGTTTTCAAAGCCGGGGTAATCGACCAGCGACAGAACACCCTGGCTGCGCAGGCCGGCCTGAATGGAATCAATCAGCAGCAGGCCACCGTGTTCCCGGACAAGCCGCCGGGCTTCCGCATAGAACTCCGGCGTAATCGCCATGCCGGGATTGCCTTCACCCATCACCGGCTCCATGAACATCGCCTCGATAAAGACCCGGTTCTTGTCTGCCCAGTCGAATACCTGGCGCAGATGTTCGACATTGTTCGGCGCGACCGTTACCAGCGTGTCTTCGTCGCGGTAGCTGGCCAGGTGGCGGGCATAGGTCTTGCGGGTGGAGTCGGAGAATCGCGCTGGCCGGTCGGTGCGGCCGTGGAAACTGCCCGTCAGCGCCAGGCGGTGAATCTTGTAGCCGGCTTTTGGCCCATCCGGGTCGGTCATGCGGCGGGCGTTGATGTCGGCAATTCGGCAGGCGACGGTGACTGCCTCGGAGCCGGAGTTCATGCATACAAAACGGCTGAAGGGGCAGCCCTGATCGCGCCGACGGCCAATTTCATTGTGCAGGGCATCGTAGAAACGCTGGTGAGAAAAGCTCGGCGTCATGATGTTGGCCATCATGTGCGGCTGGTCCATGGCCTCCCTCAGGGCTTTGGGCGCATGTCCCAGGCCCAGCATGCCGTAGCCGCCGGATTCATGCAGCACCGCGCCCTTGCTGGTGATGATCCACGGGCCGCAGCCGGCCAGGGCTACGTAGGGATTGACGCAGTCAGCGGCATAGAAGTTGACGTAGCCCGACTGCAGCGTCTCTTTCTGCCTGACTTCGTCCAGCGCAACCAGCTCAGGATACGCTTCGCGCCATTGGCTCAGGACGTTGAGTGCGTAATCAACCGCCTCTTCCAGGCGCGGGTCCGACTGGGCGAAGCGCGCGATGATTTCGTCGCTCAGGCCGGAAGTCAGTTTCGTGCCGCCGGTCTGGCGCAGCGTGTCGAGTTTGCTGATGATGCTCACTGGCGTCTCCTTGGAAATTCTCGGGGATAGTCGGCTCCGATCCAGAGCCGGCGGGCAGCGAGCCGGTGGCGCGGACGGAAACCGGCAATTGTACCAAGGTGCCGAATGCGACGCTATCCGTCTGGCCACCCGTTTGAGCAACGTCAGTCTGGCCGCAATGGGCGAACCGGTCAGGCCGGGTTTGCCGGTTCGATCTCGATCAATCGCTGGCCGTCGTCCGGATCACTGATGTGAATCGTCCAATCGGCTGACGGCAGCCAGCCGCTGCCGCGTTCGGCCCACTCGATGAGCAGCAGGCTGTGCGGTTCAAGCAGCTCTTCAAGGCCAAGATAGAGCAGCTCTTCGGCGTGGCCCAGACGGTATAGATCAAGGTGGTGGACGGCCAGACCGGCGACGTCATAGCTTTCGATCAGGCCGTAGCTGGGGCTTTTGACCCGTCCCTTGAAACCCAGCGCGCGCAGCAGGCCGCGCACCAGCGTGGTTTTGCCGACACCCAGGTCGCCGGACAGGTAGACGATGCCGCCGTCGGCGAAGCGTTGCGCCAGGTCCTTGCCCAAGGCCAGGGTATCTGCTTCGCTGCGGCTGAGCAGTTTCAGTGTATTACTCACGCCGGCAGTACGAAGGGCAGGGCGTCAATCAATTCGCTGGCCAGAATCTGGCGGCGTCGCCGGGCGGCCCGGTCGCCGGCCAGGGCATGGGCCACAACGCCGCAGCAGGCTGCTTCAAACGGGGCCAGACCCTGAGCCAGCAGCGCGGCGATGATGCCGCTCAGGGCGTCGCCCATGCCCGCCGAAGCCATGGCCGGATTGCCGTAGGGGCACAGGCAGACCGTGGCTCCGGGGCCGGCAATCAGGCTGCCGTGGCCTTTGAGTACGACCACGGCATCAAAGCGTTCGGCCAGGGTTGAAACGGCAGCAAAGCGGTCCGCCTGGATATCGGCAACGCTGCTGCCAAGCAGGCGAGCGGCCTCGCCCGGATGCGGGGTCAGCACCCAGCTTGCCCGCCGCAGGGGGCGCTCGGCAAGCAAATTCAGGGCGTCGGCATCGACCAGCAGCGGAACATCCTGCTCCAGGCTGCGCTGCCACAGGGCTTGGGCCCAGTCGTCCCGGCCCAGGCCGGGGCCGAGCGCGATCACGTCGGCGGAATTGATCAGTGACTCGAAAGATTCGGTGGTTTCGATGCCGTGGCTCATCAGCTCGGGCTGAATGCCCGGAGCCAGGCTGGCATGAGCCGTGCGCGTAGCCAGGCTGACCCGACCGGCGCCGGCCAGCAGTGCCGCGCGCCCGGCCAGCAGCGCCGCACCGGGCATGCCGTGATTGCCGCCGACCACAAGCAAATGGCCAAGATCGCCTTTATGGGTATCGGCCGGGCGGGGCGGCAGCCAGCTTTCCATCTGGCGGCGGTCGAGAAGCTGGCCGTCGGCCGGTACCGACTGATAAACATTTTCCGGGATGTCGAGGCGCTCGAATACAAGCTGGCCGCAGTAGCGCCCGGCCTGGCCGGTATACAGACCGCGCTTGCGGCCGATGAAAGTTACGGTGAGCGCGGCATGCACGCAGCGTCCCAGCGGCATGCCGGTATCAGCGTTCAGTCCTGATGGAATATCCACTGCCAGCACCGGCTGTCCGCTGGCGTTGATGTGGTCGATCAGGCGGGCGTAGTCGTTGCGCACTGGCCGGTCCAGGCCGGTGCCGAGCAGCGCATCGACAATGACATCGCCGCGCAGACGCTCATTCGACATTTCCAGCCCGCCGCCCAGCGCCAGCCAGTCTTCGGCCGCCTGGCGGGCGGCGCCGGTGAGTTGGTCAACCGGCTGCATGGCAATGCACTGGACATTCAGCCCGGCGCTGTGGGCCAGGCGGGCGATCACGAAACCGTCGCCGCCGTTGTTGCCGCCACCGCAGCAAACGGTCAGCGCGCGCGCTTCCGGCCAGCGGGCCATGAGTGCTGCATACGCGCGCTCGCCGGCTCGGCACATCAGCGCATAGCCGTCAATGCCGTGCTGCTCAATGGCCCGGCGATCCAGCTCGCGCACGGACGCGGCACGGTACAGCGGCTCAGTGGGATAATGACGCGTATGAGTCATGAGCGCGATTATAAGCACAGCACCCTGGATGCCGGCGGCCTGGTCGATGAGATTCGGCTTTGGGGCCGCGAGCTGGGCTTCAGCGACGTGGGCATCACCGACACTGATCTGGCCGCTTATGAGCAGCGCCTGAACGCGTGGCTGGATGATGGGCGGCACGGCGAAATGGACTGGATGGCCGCTCACGGGCGCAAGCGTTCCAGACCGGCGCTGCTCCACCCCGGAACGCGTTCAGTGATCGTGGCGCGCATGGACTATCTGAGCGAGGCCGCACAGCCAGTGGAAGCGCTGCTCGATCAGCCCGAAAAAGCGCTGGTTTCACGCTATGCGCTGGGGCGCGATTATCACAAGCTGATCCGCAAGCGGCTGAAGAAGCTGGCCGAGCGCATCGCCGGTAAGATTGGCCCATTCGGCTATCGCGTGTTTACCGACTCAGCACCGGTACTGGAAAAGCCCCTGGCCGAGAAAGCCGGGTTGGGCTGGATCGGCAAACACACGATCTTGCTCAATCGCCACGCCGGGTCGTGGTTTTTTCTCGGCGAGATTTTTACCGATCTGGAGCTGCCGCCGGATGAGCCGGTCAGCCCGCACTGCGGAAGCTGTCGGCGTTGCATCGACATCTGCCCGACCCAGGCGATTACCGCGCCTTATCAGCTTGATGCGCGCCGCTGCATTTCTTATCTGACCATCGAGCTGAAAGGCTCGATACCCGAAGAACTGCGCCCGCTGATGGGCAATCGCGTGTTTGGCTGCGACGACTGTCAGGTCGTGTGCCCCTGGAATCGCTACGCGCAATTTACCACCGAGGACGACTTCAGCCCACGCAAGGATCTCGACGCCGGCGATCTGATCGAGCTGTTTGCCTGGGACGAACAAACCTTTCTTGAGCGCACCGAAGGCAACGCCATTCGCCGCACCCGTCACGCGGGCTGGCTGCGCAATCTGGCCGTGGCCCTGGGCAACGCACCGACCACGCCCGAAGTCATCGAGGCGCTGCGCGCCCGCTTGTCGCATCCATCAGACATGGTACGCGAGCACGTGCAGTGGGCCCTGGAGCGGCACCAGGCCGGGTAGGGGTCGCCCGTAGCGGCCAATTACTCGACCCGAAGCGGCACACGCGCAATCACGTGCCGGCGCATGTGTCGTCGCGGCACCGCGCTTGCAGGCAGGCTGTAGCGGTTGACCTTGATGCCCTTCTGGCGCATGCGATCGCGGCTGCCGACCAGCAGCGGATGCCACTTGGGCAGAGGTTTTCCGGAGTGCAGGCGGCGATAGGCGCAAGTATTGGGAAGCCAGTCGTAGCGGGCCACGTTGGA
>CALEIM010000100.1 GCA_937876395.1 uncultured Wenzhouxiangella sp. | reverse complement strand
TGACCGCTGGTTCCTGGACCGCATCGCCACCCACATCCTCGCCTTCGAGGGCGACAGCCACGTGGAGTTCTTCCAGGGCAACTACCGCGAGTACGAGGAAGACAAGAAGCGCCGCATGGGCGACGAAGCCCGCCCGACGCGCTTGCGGTTCAAGGCGCTGAAGTAACGAGAAGCGTTTGCCACGGATTTACGCGGATGGACGCGGATTTACACGGATAGAGCGGAAAGAAGGGAAGAGCTTTGCCACGGATTGGCGCGGATTACGCGGATCGGGGCGAGGCGAGGATGGAGAGCCGCGCCACCCGGTGGCGACGCATCCGATAGCCCGCTGCCCCGCCCTGGCCCCGAACAAATCCGCGTAATCCGCGCAAATCCGTGGCAAAAAAGAGCGTTTGCTCCATCCGTGTAAATCCGCGCCCATCCGCGTAAATCCGTGGCAAAAGAGGATCTCCCATGACGTTCATGCAGGCGCTCAGGCACAGGTGGGAGGTTTCGGGGTCGCTGGTGTGCGTGGGGCTGGATCCGGAGCCGGCGCGGTTTCCGGCGCGGTTCGCGGGTGATGCCGATGCGGTGTTCGGGTTCTGCCGGGACATCGTGGATGCGACGGCGGAGTTCGCGTGTGCGTTCAAGCCGCAGATCGCGCACTTCGCGGCGCTCGGTGCGGAGTCGGCGCTGGAGCGCTTGATCGCGCATATCCATGCGGCGCATCCGGGGATTCCGGTGATCCTGGATGCCAAGCGCGGGGATATCGGATCGACCGCGCAGCGCTATGCGGCCGAGGCTTTCGATCGCTATGGCGCCGATGCGGTCACGGCCAATCCGTACCTGGGCGGGGACTCGCTTGCGCCCTATCTCGAGCGCGCCGACCGCGGCGTGATCGTCCTGTGCCGCACTTCGAATCCGGGTGCGGCCGACCTGCAGGACCTGCCGGTGGATGGCAGGCCGCTGTACCAGCACGTGGCGGCGAAGGCCGCTTCGGAATGGAATGCCAATGGCAATGTCGCGCTGGTGGTGGGTGCGACCTGGCCGGAACAGTTGCGCGAGGTCCGCGCCATCGTCGGCGACATGCCGCTGCTGGTGCCGGGTGTCGGCGCGCAGGGCGGCGATGCCGAAGCCGTGGTGCGCAATGCGCGCACGGCCGATGGCACGGGGCTGGTGGTGAGTTCGTCGCGCGCGATCCTCTATGCATCATCCGGCGACGACTACGCCGGGGCTGCCGCGGCCGCCGCGCGTGAACTGCGCGATACGCTGGACCGGCACCGCCGCTGACGGCAACGGCCGTCGGGGCCACGCCGTCCCCGGACCGGGCCGGGCGGACTGCCTGGCGGCCGCGCTGCGCGTGCGAGCCGGGTGGTACGCGGCGGCCCCCGCGCAGCGGAAACCGCGGACGTCGGACGTGGCTCGACAGGCAGGTTGGCGCAGGCATCACGGCGGCTGGCTATCCTTCGGGCAACGGGCCGCCGCCTGCCGAAGGATCGAACAACGATGACCCGCCTGCCCGGCAACACCGTCCTCGCGCTGGCACTCATGACCGCCCTTGCCGCCTGCGGCGGGAATCCAGCCCCGGCGCTTCCCGCTGACACTGCCGACGTCGCCGTGGCATCCGGCCCGACCTCCACCCTGGCTGCAGGCACGGCGGCCGGATCCGCGGCCGCGACACCGCCGCCTCCCACCCCGGACCTGATCGCCGGCACCGGCTCGCCGACGACGGCGGCCGAACCCGCGACCGACGAAGTGGCCGCCACCCCGGGCAGCGACGCCGAGGACACCCAGTATTTCGATTTCAGCGGTGCGGCACTCGCACGCATGCGCAGCGATGCGCGCCCGGCCCCGTCGGCGCTGCGCGACGCGGCGCGCCGCCTGGTCGACGAAACCGCCAGCGAACGCGAATGCGGCACCTATCCCGAGGGCGAGCGCCTGTTCGTGGTCGACCTCGACGGCCAGCCCGGCGAGGAGGCGCTGCTGCTCTACACGCTGGAAGGCTGCGGCGGCGACGGCGGCAACTACTACGAGCGCGGCGGCTACGTGCTGCGCGAGGCCGACGGCGCGTGGGCACCGGTGGCCGATTTCCCGCTCGGCACCAAACTGGTGGGCAACGCCACGATCAGCGCGCTCGAACCGGGCGTCGTGGTGGTGAGCCCCGATGGCGACAGCATGTTCGAGCCGCACCGCGCGGAAATCCCCCCGCGCTGAGCGCGCCAGGCCCCGCCCGCCCACGCATCGCAGCCATGGCTGCTCCTACAGGAGGGTTGCCAGACGGATCAGCTGGCCTGGGGCTGCGGCACTTCGAACACCTGCCGCAGGTAGCGCAGGTAGCCCTCGTCGTCGACCATGGTCTTGCCCGGCGAATCGCTGAGCTTCGCCACCGGCTGCCCGTTGCACTCCACCATCTTCAGCACGATCTGCAGCGCCTTCGGACCGGTGTCGTTGGTGAGATTCGTGCCGATGCCGAACGAGGTGCGGCACCGCCCACGGAAGCGCGCGTACAGCGCCATCACCTGTTCGATGTCGAGGCCATCGCTGAACACCAGCGTCCGCGTGCGCGGGTCGATGCGCATCGTCTCCAGGTGTTCGAGCATGCGCTCGCCCCACTCGTGCGGGTCGCCGGAATCATGCCGCATGCCATCGAACAGCTTGCAGAAATACAGGTCGAAGTCGCGCAGGAAGGCCTCGAGCCCGATCACGTCGGTGAGCGCGATGCCGAGGTCGCCGCGGTACTCCTGCGCCCAGGCCTCGAACGCGGCTTTCTGTGAATCGCGCAGGCGCGGCCCCAGCGCCTGGTGCGCCTGCAGCCATTCATGCGCCATCGTGCCCTGCGGCACCAGCCCGTGCCGGCGTGCGATGTCGACATTGCTGGTGCCGGCGAATTTCGGACCCAGCAATGCGGCGACGCGCGGCACCAGCCGTTCCTGCCACTCGCGCGAGTAGCGGCGGCGGGTGCCGAAGTCGGTGATGCGGCAATCCTGGTAGCCCACGGCCGCGTCCAGGCGGTCGACCTTGGCCTGCAGGCGGCGCATGCCCTCGGCCTCGTCCACCGGGCCATGCTCGCCCACCGACCAGGCTTCGCTGATGATCGCCAGCAGCGGCACCTCGAACAGGATCGTGTGCAGCCAGGGGCCGCGGATGGTGAGGCTGAGCTGGCCGTCGGCCTCAGCGATCTCGATAAAACGCGACTGCAGATGGAACAGGCGCAGAAACTCGATGAAATCCGGCTTCATGTAGCGCAGGCTGGCGAGGTACTCCAGCTCGTCGGTCTCAAGCCGAAGTGTGCACAGATGCTCGATTTCGCGCTCCAGATCGGCGCGGATCGGGCGCAGATCGACCTTGTCGCTGCGACATTTGAACCGATACTCGACCCCGGCCGCCGGGAACTGGTGCAAGACCGTCTGCATCATTGAAAACTTGTAGATGTCAGTGTCGAGCAGCGACTGGATGATCATGCCGGCTCGAGCTCTGCGCAGGAGTCGATGATGGTCACGCCGTGGCGGCCAAGCATGTCCAGGGCCTGGTCGGTGGTTTCGATTGCAATGCCGCGACTGGCGGCCAGGTTGACGATGACCTCAAAGCCCGCCTCGGCAAGCTGACGGGCGGTGGCCTTGACGCAGTAATCGGTGGCCAGACCGCCGACCAGCACATGGCTGACGGAACGCGCCTTGAGCCATTCGATGATGCCGGTACTCATCTTTTCGGCCAGATCGTGATAGCAGGCGCCGTAGGGGTGCATGTCCAGCTCCACGCCTTTCCAGACGAAAAAATCGTACTCGGCCGGGCGCGGCAGCCCGGGCAGCAGCTCGAAGCCAGCCGTGCCGGGCACGGCGTGAACCGGCCAGTATTCCTCGGCATTGTCGCCGGCAACGCCCGGCTGGCCGATGCGGGCCGGATCGTCCGTCACCCAGACGGCGGCCGGGCTGTGGGCATCCTTCGAGCCGATTCGGAAAGCCGCCAGCTCCGCTTGCCGGTTCAGCTCTGCAGCGATAGTTTCGCCCCCGGCCACCGGCAGTTCGTCAGGGCAAAGGGGTGTAAAAGTGCGCTGCGCATCAACGTCAAAGCTGGCTATCCTTTCTCGTTCGGGGAGCTTCATGATTCACCTTGATCAACCGTGTTTCTACCGTACTGCAGATGCGGGTCAGGCAAGCCATAGGCAAGCGTCAGGCGAATCCTGGCCAGTGCCGGGGTTTACTCCAGCGTCTGGATGAAGGCATCCGCTTCGCTGATGGCCTCGTTCATTGCGGCGATCAGCGTTTCGGTATCGTCTTCGATGCGATCGAGCTCACCGCCCAGCGCCGAGATTGCGCGGGCGTTGAGGTTGTGCTTGAGAAACAGCACCTGATCCTCAAAGCTGTTGAGTACCGGGTCCATGGTCGCCTCGGCGCGTTCCATGGCGGTCATCATGCGTTGGTAGCGTTGGCGCGTGTCATCCAGCAGTTCGCTGGAGCGCTTGCGCAGGTCCTCGCGCTCGTAGTCATCGAGCTCATCAGACCACTCATCGAACAAATCATTGCCGACCCGGCGAACCTGATTGATGCGCTGACTGACCTGCTCGGCTTTGGACCGGCTACGTTCATACGAGGTGTTGAGCCGGTTATAGAGGGTATCAAGCTCGCCGCCGTCGAACTCCACGGCGGCCCGAAATTGGTCCAGTGCCGAGGCAAACTCTTCCTTGGCCTCGCCCTGGGCATCGCGTGCGGACTTGATGTTGTTGGAGAGAATGTCGCGCTTTTCAACACCAAAGGCTTCAAGCGTTCGGTATTTGATCGACTGGCAGCCAGCCAGTGCGGCCAGGGCACAGACCAGCACCAGTACGTTCACCCGGGATGTCAGGCTGTTGTACATGCGGAAGCTCCTAATGAATCACCAAGTGTCGATTCTATCCGCTCTGGGTACAGCATCCCGCCGGAAGGGCCGCTTCAGCTCGATTCACTTGAAACCTGACCGGTGGTGACGCGGCTGGCCAGACGCTTGCGCAGTGTGCCCAGGTCGTCGGCGATCAGGTACAGCACCGGTACCAGGCCGAGGGTAATGATCGTCGCGAAGGCGATGCCGAAGGCGAGCGAGGCGGCCATCGGGATGACCATCTGGGCCTGCAGATTGGATTCAAAGAACACGATCGGCGCCAGGCCCAGGAACGTGGTCAGCGAGGTCAGGATAATCGGCCGGAAACGAGCCCGAGTGGCCTTGATGGCAGCATCAATGCGGGCTTCACCGGCGCGACGGTGACGATTGACAAAATCCACCAGGATCAGGCTGTCGGTAACCACCACGCCGGCCAGGGCAATAATGCCGAACAGGCTGAGCATGCTGATCGGAATGCCCAGCAGCAGATGCCCGAAAATGGCGCCGATGATGCCGAATGGAATTACCGACATGATCAGCAGTGGCTGGACGTAGGATCTCAGCGGTACGGCGAGCAGGGCATAGATCAGAAACAGGGCGAAGCCGGTGCCGATCAACATGTCGCGGGCGACTTCCTGCTGGCTGCGCGTGGAGCCCGAGACGCGGTAGCTCACGCTGGGATGGCCGGCGAGAATGTCGGGCAGATGCTGTTCGGTCAGTTCGCTGGTGATGCGGCCCGGCTCGGCCACATCCTTGTCGACGCGTGCGGTCAGGCTGATCGAGCGCTGACGATCATAGCGTCGAATCATCGAAGGACTGGTGCCTGCCGTGACCTCGGCCACGGCGCCAAATGGCACCTCCGAGCCGTCCGCGGCGCGAATACGCATCGTCTCCAGATAGCCCTCGGAAGTGCGCTGTTCGCGCGGATAGCGAACCATCACGCGCACATCGTCCTGGCCGCGCTGAATGCGCTGCACTTCATCGCCAAAAAAGGCCTGCCGGACCTGGCGGGCCAGATCCTGCTGGCTCAAGCCCAGAACTTCGGCTTCGGGAAGGATTTCGAGCTGCAGTTCCCGGATTCCACCTTCAAAGGAATTGCGCACGTCGTAGGTGCCTTCATAGCCGCGGATCCGGCTTTCCAGTGCAGCCGCGGCGGTTTGCAGCTGGGTCAGGTCGTTGCCAACCAATTGGAAGGAAATATCCGGCCCGTCGCCGCCCGGGCCGCCACCGGCACCGCCAATGCGCAGGCCGCGCGCGCCGGGCAGTTCGCCTACCGCTTCGCGCCATTCGCGCTCCAGTTCCGTGATGTTCACCGAGCTGTCCAGATCGCGAATCAGTTCGACCAGCATGCCGCCGCTGGTATCTAAGCCCGACCAGGCAAATACGGTGCGTACGATGGGTTCATCAAGCTGGTATTTTTCCTGGAGCTTTTGGTCGGTGGCAGCCAGCTGATCGGCCAGATAATCGATGTTGGCGTGGGTGATATAGGCCGGCGTGCCCTCATTCATTTCCAGGTCGACCTGCATGAAGTCCCCGGCAAAATCGGGGAAAAACACGACCCGCATTGCGCCACTGAGGAGCAGGCCCATCGACAGGATCAAAATGGCGACATAAACCGCCAGGGAAAGGTAGCGCCGCCGCAGCATGGCGGCCAATGAGGGCAGGTAAAACTTGTCAACAAAGCGAAACAGCCCGTCGGAAAATTGCCGCTGAAACCGGGCGAAAGGCCGGTTTGATGTGTCGTTGTGCTGCTCAACGCGCATATGTGCCAGGTGGGCCGGCAGGATCAGCTTGGATTCAACGATGGAAAGGAACAGGCACAGCACGACCACCCAGCCGATGGCAGCAAAAAACTGCCCGGCCACGCCCGAGATCATCAATATCGGCAAAAACGCCGCCATGGTGGTAAGTACACCGAAGGTCGCCGGAACCGCCACTTTCCACACTCCGTTGACCACGTTGTCGACCGAATGTCCGTGCTCGCGGATTTCGCTGTAGACCGACTCGCCAATAATGATGGCGTCATCGACCACAATGCCAAGCACGATCAGAAAGCCGAACAAACTGATCAGATTGATCGTCACCCCAACGAGCGGCAGCATCCACATCGAGCCAAGGAAAGCGATGATCAGACCGACCATCACCCAGAACGCCAGCTTCAGGCGCAAAAACAGGGCCAGGATCAAAAACACCAGGATGGCACCGAACAACAGGTTCTTGGCCATCATCTCCATGCGTCCCTGCAGGTAGTAGGAGATATCGGCCCACCAGTCGATGCTGATGCCGGCCGGCAGGCGCTGCTGTGTTTCGGCAATGTAGTCGCGCACTTCCTTCGAGACGGCAAGCGCGCTCTGCTCCCCCACGCTCAGGACGCGGATGGCAATCGCCGATTGGCCGTTGTGCCGGGCATAGCGCTCCTGCTCAACGAAACCGTCGCGAATCGTGGCAATGTCGCGCACCAGAACGCGTGAGCCGTCGGCATTGCTGCGAATGACGATGTCTTCGAAATCACGCCCGACGTAGGCCTGGCCGACGGTGCGCACCAGCACGTCGCCGCCAGCGGTTTCGATGCGGCCGCCGGGCAGGTCAAGCGAGGAGCGCCGAATGGCCTGGGCCACTTCGGCTAAAGTCAGGTTATAGGCGCGCAGGGTTTCTTCGCGCACCTCGATGCCGATTTCGTAAGGGCGCGCACCGATCAGCTCAGCCCGGCTGACCGAGGGCAGGGCGATAATCTCGTCGCGCATGGTGCGGGCCGCTTCCTTGAGGGTGCGCTCATCGACATCGCCAAATACCGATACCCAGATGACCTCCTGGGTCCAGGTGTTGCGTTGGTAAATCGGCCGCTCGGTTTCGGCCGGGAAGGTGGAGATGGAATCGACTCGGGTCTTGATCTCGTCGAGCACTTCGAGCACGTCGTAATCCTGGTGCACCTCGACCATTACACTGCCAGAGCCTTCGCGGCCGGTCGAGATGATTTCGATGATCCCGTCGATATCCTGGATGTTTTCCTCGATCTTGATCAGTACGCCCTGTTCGACGTCGTGCGGCGTGCCACCCCGGTACGGGACGGTGACGGTCACGTAGTTGGTCTCGACCTTTGGCTGAATCTCCTTGGTGATGGTAATCGCCGTGACCAGGCCGCCGATGATCAGGCACATCATCAACAGATTGGCCGCGACCGAGTTATTCGCAAACCAGGAAATGATCCCGGTGTACCAGTTGTTTTGCGGATTCACTGTACGGCCTCGATTTGTTCTGCTGCCAGTTCCGGCTCGTCGGCCGGCAGGATGCGCAGCGCCGGTTCAGTCGGTGTCGATTCACGCACATTGAGCTGAATGCCCGGGATCGGTGCCGCGATCGCGGTCGTGATAATGCGCTCGCCGGATGCTGCTGACTGGTCCAGATAGACGCGCTGTGCGGTGGCGCGAATGACGTCCACGGTTCGAATTTCCAGGCGGTTATCGGCACCGACGATGAACAGTCGATCACCGTCTCGAAGGGCCTCGCGCGGCAGTTCAATCAGGCCGTCTGCCGAACGGCCCTGGATTTCAGACTGAACCCAGGTGCCCATCGGTAAAGGTACTTGACGGGTCTCACCGAGCAAGCCATATGGATCCTGAATGCGCGCCACGGCATAGCTCAGCCGGCTGGATTCCTCAATCACGCCTTCCGTGCGCACGATTTTGCCAATCCAGCTACCACGCTCACCGCCAACATCGGCAAAAAAGCGCACCTCGGGATGGACATCGTCGGCCTTTCCGGGGCGCGGCAGATCAACAAAAGCGAGATCGCGGTCCGGCAGCGACAGGCGCACTTCGGCCACGTCGACGGCAAAGGTCACGCCCAGGCTGGTGCCGACGCCGACATATTGGCCCAGGTCGGCCGAGCGGGAGCGGACCATGCCATCGTAGGGCAGGGTGATGCGGGTGCGTTCAAGATCGCGCCGGGCCCGGGCCTCAACCGCTTCCGCCGCTTGAACGCCGGCTTTGGCCTGGTTGAGCTGCGGAATGCGCAGTACCAGATCGGAGGCCTGGCGCTGATCGCCATAGAGCTGTTGCCAGT
Source organism: uncultured Wenzhouxiangella sp. (assembly GCA_937876395.1). Lineage (GTDB taxonomy): Bacteria > Pseudomonadota > Gammaproteobacteria > Xanthomonadales > Wenzhouxiangellaceae > Wenzhouxiangella. The sequence goes on along the minus strand of CALEIM010000100.1, from coordinate 12,525 downwards.
CGCGCTGCGCCTGGTCCGAGCGCGACTGCTCATCGGCCAGCCGGGCCCGGGCGGCGGCCAGTTCGGCTTCGGCCTGGCGCAGCGCGGTTTGATAGTCGCTCGGGTCGATTTCAATCAACACCTCACCGGCGCGGAAAAAACCGCCGGCAACAAACTGTTCGGACATCCGGGTGATCTTGCCGCTGACCTCGCTGACCACCGTGGTTTGGGTGCGCGGCTGGACCGTGCCCTGAGCCTGAATCAGAAAATACTCGCCTGCCGGTTCGGCGCCAATGGTGTCGACCAGCATGGCCGTTTCCATCGGCTCACGCTCGGGTGGTGCCGGGCGGTTCATGGCCAGAATCACCACGATTATGATTGAAATCACGATCAGGGCCGGCGGCAGCAGGTAGCGAAGCAATTTCTTCATGGGTGATGGGTAATCCGGTTCAGGTGCCAGGGTTGCAAAACGAGCGGCTGTCATACTGCCAAAGGATGGGGTTTTTGGCACGTGCCAGAAGGCATGGATCGGAAGTCATGGGGCGGCTCAGGGCTTATGGCGCAGGGGAATGACGAATTACGGATTAGCGGTTACGGTTGACGGGAATGCGCATCCAGCGAAATCCGGCCTTCGAAGGCGGCTGGAAAAGCGTGGCTCCAGACCGCATATCAGCATCTTTCGCGGTAGACTGCTTGCTTGCTTCGGAAGTTTCCTGAATGAACCATCAGATTCACATCAAAACCGCCGCCGAGATCGAGGCGATGCGCGTCGCTGGCCAGCAGGCGGCCAGCGTGCTGGCCCTGCTCAGCGATCGCGTTCAGCCCGGCGTGACCACCGCCGAACTGGATCGACTGGCTCACGAATACATCGTCGAGGAGCTCGACGCCATTCCGGCGCCGCTGGACTATCGGGGGTTTCCGAAGTCGATCTGCACGTCGGTCAACCACGTGGTCTGCCACGGCATTCCGGGCGACAAAAAGCTCAAGGACGGCGACATCATCAATATCGACGTGACCGTCATCAAGGATGGCTGGCACGGGGATACCTCGAAGATGTTTTATGTTGGCGAGCCGTCCATCAAGGCCCGGCGAATCTGCGAGGTGGCCCATCAGGCCATGGTTCGCGGCATCGAGCGGGTCAAGCCCGGCGTGACCCTGGGCGATATCGGCCACGTCATCCAGGAATACGCCGAGGGCGAGCGCTGCTCGGTGGTGCGCGAATACTGCGGCCACGGCATCGGCCGGGGCTTTCATGAAGCGCCACAGGTGCTCCACTACGGCCGGCCTGGCGAGGGTGTGGTGCTGGAGCCGGGCATGACCTTCACCATCGAGCCGATGATCAATCTCGGAAAACGCCACACCCGACTGCTGCCCGATGGCTGGACCGTCATCACCCGCGATCGCAGCCTGACCGCCCAGTGGGAACACACCCTGGCGGTGACCGACGACGGCTTCGACATCCTGACCCGGCTGCCTGACGATCCGCTGTGAGCGAACGGCTCGGTGCCGTACCGGCGACCCGCGACTGCCTTGATCTGGCGGCGCTGGCCGCACTGGACGCCGAGCAGGCCGCACTCAGCCATGAGCTGGACCGCGCGCGTGACCAGGCCGATGCTGAGCTTCAGCGCCAGTTCGAGCGCGGCGTCGATATTCGCGAACTGGTTCAGGGCCGAGCCTGGGTCGTCGAACAGCTCGTTCTGACCGCCTGGGAAAATCTCGCCCCGGTTGATACCGGGCTTGAGCTGTGCGCGGTCGGCGGATTCGGTCGCGGCCAGCTGCATCCACACTCCGATGTCGATCTGCTGATATTGCTGCCCGGCGAGCGTGAGATCGACGTCGCCAGTCTCGAACAGTTCATCCAGGTGCTTTGGGATGCCAATCTGCATCCCGGTCAGAGCGTTAGAAGCGTCGATCAGTGCGTTGAAGAGGCGCGCGCCGATGTCAGCGTGGCCACCAACCTGATGGAATCGCGCCTGATCGCCGGCCCAGGTGAACTCTACCGGCGGATGCGCGAACGCACTGATGCCCCGGCGCTGTGGCCGGCCGACGAGTTTTTCTCGGCCAAGCTCGAAGAGCAAGACGAGCGCCACGAACAGTTCGAAGACACGGTCTACAACCTCGAACCCAACCTCAAGGAAGGCCCCGGCGGCCTGCGTGATCTGCAGATGATTGCCTGGGTCACGCGCCGCCATTTCGCCACCTCAACCCTGCACGGCCTGATCGAGCACGGCTTCCTGAGCGAACGCGAGCACGAAGATCTGGTCGCCGGCCGAGCCCAGCTCTGGCGCCTGCGCTGGGCGCTGCACAAAGCTGCCGGGCGCGGCGAAGAACGCCTGCTGTTTGACTATCAGCGCCGCCTGGCCGAGCGCTTTGGCTACGGCAACAGCGCGCAGTCCAATGAGCCGGTCGAGCGCTTCATGCAAGACTATTACCGCAACGTCATGCAGCTTGAGCGGCTCAACGAGCGCCTGCTGCAGAGCTTTGACGAGGAGCTGCTGGCCGGTCGTCGCCACCTGCCGTCAGCCGAGATTGACGAATTCTTTCGCATCCGCCACGGTTACCTGGAGCTCAAGGATCCGCACGCCCTGGTGCAGCACCCGGAACTGATCATGCGCATGTTTCTGGTTCTGGCCGATCAGCCAGAAGTGCGCGGCGTACGCGCTGCCACCATTCGCCTGGTGCGCGAGCATCTGTACCTGGTCGATGACGAGTACCGGCGTGATCCGCAGGTCCTGGCGATGTTCCTGGCCCTGCTCAGGCGGGACAGGCTGGTTTACAGCCAGCTTGCGCGCATGAATCGCTACGGCGTTCTGGCGGCACTGTTGCCGGAGTTTGCCCAGATTACCGGGCGCATGCAGTTCGATCTGTTCCACGTCTACACGGTCGATCAGCACACTTTGTTCGTGATTCGCAATCTGCGCCGCTTCGCCTACGCCCGGCACCCGGATCGCTTTGCCCAGGCCATCGACGTGTTCAAGCGCATTGAGCGCCCCGAATTGCTCTACCTGGCGGCGCTGTTTCACGACATTGCCAAGGGCCGCGGCGGTGATCATTCCGAGCTGGGCGCGCAGGATGCACGCGCCTTCGTCAATCGTCTGGAGATGGCCGGGGGCGATCGCGAGCTGGTCGTATGGTTGGTGCGTGAGCACCTGCTGATGTCGCGTACCAGCCAGCGCGAAGACATCTCCGACCCGGAAGTCGTCAATGCTTTTGCCGTGAAAGTGGGCAATCAACGCCGGCTCGATTATCTGTTTGTGCTCACCGTGGCCGATATCGCCGCCACCAGTCCGAAGCTGTGGAACTCGTGGAAATCCAGCCTGCTCGGCGAACTCTACCGGGCCAGCTCTGCCGCGCTCGGCCGCGGGCTGGATGATCCGGTAGACCGCCAGACCAGCCTGGCGCGCACCCGCCAGCGCGCGCTGGCGGCCCTGCACGCGACCGGCTGCGACCCGGCCGCCGTCGAAGCCTGCTGGAAGCAGCTTCCGGAACGCGCTTTTCTGCGATTGGATGTTGAGCAGCTGGTCTGGACGACGCGCCAGGTGCTGGCGGCTGCCGCGCTGCCGCTGGTCGTCAGCCGACGTCTGGCAGACAAGGGCATCAGCGAGGTGTTTGTCCACGCCGAGGATTTTTCCGGCCTGTTTGCGCTGGTTGCCCGCGAGCTCGATCGCATGCGCCTCAATGTGCTCGCTGCCCGCGTGCTGACCACTTCCGCCGGAGCAAGCTGGGACGTTTTTCAGGTCATGGACGCCAACAGCCAGCCGCTCAATGAATCGGATGCCGAGCGCCTCAAGCACTCGCTGGTCGACCGGTTGCAGGCCCGCGAGGTACGCCCCTTGCCGCCGCGCCCGCTGCCGCGCAGACTGCAGCCGTTCATGGGGCGCTCCGAGATTGTCCTGACAGGCCGCGACGGGGCCACCGATCTGGAAATTGCCGCCACCGACCGCCCGGGCCTGCTGTCGGCAATTGCCGAAGCTTTAGTCAGCCGCGGCCTGCGCTTGCACGATGCCCGCGTCGCCACCTTCGGTCAACGTGTCGAAGACCGCTTCACGATTAGCGATGCCAACGGCAAACCGCTGGATGAGGTGGCCTGCATCGCGCTCGAATCAGAGCTGCGAGAGCGTCTCGATCCGGGTTGATCATCGGTCGAGGTTCGGGGGAATTGTATTAAAACCTTTGAATCGCAAAGCAGCGAAGCCGCAAAGGATGGAAAGAAAGACTGGGGGATGCATGAGCAAAAAAATAGCGTAGAATCATGGCTTTGTGCTGATGTTTCGGCTCTTTCTACATATTGATCTTTGCGCCCCCTGGCTGCTTTGCGCCTTGGCGATTCAAGGATTTTCCACTTCACTCAAGCGATTAGCGAATCATGTGCAGCGAAACTATCTCACTGAAACAATCTATTGAGGCGGCCTGGGGGCGGCGGGACTCACTCGCGGCCGATTCTTCCGACGACGGCGCCAACGCAGCCTTGCGTGGCCATATCGATGCCTGCCTGGAAGGGCTGGAGGGTGGAACGCTACGCGTGGCCGAGCCCGATGGCGAAGGCGGCTGGCGGGTCAACGCTTGGCTCAAGCAGGCCATCCTGCTGCATTTTCGCATCACGCCGAATCGTGAAATGGTCGGCGGCGCCAGCCGCTATTTCGACAAGGTGGAGCTGCGTTTTGCTGATCAGAACGACGCGCCGGAAAGCAGCGGCGCCCGGGTTGTGCCAACTGCGACCGTACGTCGCGGGGCGCATATCGGCAACGATGTGGTGCTCATGCCCAGTTACGTCAATATCGGCGCTTTCGTTGGTGCCGGCAGCATGATTGACACCTGGGCGACGGTCGGCTCCTGTGCCCAGATCGGATCGGGTGTGCATGTTTCTGGTGGTGCCGGCATTGGCGGCGTGCTCGAACCGCTGCAGGCCAATCCGACCATCATCGAAGACGGCTGCTTCATCGGCGCGCGCTCGGAAGTGGTCGAGGGCGTGGTCGTTGAAAAGGGTGCGGTGATCGGTATGGGCGTGTTTCTCGGCCAGTCAACGCGCATTTACAACCGCCAGACCGGTGAGGTCACGACCGGCCGGGTACCCGCCGGATCGGTCGTCGTCGCCGGTAGCCTGCCGGCCGCCGACGGCAGCCACAGCCTGTATGCCGCCATCATCGTCAAACAGGTTGACGAGCAGACGCGCTCGAAAACCTCGGTCAACGAACTGCTGCGCGCCGCACGCTAAAATACATTGCGAATGTGTTGGTAAGCTTGGCCAAATATGCTGAGCTTATGAGGCCATAAGCGGGCGTCGTATAATGGCATTACCCGAGCTTCCCAAGCTCGTGACGAGGGTTCGATTCCCTTCGCCCGCTCCATTTTCCCGACTTCGTGAATCTGAAGAAGGCAGGGCGCTGCCACGCTGATACAGGCCGGTCGCCATTCGGACAAGCCGTGCTCTTCAGGCGAAGCCGGGCAAGTTACGCTTAGCGGCCTCCGCCGCCGCCACCACCACCACCGCCGCCGGAAAAGCCGCCACCGCCGCCGCCGGAGCCGCTGCCGGGCGGGTTGGCTGAAGACGAGATGCTGGTCGACAGGCTTTTGCCCAGTGACTGGCTCATCGCGCCCAAACCGCCGAGAGCGGCACCTGAACCCGTGTACCAGCCAAGATTGTTGCTGGTCTGCTCGGCCAGCGATTCGCCCACGGCCTGGGTGAACTTGTCTGTCCAGGCCTGTTCGACTTCCAGCGCCAGGGCATAGGGCAGCAGGGCTTCGTAGCGCTGCGGGTTCAGCTCGGGCTCGTCTTCGCCGGCGTGTTCCAGGCGTTTGAGCTCATCGCGCTCGGCCACGCTCAGGTACAGCTTCAGGCCTTCGATCTGATCGAGCAGTTGGCGCCCGGCCGCGGTGGGTCGAGGTAGCAGAAAGATAAAGATCACGTTGACGATCAGCAGCACGGCGCCGAGCGAGATTGTGCCGATCAGGGCATCGCCGCCGCCGATCATGAAGGCCAGCGCAGCGATCAGGGCCGAGCCCAGCCAGCCGATGGCCAGGATGCCGTGGTTGGTTTGCAGGTAATGGCCGTGGTAGCGCTTGGTCAGGGCCCTGTTATGGGCCGTCATGGCGGCCACCACCCGGGCCGATTCGCTGGATTTCAGCGGCAGTTCGCCGCCTTTTGCGAACAATTTGCTGAACAACACGTCTTGCGCCGGCGTAATCGCGTCGCTTGCTGCAGCGGCGGTCCGGATCAGCGTCCAGTCATCCTTGCGCCCGTTTTTTGTCCGATCAATGCGCAGCAGACCGTGCACGGCCAGGTCGACCAGGTCGGCTGAAAAACAGCGCTGGTCGTAGCTTCGGCGCATCAGAAAACGCACTCCGCTGGGGCCGTAGCCGTCCGGCGGCTGGTAGCGGGCGATGATGACGCCCGGGGCCGGGTCGCGGCCGTGCCGGTGCCAGGCCTGGATGTAGTACAACAGCGCCAGGATCAGCCCGGCCAGCATGAGCAGCAGACCACGGTTGTCGTACAGCAGCCAGCCGAGGCGGCGCGTGGTCGAAGGTTCGCTGACCAGGCCTTTGGGAAAGCCGACCGCGATGGTCAGCCCTTCGCCGGAGTTGAGCACTTGCGTGGTTTCAAAGCGGACCTGACCTGGTGCGGTAACCTGGCTGTGCGCATGGCTGGTGGTGGCGCCGGCCGGGCCGGTATAGCTGTCGAGCTGAATCTCGGCCGCCGCAACCGCCGCAGGCAAATGGATTGCGGCACTCGCCCGGTCGATCGGGAAAGCCCAGCCTAAGCCGGTGACGTTCCAGTACAGCTCATCGTGGGCGTCGAAAAAGCCAAGCTGGCGCTCGGTTCGGTAGCGAATGCTGAAGGTGTATTCGCCCGGGCCGGGCAGGAAATTGTCGTCGCCGGTATTGAGACGAACACCGTTGGATCGGCGTTCGGTGAACCAGGGTTCGGGCTGGCCGTCGCGCAGCACTTCGAGCACCTCGAATTCGACCACCACGCGGTTGCCGAGGCGATCGCGGTAACGGGTCGGAAAATCACGATAGATACCGCGGCGGATACTGCGCTGCTGTGAGCGCACCCGGATGTGTTCGGTGACCTCGATGCTGGCATCGGCCTGAATCCGGATGTCGCTGTGGTAGTCGAGAATTCGTTCACCGCTGGCCAGCGCCGGGGTGCACACGGCCAGCCATGCGAGCAGCGCGATCAGCCGGATCATGAGCCCAGCTCAACTTTGACGGCCGAGCGCTGCGGGTCTTCAGCGTGGTAGAACTCGGCGGGCCCAAAGCCGAACAGTTTGGCCACCAGTACATCGGGAAACTGCTGGACCTGCGTATTGAGGTCACGTACCGCGCCGTTGTAGAAACGCCGGGCATACTGCAGATGATCTTCAACTTCGACCAGCTGTTCGCTTAAACCGGCGAAGTTGTCACTGGCCTTGAGAACCGGGTAGTCCTCCTTGAGGATTATCAAGCGCCCGAGCAGCGCTTCGAGCTCGCCTTCGATCCGGCCAAGCTGTGCCGGGCTGTCGGTGGCCAGCGCTTCGCTGCGCAGGCGGGTCACCTGTTCGAGCGTCTGACGTTCGTGGCCGGCGTAGGCGCGTACCACCTCGACCAGCCTGGGCACCAGATCGTGGCGCCGGCTCAGTTGGACGTCGATATCGCTCCAGGCCGTGGCCACCCGGTTGCGCTTTTTCACCAGCCGGTTGTAGATCAGAATCAGGCCGGCCACCGCGGCCGCAATGATCAGGACAATCAACCACTCCATGAATCGTTTTCCTCTTGAAGCAGGCACGCTCTAGTGCTGCAGCGCATCTTACCCCAGCTTGTTCGGCGCGCTGCAGTTCGGATTGACGCGCCCCGCTCGGCTATTATGGCGGGTAGCGGCGCCGCAGCTCGCCAATGTGCTGGCCGCCCGCGTGCTGACCACGTCCGTGGGTGCAAGCTGGGAAACAGGCAGCACTCAGAGCCCCTTTGTGAGCTTCAGCTGCCATGATGGGCTATCATCATTGGCAATGATGGAGATTTCGGGGGAGTGAATGACCACATTGATTCCGGCCATAGGCAGTGTCGTGGCCCAGATGACCGCAGGCGAGCGACGGTTTGCCGAGCGGGTGGAAAGTCACCTGGAAGATGATTACCTGTGCTGGTATGACGTGCCGGTAGGCGAACGTGGTCTGCACCCGGACTTCATAATTCTCCATCCACACCGTGGTCTGCTGATTCTTGAGGTCAAGGACTGGCGTCTCGATACCATTCGCCGCATCACCCGTCAGGCCGCCACCATCGTCACCGACTATGGCTTGAAGGAAGTCACCAGCCCGATGGAACAAGCCCGGCGCTATGCGCACGCGGTTGTTCAGCAGCTTGAGGGAGATCTGCAGCTGACTTTTCCGGTGGGGCACCGTTATGCGGGTCGCCTGATGGTTCCATGGGGGTATGGCGTGGTGTTTGCCAATATCACGCGACGCCAGTTTGAACAGCAAACTGATCTTGATCAGGTCTTTCCACCGGGCCGGATTATCTGTCAGGATGAGATGACTGCATCGGTTGATCCGGAAAAATTTCAGGCCCGATTCTGGGCAATGTTCCGCCACGTGCCCGAGCGACCGCTCAGCCTGCCGCAGATCGATCGCATCCGCTGGCATATGTTTCCCGAGGTGCGAATTCGTCAGGGCAGTCTTTTCTCGGACCCATCCGGGACTGAGCAACAAACTCAGTCTGTCAGTGAGGTGATTCCGGACCTGATTCGAGTAATGGATCTGAAGCAGGAGCAGCTTGCCCGCAGTCTCGGCAACGGCCATCGAATCATTCACGGTGCGGCCGGAGCGGGAAAGACGCTGATTCTGGTTTATCGTTGCCTGCATCTTGCCAGAGTGCTGCGCAAGCCGATTCTGGTGCTGTGTTACAACAAGACGCTGGCAGGCCGTTTGCAGGGCATGATGGACGAACGCGGACTTGCTGGACAGGTGCACGTTCAAAACTTTCACAAATGGTGTCGTGATCAATGCATAACCTACAACGTGCCATTGCCGCAATCAGGCGACGACTACTCTGAGCGTCTGGTGGAAGCAATGATCCGCGCAACCGATGCCAAACAGATTCCATCCGGTCAATACGGTGCAATCATGATCGATGAGGGTCATGACTTTGAACCGCAGTGGCTGCGCTTGGCAGTTCAGATGGTTGACCCTGAAACTGAGTCGGTGCTGGTGTTGTATGACGATGCGCAATCGATCTACGGTAGCAACCGGGCCCGATTCACCTTCTCCAGCGTCGGCATTCAGGCGCGTGGCCGAACTACCATTTTGCGGGTGAACTATCGCAACACGCAAGAAATTCTCCATCTGGCCACTGAGTTTGCCAAGGAGATTCTCGACCCGAAGGAGGCCGAGGAGGATGGCATACCGTTGGTTGCGCCGACCAGCGCGGGCCGGCATGGTCCGGCACCCCTGATCGTGCAATTGCCGAACCTGACTCGTGAAGCTGAATACATTGCTTCGCGTTTTCGCGACTATCGAAGCAAAGATGGATATCAATGGAGTGCGATGGCTGTCATTTGCCGGACCCGATGGGTGGCTGACAGGGTGAAGAAAGAGCTCAAGCGCTTGGGGATACCAAGTCAGATGCAAGACCGCTCGGGCTCGGTACAAGAGAGCGGGGTCCGAATTCTGACCATGCACTCCAGCAAAGGCCTGGAGTTTCCAATCGTTGCCGTGCCGGGGCTTGGATCCTTGCCGTTGCGAAAATACGAACAATCTGAAGAAGCCCGTCTGATGTACGTGGCCATGACCCGCTCACTTGAACACCTGATCATGACCGGTGACCGTCCTTCCAAGTTCGTTCAGAAGCTCGAACAGCTTTCGTCAGCGTCAAATAATTGAAGCGGCTGTGTGCAACGGGATTCAGTTTGGGCCACCATCAATAGCGGAAGCTCAGCTCGTTGTAGCCTGGTTGTCAGCACCGGTCTGATAGAGTCTCCCACTGGCTGAACACGTTGACTGAATATGAAAATATACGGCATCAAGAACTGCGATACCTGCCGCAAGGCGTTGCGCTGGTTTGAGGAGCACGGTATTGCGTTTCAGTGGCATGACCTGCGTGCTGATGGTCTGGATGAAAGGACCGTGCGCGGCTGGCTGGATCAGATGGCTTGCGAGGATCTGATCAACCGCCGTTCCACGACCTGGCGCGGGCTGGATCAGGCTCAGCGCGCGGCGGCGATGGATCCGGATCAGGCTGTGGCCCTGATCCTTGAGCATCCCACTTTGATTCGACGGCCGTTGATTGAGCATGGCAAGATGCTTTCGGTCGGCTTTGACGACAAGCTGCGCCAGCGCTTTGTCTGAGTTCGCCCCGCCCGCACCTGGCTGCGGAGGGCCCGTTGAAGGCGGGCTACCAGGTGCGGGAGGACGAATACCTCAGTCAGGACTGGCCTGTTCAAAGCGGTCGGTAAAAATCAGGTCTTCGATTGGTTTGGGTTGGATGCCGGTGCCGGTCAGTTCGGCCGCGGTGCTCTCGGCATGTGCGCTCGAAGCGCTCAGGGTGGCGTGTACGGCGCCCGTTTGAGTCGGCGCAAAGCGGATGCTGATGGCGCAGCTTGTACCGGCGGCCAGGCCTGGCAGGCAGGCACTGGTATCAGCGCTGAAGCTTTCCGGTACGGTGAAGCTGAGCTCGTCGGCATCGGCTTCGCCCAGGTTGTGCAGGGTGAGCACCATGGCGGCGCTGGTGGAATCGGTCTCGACTTCACCGAAGTCCAGCGTTGCCGGGTCAAAGGCCAGTTCAGCCTCGGTTACCTGCAGCTCAAGCGGAATTTCGACCAGCGCCTGGTTGAGCGAATTGCTGGCAATGCACAGCGCGGCGTGATGGCCGCCGGCTGCCAAGCCGGCGCTGGCAATGCCGATTCCGATGGAGCTGGACTGCTGCGGGGTGCTGCTGCCGCTGGCCGGGTCAATCGTCAGCCAGGCGATGTCCGGGCCGGCTCCGCAGCTTGATTCCACCGTGATGGTCCAGTGCAGGTCGAGCGTGCCGAGGTTTTCAATATTCAAGTCGCGAACGGCATTCTGGCCGCGTGGGAGAGTCAGCGCAAAGCTGGCCGGGTTCACGTCAATCAGGGCGGCTACGCCTTGACCGGAAAGCTGCAAACTGTCCGGACTGCTGACGGCATTCGATTCGATGGTCAGCGCCGTGCTAATCTCTCCGATGGCCGTCGGGCTGAAGGTGAAACCAAGCTCGCAGCTTTGGCCGGGATCGAGTTCGATGGGCGTCGGTCCGCAGTTGCCATTCGAGCTTGCAAAGGGCGCGGCGGTGGCGCTGATCGAGTCAATGCGCAGCGGCGCGCTGCCGGTGCTGCTCAGAGTCACGCTGGCCGTCGGGCTGGTGGCGGTGACGACAGTTTCACCGAAATCCAGCGCAGCCGGTGTCAGCTCGAGTTCGGCCTGTGTGCCGATACCAATGAAGTTCAGCTTAGCCTGGGCGGTGAACTCTGCCCCGCTGAGTGTGAGCTCGCCGCTTGAAACTCCGGTCGCCGCGGGCAGGAAGCTGATCTCGACCTGGCAGCTTTGGCCCGCATTCAATTCGCTGCCACAGTTTCCGCCGCTGAACGAGAAGTCTGGAGCGCCGCTGAGGGTGAAATCGAGTGCCGTGGCATCGGCGTCGCCATCGTTGTGCAGTTCGGCCTGCAGGGTGGCTGTGCCGGTAGCAAGCTCGATTTCGCCGAAGTCCAGCTCGGAGGGAACAAAGCTCAGCACGGGCAGGGGCGGGTCGTCCTGGAGCTCGAAGGGGCCGATGTCGATGGTCTCGATGATGCCCGGAAACACGCGCGGCTGAACGGCCAGGTCAAGCGGATCGTCCGGCCCACCGAAAAACAGCGCCAGATCGGTGGCCGGATCGCCGGCGTTGACCGCCGGTGATTCGCGTTCAAGCTTGAAGTTGGCACCACTGGCATCGACGAACAGCGGGTCATCGAACAGATTGTTGCCGTTGTCGATGGTGTGTTCAGGCATGCCGCCATCGATGATCGAATGGGCGATGCGGGCTTCGTTGGTAAAGCCGTTCCAGCCGCCGTCGTCGGGGCCAAAAATCTGGCTCTCACCCTGATCGGATTCGTTGGCCCAGAAGATTGAATTGATGATCTCCGGACTGCTGCCGCCGCCGTTGTACATTCCGCCACCTTCCGCTGTTGGGAGGGCCGCGCCATTGGCAAAATTTGCGTAAAAAATGCAGTTGATGAAGCGACTGTGGCTGTTGGCCAGATTGAATACGCCGCCACCGCCATGATCTTCCGCATGGTTGTCAAAGAACAGCACGTTGATGAACAGCGGCGTACTGGCGTTCATGTAGGCACCGCCGCCTGCACGCGCATGGTTGTCGGTAAAAATCATGTTCGACATGATCGGCTCAGCATTGAGCATGTGGATGCCGCCGCCGAGCGCGGGAATGCCGCCGGCGAGGGACACCGCCCGGCCGCCGCTGACGGTAAACCCGTCAACCCGGGTGGTCGGGCCTACGTCGTCGGCAATCAGCACGTTCTGGATGTTGGCGGCCCCGACACTGCCGGACAATACCGTCAAATGA
>CALEIM010000099.1 GCA_937876395.1 uncultured Wenzhouxiangella sp. | reverse complement strand
GTCAAGCTTTGACCACGTGCGGTGCGGGGAATGCACGGGTGAGGTTGCGGGTGTCTACGACCAGTGGCGAGTGACGCACGATCATTTCGGCGTCGTAGCTACTGTGATGCGTTGCCACCACCACGCAATCTTGTGAGGCAAGGTATTCTGCCGAGAGGGGTTGGCTGCGCATCTCCGGCAGTTGGTGGCTACGGGAGCGAGGAAGCAGGGGAACGTAAGGGTCGTTGTAGGAAAGGTGAGCACCGCTGCGTTGCAGCAACTCCATGATGCGGAAGGAAGGGCTTTCGCGAGCGTCGTCTACGTCTGGCTTGTACGCTACTCCCAGTACGCTGATGCGGCTACCCTTGATTGGCTTGCTGCGGTCATTGAGAGCCCCGGCAATGCGCTGAACGACATAGCCCGGCATTTCTGTGTTTACTTCCCCAGCCAACTCGATGAAGCGCGTGGAGAGACCATACTTTCTTGCCACCCAGGACAGATAAAACGGATCGATCGGGATGCAATGGCCGCCTAGTCCAGGGCCCGGGTAGAATGCTTGAAACCCGAATGGCTTTGTTTTCGCAGCCTCAATCACCTCCCATACGTCGATACCCATCCGGTGGCATAGGACCTTTAGGTCGTTTACCAAAGCGATGTTGACCGCTCGATAGGTGTTCTCCAGGATCTTCGACGCCTCAGCAACTTCGGCACTGCTCACCGGCACGACCTCGGCCACGATCTGCGAATAGAGCGCGACGGCTAACGCACCAGAAACGGGGTCACAGCCGCCGACCACCTTGGGGATCTGCTGGGTGTGCCATCGGGCGTTACCAGGATCCTCGCGCTCCGGGCTGTAGGCAACGAAGTAGTCGCTCCCGAGGCTCAGGCCGTGTCCTTCGAGCTCCGGGAGCACGACGTCGCCCTGGTCGTGTCCGACGGCGACGACCACCGCCAGCCTGCGCCCGCGCCACTGTCCGGCAATGATTCGAATTTTTCCCGTCATCGTGTGGTCCGGAAACACCCCGGAGAATTTTACACCTCCAGGCCTGAGCAATCAGTACTCGCTGTAGTCGTCCAGACGATCCTGGAAAATCACATCCGCGGGATAGCGATACAGCGCAATGAATTCCGGCAGATGCTGACCGTATGCGGGGTCTTCGGAATCCGGCGTGAAGCGGATTTCATAGGATGAGCCGTAGTTCGGCTGGGTCGGCGCGCTGCTGTCAACCGGCGTGACGGTGATACTCTGCGGGATATGCCAGTTGGCGTTGGTAAAGACCAGGGTGCTGGACGAAATACTGGCCATGGCCGGCTCCACAAGGTCCAGATTCAACGTCACGTCCAGCGTCGGTTGGCTGGCCAGCGCTACCCTGAATGTCTTTGCTTCGCCACCGACCGTCATGACCAGCGAATCCATTTCCATAAGCTGAACTGATATCGAACCCAGCGCACGGCCGGTATTCATGATGCTGACCGGAACTTCCACCACGGAATCCATATCCACGCCGTGTGGACTCAAGCGCAGCAGAAAACGACGCATCGGGGAATCCGTGCTCGTCAGGGTGTTGTAAGTCGGCACCTCGACCGTGCGCGGCGAGTTGTCGCCTGCTGCCCATGACAGCACTCCCGACACCTCATCGTAATGGGTGCCGATGATGGCCGCTTCGCTGCCGCTGGCCTGGGCGTCGGGTACAGTGGCATAGGCCAGGTCCAGAGCACCGGGAATCGGTGGGCGCGGCACGCTGATTTCTGCTGAATCCCCGGCCCGCACCAGCACACGCGCGGAATCCGGCTCATATTCCTCCTCACCATCGGATACCCAGATGGCGCCCTCCGTGCCCATCACGACCACACGTCCTTCGCCCTTCATCGCCCAACGGGCGCGCTCAAAGCGGCTTGGGATTTCTCGGCGAAACCAGGTGCTGCCGTCATCGTCACTGACCAGCATCCAGTTGTATTTGTGGTCAATCACTTCGTCGCCCAGATTGCGCAGAACCATCGGCATCATCCAGCGGCGATTCATGTATATCAGCTCATGGAGCTTGCCCCACCAAGGGCCGGCGCGCAGACCATTGGTATGGAAGGTGCCGAAGCGATACTGCCAGGTGTTGCCGTTGTCGTCGCTGGTGACGATGGCATCGTCACCGCGGATGATGATGCGCCCGGTCGGGCTCAGCACAATCTGCTGCAGCTCAATCAGGCTGCCGCCTGCCTGCGGCAATCCGGCGACCGTCTGCAGCGACTCGTCCAGACGCCAGGTGTCGCCGTTGTCATCGCTGATCATCAGCCGTGGATCGAACGAGGCAAATGATTGCGTCAGGGCGATGATCCGGCGATTGCCCACGGCGCGCATGTCCTTTACCTGTTCGTTGAACGAAAGTGGCCACGGGCGTTCGCTCCAGGTGTCACCACCGTTATCGCTGACATAGACATAAGAAATGACCGATCCCGGCCCCGCCAGAATCAGCCGACCGTTCGGCGTCCGTGTCAGTGATGATGCACCACTGCGGTCAGGTGGCAGGACGCGAAAGTTTTGCCAGGTCTCGCCATCGTCGTCGCTGAAATTCACGCCGCCGGCAAAGTCCGGAACTAGCAAACGCTCGCTGTGGCGCACCAGCTTGCCGACGCAGCCGGGCAGACCGGTGGCACGCCGGCTCCAGGTTTCACCATTGTCGAAGCTGGCATAGATCGAGTTGATCGAACCACTTCCGCCGGAGGCCGTACCGCAGGCAAACAGACGCTGACCGGATGCGCCCAGTGGACGGGCCATAGAGGGATACTTGGGGCGATCAAAAACCTTGGTCCAGGAGCTCAGCCCGCTGCCCTTCCAGACCGCCAGACCGGGGTTGCTGGCGCTGCTTCGCCCGATGCCGAACCAGTCGCCCCCGGGCTTGCGGGTAAAAGCGCGGCCCGTGGCCACCGGATCGCTCACCGGCCGCGACCAGCTCTGACCATTATTGCTGCTGGTGTAGACTCCGCCAAGGCCAATGCTCGCCAGCGTACCGCCGTCCGAAACCAGCTTGCCATAGCGGCCTGCCTTCTCGCGCGCGGTCCAGGCCCGTGCTCCATCAAAGGGCGTGGCGCTGTCCAGGTTGTAGAGCGCGTTGGGTATATTGGTTGAGGTGTTGGCGTCATAGGGCACATAGATGGCGGCGCTGGCTACATAGTGGCCCTCGTGGATCACCACATCTTCCACTGACAGCCGGTCGCGTTCTGCAAAAGACAGCGGGCCGCTCGGGGCGGTGACATTGGCAGCGCGCATCAGGTAGCCGTTCCAGCCAGCGCCGTCGGCGCTGTCGGTCATGGTGCTGTAGCCGGCAGCCACCATACGCCCGGTGTCCGATGAGTCGGAAATCTGCTCGATCGGACCGTTTTCAAAGCTGCTGCGCGTCCAGCTTATCCCGTCGTTGCTGCGGTAGATCAGCCCACCCACTGACCAGGTCACGAACAGGTTGGAGACCATGGTGGTGCCGTAGGCCAGCAGGCGCCCATCGCTGGTTGTGAACAGTCGTCTCAGAGTGACGCCGTCAAACGGCCCGAAGACGTCGTGGGTGGTGCGGACCTCGGGAAACGGGTGGCGGCTCCAAGTGTCGCCATCATCGCTACTGAGAAAAATGTAGGTCCGCCCGGCGAATGGCCAGGAACTGCTGATGCCCGACTCCAACCACACGCCGATGGCCGCCAGCCGGGTCTGGCCCATGCCGCTGTTGGGGCCAAACTCGACCACGTCGCTGAGGCGAATGCTGTCAATTTCGCCATCGATGGTGAGCTTGCGAAAGTCCCAGTCCACGCCGCTGTTGTCGCTGACCATCAACCCGCCACCGCCGCCCACGGCGAGCAGGCGGCCGCTGGAAGTGGTGATCAGCGCGCTCCACCCGCTCCCCGGCTGGTCATCGCCGCGCACCGTGCGAAACTCATCACCAACCCGAGCAGCATTGGCGGTCGATGTGGCAAGGAAAAACAGGAACAGCAAGGTCCCGGCGGCAAGCGAGTTTCCTCGCAGCAGGAGCGTCATCATTGCATTACCCTCGTTCCATTCTGAGGAAAGCCCACTGATAAACGCGTCAGACCGTCGATATTCGGCTCAGCCTTCAGCTTGATGGTTGCAGGCTGAGACCACGGCATGGAGCGGGTACACTATGGTCCCAACCCTCCCGACTCACCTTGAAGCAGCTATCTGATTTTTGAATGTTTTCCATCTTCAAGCGCAAAAGAACCGGTCACGGCGTTGAATCCAGCGCTATCCGCCCGGCCGAACAGGCCGGGGCCGATCCACTCGAACAGCGCCTTGAGCGAACACGCTCAAGCCTGGGCGGGCTGTTCGGGCTGATCCGCTCGGCCGAACGCATCGACGATCAGCTCATCGAGGAGATCGAGACCACTCTGCTGACCGCTGATGTTGGCATCCAGGCCACGACGCGGATCATTGACAGGCTTGGCGACGGCATCCGTCAGGGCGTCATCAGCAGGCCGTCTGAAGTGCTGCCGGCCGTTCAGGCCGAGCTTTATGATCTGATCGAGCCTTGCGAGGAGTTTCTCGCCATCGACCCGGACAAAAAGCCCTTTGTGATCCTGATGGTTGGCGTCAACGGCGTGGGCAAGACCACCACCATCGGCAAGTTGGCGCGGCGCTATCTGGACGAAGGCAAATCGGTGATGCTGGCCGCTGGCGATACCTTTCGCGCTGCGGCCGTCGAACAGCTCCAGGCCTGGGGTGAGCGCAACGGTGTTCCGGTAGTCGCCCAGAGTTCGGGCGCCGATACCGCCGCCGTCATCTATGATGCCCTGCACTCGGCCAGATCACGCGGCGTGGACGTGCTGATTGCCGATACCGCCGGTAGACTGCACACCCAGGCCAACCTGATGGCTGAGCTGGCCAAAATCATTCGGGTGATGAAAAAGATCGACCCGGAAGCGCCGCATGAAACCATGCTGGTGGTCGACGCCGGCACCGGCCAGAACGCCCTGGCCCAGGCGCGTCAGTTCAACGAGGCGGCCGAGCTTTCGGGCATCACCGTCACCAAGCTCGATGGCACCGCCCGCGGCGGCGTGCTGTTTGCCATTGCCGAAGAACTGCGCATACCGATCCGCTTCATCGGCGTGGGTGAATCAGCCGCCGACCTGCGCCCGTTTGACGCCGGCACTTTTGTCCACGCCATTTTGCCGGTCGATACCAACGATTGAGCAACAGCCCCCAACCGCAATCTTTCGCCGATCGTCTGCTCGCCTGGTGGCATGTTCACGGTCGCCATCATCTTCCCTGGCAGCTTGAGCGAACGCCCTACCGGGTCTGGCTGGCCGAGATCATGCTGCAGCAAACGCAGGTTGCCACGGCCACCCCTTACTTCGAGCGCTTTGTGCGCAGCTTTCCGACGCTGGACTCACTGGCCGCAGCCGAGCTCGATGAGGTACTCGCACTGTGGTCGGGCTTGGGCTACTACGCCCGGGCGCGCAATCTGCACGCCAGCGCGCGACGGTGCTTCGAGCGTCATGGCGGCAGCCTGCCGAAAAGTTTCGACGAGCTTGCCGCCCTGCCGGGTATCGGTCGCTCAACGGCCAACGCCATCCTTGCACAGGCATTCGGCCAGCGTGCACCGATTCTCGACGGCAACGTCAAGCGCGTGCTGGCCCGTCACGCCGACATTGAAGGATGGCCCGGGCATGCCGCCGTGCTCAAGCGCCTCTGGCACGCGGCCGAAAACACGACCCCGAAAGACCATGCGGCAAACTACAGCCAGGCCATCATGGACCTGGGCGCAAGCGTGTGTACACCGCGCCGGCCGGCATGCGCAGATTGCCCGGTAGCCGAAGACTGCCAAGCCCTGATCCACGACCGGATTGACCAACTGCCCGGCCGACGACCGCCTCGCCGGCGGCCGATCCGCCATGCACTGATGTATCTGACTGAAGATCGCCACGGACAGATTCTGCTCGAACGGCGGCCACCGGCCGGCATCTGGGGCGGGCTGTGGTGTCTGCCGGAACAGTGGCTGGACGAAGCTCCACAACAGCCAGCCGCGGCCGATCTGCGCCACCAGTTCAGCCATTTTGAGCTGGCCATTTACGTGAGGCGCGATCAACAGCTTGCGGATTCGGTGGCAGAAAACGCCGAACAGGCATGGTTCAGCCCATCGAAGGCGCTGAGCCTGGGTCTGCCGCGCCCGGTGCGGACCATTATTGAGAAACTGCAGTCAAACGAGTCCTGGCCAGCCAGCGAACACTAATGTCATCGCAAGTATTGCTTGGTAAACTGGTGTACTTCTGATCACCCAAACTGAAAATCCAGCCAATGTCGCGCACCGTCCACTGCCAGATTCTTGATCGTGAAGCCGAAGGCCTCGCCCGTCCGCCCCTGCCCGGTGAACTCGGTCAGCGCATTTACGCCAACATCTCGAAACAGGCCTGGCAACAGTGGCTAAATCACCAGACCATGTTGATCAACGAAAAGCGCCTGAGCCCGATCGACCCTGAGCACCGTCAGTACCTTGAGGCCCAGGCGGAAGCCTTCCTGTTCGGCGGAGATTTTGACCGCGCCGAAGGCTACGTGCCACCCGCAGACTGATTGTTCAGCACCTCAACCGGCGGGTTCTTCAAGGTCGCCAGGTTCGGCGCGAACGGTCTCGACATTGACAAGTGCGGCCCGGGCAGACTTGAAAATCTGCCCGTGCGCCGTCATGCCAGTATGATCCGCATTTGAACCGGGGAATCCGGGCAGGTCGATGGCGGCCTGCCGCGGAGCCCAATGGAGCCCCATGCCACCCGTTACCAAGCCCGTGCCCGGTCGAGCACGCCGCCCGGTCGTGACCATTGATTTTACGCGCGGGCCGATTGCCCGCACGCTGGCCGTGTTCTCCCTGCCGATTCTACTGACCAACCTGCTGCAGGCCTCGATGCAGCTTGTCAACGGTCTGTGGGTCGGCAATCTGCTCGGCAGCGAGGCGTTTGCTGCCGTGACCGTCGCCACTGTGCTGGTAATGTTCGTGCTCGCCTTTGTGCTCGGCATGAACAACGCCACTTTGACCATTTTTGCCCAGCTCAAAGGCATCAATGACCGGCCTGGCATCAACGCTTTCCTGGGCGGGTTCATGCTGGTAATGGGTGCCCTGTCGCTGCTGGTGGCGGCACTCGGCTACCTGTATGCTCGGCCCCTGCTGGCGCTGCTGGGAACGCCCGAATCGCTCATGGCCGAGGCCGTGGATTACCTGCGCGTGCTCTTTCTCGGCACGCTGTTTTTGATCGGCTACAACTTTATCGGCACAATGTTGCGCGCCTTCGGCAACAGCCGCACACCGCTGTATTTCGTGCTGCTGGCCACGGTGCTTTCTGCGCTGCTCTCACCACTGCTGATTTCCGTCGCCGGCTTCGGCGTAACCGGCGCGGCCTGGGCCATGGTGGCGGCCCAGGCGGCTGCGTTTGTGGTCAGCCTGGTATATCTGAAATGGCGTGCTGACGATTATCATTTGCGGCCAAGCTGGCCAAATACAGCTCAGATGCGCACGATCCTTGAGCTGGGCATTCCGTCGGGCGTGCAGATGCTGGTCATCTCGGCCGGCATCACGGTCATCCTGTCGCTGGTCAACTCCTTTGGCCCTGATGTGATCGCCGGATTTGGTGCTGCCCAACGCCTGGACAGCCTGATTCTGCTGCCGGCGCTGGCGCTGGGTGCCTCGGTCAATGCCATGGCCGCCCAGAATATCGGCGTCGGCCATTGGCCGCGGGTGGCTCAGATCACCCAGGCTGGCGTGGTGCAAATTCTGGTGGTGATGGTGGCCATGAGCCTGGCCCTGCTGATCTGGGCCGAGCCGCTGGTCAAGATGTTCATTGAAGATGAAGGCAGCGTCGATTTCGGCGTTTCCTACCTGCGCACCCTGGCCCTGTTCTATCCGTTCATCGGCCTGAACTTTATCTTCAACGGCGTGGTGCGCGGCTCCGGAGCCATGATCCAGGTGCTGATCCTGAACATCATTTCGCTATGGATACTGCGCGTACCACTGGCCTATGGTCTGACGGAGCTGTACGGTAATCGCGGTATCGCGCTGGGAATTGGCCTGAGCTTCCTGATTTCCAGCGTGGTGGCCTGGGGCTATTACCGCTGGGGCGGCTGGCGCAACAAGGTGCTGTTTGCGCCAGCCGTGGAACCCGCGATCGAGCCGCAGCCTCCCAACGTCTAGACTTCGCGGCTGGCCGCTTCCAGAGCTTCGCTGGCCGCGGCCGGCAGCTTGAGGTCGGCGGCAGCCAGGATGTCATCGAGCTGTTCCAGGCTGGTGGCGCTGGCAATGGGCGCCGTCACGCCCGGACGACCCATCAGCCAGGCCAGAGAGACCTGGGCCGGAGTGGCGCCAACATCGCTGGACACTTCGCGCAGCACGTCGAGCAGTCGCATGCCGCGCTCGTCGAAGAAGCCTTCCAGAAACGCGGCACGCGCCGCCCCTTCCAGATCGGCCTTGCTGCGGTACTTGCCGGTCAGGAAACCGCTGGCCAATGAGAAGTAGCTGACCACGCCCAGCTCTTCCTGCTGGGCCAGAGAGGCCAGCTCGTCCTCAAAGCCTGCGCGGTCGTAGAGGTTGTAGCCTGGCTGCATGACTTCGTAGCGACTCAAGCCCTGCTCGGCCGCAACCTTGAGCGCTTCGCGCATACGTGCGGCCGAGTGGTTGGATGCGCCGACCGCGCGCACCTTGCCGGCCTCGACCAGCCTGGAAAATGCGCCCAAGGATTCCTCAAACGGCACGCTGTCATCGTCGATGTGGGCGAAATACACGTCCAGATAGTCGGTCTGCAAGCGCTTGAGCGAATCCTCGACCGCGGCGGCAATGTTGTCGGCTTTCAGGCCCTTGCGCGCTTCCAGGCTGCCAACCTTGGTCATGATGACCACATCGTCGCGGCGACCGCGCTTGGCCAGCCACTTGCCCATCACGGTTTCCGACTCGCCGCCGGACAGACCTGGCGCCCAGGCTGAATAGGAGTCGGCGGTGTCGATGGCGTTGAAGCCGCGTTCGACAAAGCGGTCAAGCAGGCTGAACGAGGTGGCTTCATCGGCGGTCCAGCCAAACACGTTGCCACCAAGAACCAAAGGCGAGATTTCAAGGCCGCTGTGGCCGAGCTGACGTTTTTGCATGATGGTTTATCTCCGTAACTCTGAAGGATTCAAAGGAAATCCAGCGGGTCTGTACGGCCGGTCCGGATCGGCGCGGCCGGGCCGATGGCGCGGCAACGCCCTTGAGAAAGGCGGCCATTCGACCCCAAGCATTACTTGGGTTCCCGGCCCCAAATAAGCAAGGACCCGCATCCAAAGCGCCTGGTCGATGCGCTCCTTTGACGAGGAGACGAACCTCCAATCGATATAGCGCGACGCGACCCGACCGGTTCGCCACCCAGGCCTGTACCCCGTCCAGCGGCCCGCCTTCGCGGCGCAAACGCTCAAAGTGCTCGGAATGGGTAATCCCGCTACCAGGTCCCCGCGTCCACCTCAGATTCCAAGCATTGGGCCGACACGCAAATCTCATGCCTGATCGAAGAGGGCATGGAGATGGTCGGAAATCAGAGTGAGAATTTCTAACGGCATCCGCATCAGGTTGCCCAAAAGCAGGCGCCCTGCCGACCGGACGCACGCCGGCTCACTTTACGTAGACTCGGGACCCAGCGTCAGCATTCGTACATTGACCCTTGAGCCTGTCTGGCCTGCCCTTCATACCTCACACGGAGCGAGTACCGCGGCATTGCGGGAAATGTGAACAGCCCCAGAATCGATTTCCAGCCAATGGTCCTTTTCTTGCCACGCGCTGGACCATCGCCGCCTTGCACTTCGGGCAATTCGGAACCGACTCGATATCCGACTCCCTCGAACCAGCACGATCCAGCGTAGTCTGTCGGTACTCAGTCAGAAAATTGGCCAAGAGGCTGCCGTCAATCAACTTGATATTTCGGCCTTCGGAAAAAAGAATGGCGTCAGCGGTGAACTTTCCACTCGTGACTACGAACCCGCCGGCAGCCTGGGCCGCTGTCATGGCGCCATAGAGCTCACGCACGGTCATCACCGGCACTTTGCGCGCCCGCCAATGCTTGCATTGAACGAGAAACACCTCCTCGCCCCGCTTTAACTCAAGATCCACACCACCATCCGGGCCGGGCCGGCCTGGATGGCTAACCGCATATCCTCGGTGACGGAACAACTCACTGACAAGGGATTCGAATTCCGACCAGCTCAAAGCCGCCATGCCATGTGTGGGCTCTGAACTGGCAGCCTGGAAAATTCTGTGTTGTCTGTCCTGCCGCAGAAACGAACCCAGGGCCGCGATCAGAAACAGCACCGGTAAAATAACTTGCCCGATCCTGGCCAGCGTCACGGCCACAACGCTGAACAAGGAGTGAGCGAGGTCGGTAGGATCGGGATCCTGCCCGACCTGACCCTGAAGATAAATCCGCAACGCAAACCAGCTCGCTACCGCCAGCGCCACGCCCACCGGCCAGGGGACCCTGCCAACCACCGTCAACAAATCTCCGATCGGGCTGGTCCTGCGCTTCATGACGGCTTCAGTCAGCCCTCAATACCATCAGGTGCACTCGCTCCGATACTTCGTCGACAACTCACGACGCTGGGCACGCAACCGGTTGCCGCGCGGCTCGCGATAGCCTCTGCTGAGCTGATCACGGATGGATTCAAGCCGATCAAGATAGTGCTGGCAGAGCGCCGCGGTGCGGCCGAAATCCGATAGGCTCACCGAGTGCTCCGGACCAATGCTCGACTGAGGGGGCAACCATGCAGGCCGACTCGCCCGAGCCCTGGAGGCCGGGGGCGGTGCAGTCGTCGGAGAATAGATTGACAGGGATCCGGTCCTTGCCCTTTCCGTCTCCCGGCCGTCCGGCGGCGGCTGGTCCGAAAAATGCCGCACCCCGTTTTCGTCAACCCAGTGATAGACCTGGCAAAAAGCCAGCGATGACCAGAACAACAAAACACCCACAACCCAAAAATTCATTACACGCCCCTTGGTTGATCAAAGCTCCGCTACGAATCATGCCAGCTACGAGGAGTTCGAGCAACCCGCGCGCAGCGGGAGAGCGACCAACTGCTCCGCCATGCGGGCCTGGTGCCAGAAGGCATCGGGTACGGTTGGGCTGGATATTGCTATTGTTCAGATGTCACCAACTCGAACCCCTGCTGTTTCAAACCGGTCCCAGAAAATCTCGTCAACTATTGGCTCAGGTTCTACACCGGTGCCGATCAGGTTCAGGTTGCTGGCTGCGCCTTCGGCGCTGCTCACGCCGATCAGGGCCTCAACCGGGCCGATTGCCGACGGGCTGAAGATAACGACCACCTCGCAGCTTTCGCCAGCTGCCAGGGTATCGCCGCAATCGTTGATGTCTACGTCAAAACCGCCGATGGACAGCGGAAAATTCAGATCGAACACCAGTTCGGTGGCATCGGCAGTGCCGATGTTTTCCAATTGTGCTATCAGCGTTGGGCTGCTTTTACCAATGTCGACTTCGTCGAAGTCATGGCCCTCTGGATCGAAGGCCAATACAGGCTGTGGGTCCAGGAAAATGAAATCAAGGCCATCCGGGATCGGCTGCGGGAAAACAGCAGTCTGGGTCGCCTCACTAAAGACCATATTTGACGGACCATTGGTTAACCCATACTCTTCAAGAATCGATGTATTCGGACCCGCAGCATCTATAACCATCAGGATGCCAGGATCAGAGGTCACTATGTACAGCAACCCATCCTCCTTCACCAGATGCCCCGCACGCGCATTCGAGGGCAACTCAAGCTCTGCGACCACCGCGTAGGTTTCTGTGCTGATGACATAAAGCCGCGGGTCAAACTGAAGCGTGCTGGTGTTGCCTACGTAAAGGTAGTTTCCATCAGCGTCCAGATGCATGACCAGAGGCCGAAAAATATTCGGAATCGTATGCACCACTGATGAAGAGGTACCGTCAATCTCGATCACGGCGACCTCGTTGCCGATGGCAAGCGCAACGTAAGCGTGTGAGCCACTAGGGGAAAAAGTAACACGAATGGGAAAGTCTCCTGTCGGTATGGTCGCAACCTGGCTTCGCGTTTGGGTATCGAAGAGCCATACTTGGTGATCAAGACTCGCGGCAACGGCAAGCAGGGATCCATCCGGGCTGAGCGTCATGCCGCTGAATTCACTGTAGGTATAGCCGTTATGCGAACCGCCGCGACCCGAAGGCGCTTGCGCGATGATGCTGCTGTTGGGGCCGTCGAGATCAACGAAGGTCACCTTGTCATTGACAATGTTGAGAACATAAGCCGTCTGGCTATCGGAGGAAACCAGAACTTGTGTGGGACGGTCATTAATCGGAAGCGTAGCTACAACCTCATCAATCGCAAGGTCGATGATACTCAGGACATGTGCATCGGCGACGGCTACCAGCGCATACTTACCATTGGGTGTAATAGTGACCGAAAGCGGCCGGTCACCCACCTCAACATAAGCTCGCACCGATGGAATGCCGCTTTTGGGAATATCGATGATGCTGACATTGCTGGAAACCACATTGGCCGCTACCGCTACGGACCCGTCCGCTGAAACGGCCACATCACGAGGGGCGTCACCTTCAGGCGGCATACCCGTCGAGGCGAACCCTTCCAAAGCGCCATCTGCACCGTTGATATCATAAAAGTGGATGTTTTCCCGGTAACGACTGTTAAGCGAGGCAACCTTGTTGGCCACCGGGCTGGCCACCGTTTCGGCACATCCTGCAAATGTCATCGTTGCCACAAGTGACTGGCTCTCGATATCGATGACGCGAGCATTGAGATTTGCGACGAAGGCGTACTGGCCATCGTGCGAGATCGCCAGGCCGGAGGCTGTACCGATAAATATTGAGGTTTCCGTGACTCCGGTCTCAAGATTGATAAAAAGCACATTGTTGCCGCTGCCGGTAATCGCATACTGATTGTCCGGCGTTAAAAGCGCTTCACGATCACCGTTGAAATCGACTGGATAAAAGGCCTTGTTGGTATAGTCCACAAGGTCGATGAGGGTTATACCGACCCAGTCATTCTGGATCAGCGCCAACTCACCATCGGCGCTGATGTCAACTCGTGTGGGTGAGTTGGCTGTCGCGATGGTCTCGATCAGGTCACCGTTGGCCAGGTCGTAGATTCGAACCTCAGCGCCGGTTCGGTTTGGCTGAACGATCCGGGCGTTGTCGGGCGTCAATGCAAACTTTGTCAGGCTGGGCCCCTCGATGCCCGATTCAGGCGTAAAAAAGCCACCATACTGTCCCTGTGGGGCGCTCGGAAAGTTGCGTATTTCCTCCTGACTGTTGAGGTCGATAACAGAAAAGGCCGACTCCAGGCCATCATTGATAATTCCGACAACGGCATAGTTGCCGTCGCCTGTCACCTTGACCTTGTATGGCTGCGCCCCGGTGACCGGCACCCGGGCAATTTCCGCATGCTGTGCAATATCGATGATGGATACCGAATCATCGAAAGAATTGGCAGTCACGGCGTATTGTCCATCAGGCGTGATCGCCACACTCAACGGGTGTTCACCAACCTCGACAACGTGGGTTGCAGCATGATCGTGCGCGTCAAAGAAGACGATATTGTTGGTCAGCCGGTGAACAACCAGCACCTGATTGCCATCAGGCGTATACGCAAGGTCAATGGGGCCGTCACCCTCAGGCTCATGGTTCATGGATAGAAACATGCTGAGCGGCTGGCCGGCAATACCAGCTGGATTCCGGACCCGTTCCGGCCTGGCCAGCGGGGTGATCGATGCACTGGTGCTGGTCACGGTTTCAGTGCCCCGCGAGGCGCTGAGGTCCAGCTCTCCACCGCCAGTCAGCACGGCGTGAGCGGGCAATTCCGTCACCGGAGCACTCAAGCCCGGTAGCCAGGGCTGACCTGTGACCAGAACAGATTGACCGGTATCGGAATGATGGATTTCCACCTTGGTATCGGCCGCGATCCAGGCCCTGCCATCGGCCAACGGTGTACCCGGCTGTTGCAAATGGGGCTCAATCCAATCGTCGACCGACAGCAAGCCGCTCGCAGTGGCCGGACCACTGACTACCAGACCAAGTGCAGTCAGAAACAAGACACGTAACAATGTGGTGCACATTCGCATATCCCCACTGGGTGATTTTGTTCATCAATTTCCCGCCGTACGGGGTTCTGCGGGAAGCACGTTTCGGGGAATCATTGTGTACGGGCTACAGACGGCCGACCTGTCAGCCACCTTACAATCACCTTATATGCAGCTTAAGGAACCTTGAAATTATGCGTGGTCGCGACAGCGCATCATCGATCAGACGTTTCTTGAAGGTTCACCCTGGTGCCATTTACCCTGGAGAAATAGTCGGCTCGGGTTCAAATGCTGTGAGGTGCCACCCGCAGACCGGCTGGAATCTGCCGCTCGCCGGCCAGGGATTGGGTTTGAGTCAAGGCGTTACGCCAGGCTACGGTGGCACCCATGGCATGGGCCACACGAAGTTGCAGCAGGGCGGCGTCGTAATGCTGGTCGGCATAACGGGCCACCCGGCTCGCCACAACCAGCGCAAGGTCCGGATCGTAAAGCCCGGAACCGTCATTCAGCAGCCATCGGCTATAGCTTTCGGTTGCCCGCAGCAGGAGGCTGGGCACCTGACTGGCAGCTGCCAGTGACACGGCGTGCTCAAAGGCGGTACGAGCTGCGGTGAGCTGGTCCTTGATCGCCGCTGTTTCAGCCCGCGCCAGCAGGGTGTAAATCCCTGCCGATGACGCCTGGCTGGATGCCGCCCAGTCGGCCATTTCAACCAGTGCGCTGGCGGCAGCTGAAAAATTGCCCAGTGCGAGATGGGCGCGAATCAGAATCAGCCAGGCATGGCCCAACTGAATCTCCAGTCCGGTATGCGGGTGCTGCCCTGCTTCGAGCACATCGTTGGCCAGCTGCAAGGCCTGCTCGAAATCGCCGCCCTGAGCGGCTCGATCAGCGACCAGAAGACGTGCGAACATATTGGCTTGCCGGGCGTCGTCGACTTCGAGTGCGGCCGACAGGTCGTCAAAAAAGTCGTCAGCGGCCGAAACCCGACCACTGGCTGCCCAGAAATTGGCCCGGACCAGATTGACATGGTCGGAAAGTGCTTGATTGGTGGTCTGATCAAGTAACTCCTCCAGCCGTGGCACGATGTCGGTAATTGCCGGCAAATCCAATAATTCCATCAGGGCAATCACCGTATTCATCCGTGCGCGCAATTCTTTATTGACATCGCGCAAAATGAAATAGCTTTCAGCTGCCCGATTCAGCAGAACAGTGGCATCGTAGTAACGTTCGTTGTGCAGTTCCAGCATCCCCAGATTATGATCCACATCCGCCAGACCGACAGGAGAGCCCGTGGTCTCACAATCCAGGCGGGCCCGCGTCAAATGGGATCTCGCCCGAGCCAGGTCACCCCCTTCTATCGCAATCGGGGCCAGGTTGCTCAAAATCTGGCACATCACGTCTGGCCGGTTTTCATGCCCGAGAACGTTGATTGCCTGCTGCAGTCTTTGTTCCGTGGCTCCCGTGTCGCCACGATAAAAATAGACACCGCCCAGACCGTTCAGAATTCGGGCATGGAGTGCCGGATCGGATCTGACAGCGGGATCGGCCAGCAATGATTCAAACCTGCGCTCGGCATCATCAAGACGATGGCTGGCAAGATCAAGGCGCGCCAGCAGGAAGCGAACTTCGGGATGGGTGCGCAGTGCCGAAGGCGCATTGTCAACCAAGTCGTAGGCCGCGTGCTGCTGTCCTGCCAGGATGAAAGCCTGGAGCTGTTGTACCAGCCTCGCCAAATCAGGTTCGGCATCCAATCCCAGTGCTGGCGTGCGACCCAGAGAAAGGGCGATTCGGTCGGTCGCGATACGGGTGGCCTCAAGTACATCATTGGCCTGGCCGGCAGCACTCAATGCGGGCACATCAGGGGTCACGCTGCGCAATGACACGTGCCAGCTCTCACCGTCTTTTCTCACTTCCGCGCCAAGCAGCAGATGCGCGCCAGTGGTTGAGTGCAGCCACTCCAGCCTGTCCAGGTCTGGTTGGTCTGCCGCCCGCTCCATCAGGACGAGGACGGTTTCAGCAGGAACCACCGGTTGTCCGGCGGAACGCAACCGATCAGCGATCAAGGCCATCGCACCGAGCCGGATCCAGCCGTCGCCTTCGTCGGCGTCGACCGTGGCCGGCAAGACCAGCGCGATATCCCCCTTGCCGTCATGCCAGAAACCTCCATCTGTTTCGTCTTCACCATGACGCTGCCACAGGCTGTTTACAGCAAGGATCAAGGCAAGGCCAACGGTGGCTGCCACGACCGACCAGACCCATTTCGGCCGCCGCGGCCGTATCGCCTCGTCCATGGCTGGAGACCCTGCCGCTTCGACTTGCACGGGTGCTGCCCAGTGATAACCGAAGCCACGTACGGTTTTAATGAACTGCTGCTGCTGGCTCGTATCACCGAACGCCCGGCGCAGTTGAAAAATGGTTTGGTCCAGTGCGTTGTCGGTCAGATGATTGTGTTGCCAGATGACCTGTATCAGCTCATCACGTCCAATGGCGCGGTGGTGATTTTCGACCAGGTGGAGAAGGCACTTGAAGGCCTTGTGGGTAAGCGTTACCTCTTGACTGCCTTGCCATAATTTGCGCGTGGCAGCATCCAGGCGAAAACCCCGGAAATGGTAGATGCGTGGCACTGTTGTCATTACAAGGTGTGAGCTGATTTGCCCTTTTTAACCGGTTGTTGTCGATCGCCATTCTGCCCCCGGCCGAGCTGGGCATCGAACGGGACTGGGTGCTTACGCCGTTTTGTTTCAGGACATCGGCTCGGGCTCGCGCAGTCTGCCAATTCTCGGCGGCAGTGGAATGAACTCCTGATCGTCCAGATCAGGCAGCTTCATGCGGCCCTCGACCCAGTCCGCGCGCGCCTGGTCGATGCGTTCCTTCGACGAGGACACGAAGTTCCAGTCGATATAACGCGGCCCGACCGGTTCGCCACCCAGCGCCATGACTACCGCATCGCGCAGCGCCGCAACGGTCACCGCATTGCCCGGTTTGAGCACCGCCATCGCACCCGGTTCAATACGTTCGCCGGCCACCTCGACCTCACCACCGGCAACGTAGATCGCACGCTCGCTGTATTCGGCCGGCAGCGAAACGCGGGAACCCGCCTTGAGCTGCCAGTGGACATAAAACTGCGGCGAATCAACGGCGACCGGTGACTGCACTCCTGCCAGACGCCCGGCAATCAGGCGACCCGTAGCACCGCCGTCCGCAAACATCGGCAACGCTTCATCAGAATAGTGCCAGAAGCCCGGATCCATCTCCTCGCGCTCATCCGGCAGCGCCACCCAGGCCTGCACCCCGTCCAGCGGCCCGCCTTCACGGCGCAGCCGCTCAAAGCGTTCGGAATGGGTGATGCCGCTACCGGCGGTCATCCAGTTGACCTCACCGGAACGCACCGCCTGCTCGGAGCCGACGCTGTCACGATGCATGATCTCGCCCGCGAACAGATAAGTGATGGTGGACAAACCAATATGCGGATGCGGGCGCACATCGGCCGCTGCCGGCAGGCCCGGCGCAATATCTTTCGGCCCCATGCGATCAAAGAAAATATACGGCCCAACCATGCGCCGTTTGCCATACGGCAAAACACGGCCGACCTCAAAACTGCCAAGATCGCGCCGTCGCTGGGTGATCACGAGTTCAATCATCGGAAATCTCCAAATTGTCCCGCCTTCGGCGAAAAGCACTTCGCTTGCCAGCTTAACACTCCCGGGCCAGAATCGGTTTTTCGCCGTCTTCCGGTTGACTTCGGCAAGAGAAAGCGGTTTAATGTGCGGCTTCCCGACCAGCGGTCGGGACCATCGAACAGGCATGGCCAGGTAGCTCAGTTGGTAGAGCAGGGGATTGAAAATCCCTGTGTCGGCGGTTCAATTCCGTCCCTGGCCACCATTTTCCTGCCTTCGATCCGACCTGCTTCAAGCCAATGGACTTTCCGGGAGGCGCGTTTGTCCGCTGACAACGGCGTGAACGCCGGGCAATCCCGTACCATTGCCAACATCCTGCGCAGCTCAACCGCTGCCCTGGAAAGTCGCCTGGAAGCGGATCTGCTGGTGGGCTTTGCACTTGGGCGCGAGCGCGCCTGGCTTTATGCCCATGCCGAGGAAATGCCCACTGGCGAGCAGCGACAGCGCATCGACGAATTGATTGCGGCGCGCTGCCGTGGTGTGCCGATTGCCCAGCTACTCGGCGAGCGCGAATTTTACGGTCGCCGCTTTCTGCTGGACGAAAATGTTCTGATTCCGCGACCCGAAAGCGAGCTGCTGGTCGATCTGGCTCTGGGCCTCGACCTGCCCCATCAGACCCGCGTCGTGGATGTTGGTACCGGCACAGGCTGCATCGCCCTGAGCCTGGCCGCCGAACGCAGCGACTGGCAGATCACCGCCATTGATCGCTCGGCGGCGGCCCTGAAAGTGGCGGCGGCCAACCGGCGGCGGCTTGGGCTGGCCCAGGTCAGGCTGGTACAAAGCGACCTGTTCGATGCGCTGACCGACCAGTGCTTTGATCTGATCGTCTCCAACCCGCCCTATGTAGCCGATGCCGACCCTCATCTGGAACGCGGCGACCTGCGCTTTGAACCGCGACTGGCGCTGGCCGGCGGCCCCGACGGGCTAGCCGTGATTCGTCGCCTGGTAAGCCAGGCAATCGAGCGCCTGGCGATCGGCGGCTGGCTGGCGATCGAGCATAGCCATGACCAAGCTCCGACGGTTGCCGAACTGTTGGTTCAGGCCGGCTTTGACGATGTAACATCCCATCGCGACCTGGCCAGAATCGAGCGCGTCACGCTTGGCCGGATAAAGCGACCGCGTACCGAACCGTGCCACTTGGCGCGGAAAGAGTTACACTTTGAACCATGAATTGGGCCGGCGCCCGCGTTTTGGGCGGTACCGGTTTTTTGTGTCCAACAATCCTGACTCGGAATTCAGCATGAGCGAGAGACCACCGATTACCATTTCGTCCATGGACATGCACCGGCTCGAGAACCTGCTCGACGATCTGCCGCCAGCGGCCTTTACCGGCCGCGATGAACTTGAAGCTGAGCTGGCTCGCGCCAAACTCGTCGAACCGGCCGAAATGCCGGCCGACACGGTCAGCATGAATTCAACCGTGCGCTTCTCGGTGGATGGTCATGACTACACCATGACGCTGGTCTACCCCGCCACATTGAAAGATTCTGATACCCAAATATCGGTCATGGCCCCGGTTGGCAGCGCGCTGCTGGGGATGCGTGAAGGCGACGGAATCAGTTGGCCGCGGCCCGGCGGCGGCACCATGGAAATCAAGGTTGACCAGATCACCTACCAGCCTGAGCGCGAAGGCGAGCTGCACCGCTGAAACAAGACAGACCAGGCTGAACAAGAAAGGCCGCCCGTTGATCGGGCGGCCTTTTTTCATGTAGCTAACAAACGATCAGTCGCGCGGTTCTTTGTGCCCCGCCCCTTCCCAGGGGCCCGGCTCGTCAGCCTTTACCAGGTCGTCAACCGGCTGGTCGAGCGCCGCCATCTTCTTGAGATAGGGCGTGACAATCAGGAAGCCGACCGCCACGACACCGCAGAAAATCACGATCTGGCGATAGAGATTGGGGAAGTCAGCAATATTGTCGTCGCTGAAGCCACCCGCCAATAGGCCTGCCAGCAGATTGCCAAGCGCCGCACCGAAGAACCACATGCCCATCATCTGGCTGTAGTAGCGGCGCGGTGCCAGCTTGGAGGTGGCCGACAGGCCGATCGGGCTGACGCACAGCTCACCGGTCGTGTGGAACAGATAGGTGAACAGCAGCCAGGTTGGCAGCACACTCTCGCCGCTCTGGATGAACAGCGAGGCAACCCACATGAATCCAAAGCCGATACCGAGCTGGATAAAGCCCAGTGCGAACTTGAACGGAATGGACGGGTCCATATTGCGCCGGCCAAGATTGATCCACAGGGCCGAGAAAAACGGCGCCAGCAGCACAATGAATATGGCATTGAGCGACTGGAAGGCTTCAGCCGGAATGACCATGCCGAGCAATTCACGCGCCGTATAGCGATCGGCAAACAGGTTGAGCGATGAACCGGCCTGCTCGAAACCCGACCAGAACAGCGCCGCACCGATAAACAGCGCAATCAGCACCACCACGCGCCGGCGTTCGAGCCCGGTCAGTTGACGATCCATCAAGACGCGAAAATAGAAGATCAGCGCAACCGCCAGAATGACGTAGGCACTGTAGGCGGCCATCTGGCGGGCATCCATGGTGATCACACCTTCCAGGCCCAGCGCGGCCACCACGAACAGCGCGATCGCGCCAGCGTAAATCAGCCAGGTCATGATCTTCGTCTGGGTTTGCTTGTTGGCTGAAACCGCTTCCGGGTATTTGCCGAACTCGCCGAGATGACGGCGTGTGATGCGATAGGTAATCAAGCCGATAATCATGCCGACAGCGGCCGAGGCAAAGCCCCAGTGCCAGCCAATGTTGACGCGCAAAAGTCCGGCGATGGGCGGCGCCAGCATCGCACCCAGGTTGATGCCCATGTAATAGATCACATAGCCGGCATCACGGCGCGCCCCGCCCTCGGGATAGAGCTCGCCCACGCAGCTTGAGATGTTGGGCTTGAGCAGGCCGGTGCCGATGACAATCAGGATCAAGCCGAAATAGAAGCCGTACAGGTCCGAAACCCCGGTAAAGCCCGGTAGCGCAAGCACGATATGACCGACCGCGATGATGATACCGCCGTACCAGATGGCATCTTGCTGGCCAAACACGCGGTCAGCAAGCCAGCCGCCGGGCAGCGCGGCCAAATAGACTGCCGCCGTGTAAAGACCATAAATGGCCGCCGCGTTCCTGTCGTCAAAGCCCAGACCACCGTCTGCCACCGTAGCGACCATGAACAGCACCAGCAGGGCGCGCATGCCGTAATAG
Source organism: uncultured Wenzhouxiangella sp. (assembly GCA_937876395.1). Classification (GTDB taxonomy): domain Bacteria; phylum Pseudomonadota; class Gammaproteobacteria; order Xanthomonadales; family Wenzhouxiangellaceae; genus Wenzhouxiangella. Next base: position 612 of record CALEIM010000099.1, on the reverse strand, counting down.
CTGAAGCGCTCCCACAGCTCGGTGAAAAACAGCGTGCCGAGCCCGGCCGGATGGCCGAAAAACTGCTTTTGACCCGGCACAGCCGAGCCTCCCTCTTTGCTTGTTGACATGCCTTGCGTCCTTTATTGTGTAGTGCCCGTAACGATGTGGCAACCCGGTCACAATCTGTGCGACTCGGGGAGTTGACCAGAAATCAGCGCTCGAATCAAGTAATCTGCAGCCTGGTATCCATCCGCAAAGCCACGGAGCCCGCATGAAAAACACCAAGCGCAAGAGCCTTCCCACTCTTGTCGCAGCCGCATTGGGCCTGGCTGCGGCACTCTCGGCCTGCGGTTCCTCCGAGCCCGACGATGACGGCCGTCACCTGCTCGAAAGCCATCAGCGAGCCCTGGAAAAAGCACGTGAAGTCGAAGGCGAGGTTCAAGACGCCTTCGAGCGGCAGCGCCAGGAAGTGGAGAAGCAAAGCGGGTAAAAAACACCCTGTTTCTCAAGCCCGACCAGCGCTGCCACAATCAGGATCAGGTAAATGCTGTATTGCGACAGACTCATGGCAATCACCTACGTGACGTTCGACGAAGATCGCTGCCAGGTCCGCACCCGTAACGGCCCGCG
>CALEIM010000098.1 GCA_937876395.1 uncultured Wenzhouxiangella sp. | reverse complement strand
TCTGCACCAGGGTCAGATCTGCATGGCGATCAACCGCATCATCGTCGAGGCGCCACTGGTGGAGGAGTTCACCAGCCGCTTCGTCGAGCGGGTCAAAGCGCTGGCGGTGGGCGACCCGGGCAAGGCCGAGACAGTGGTCGGCCCGGTGATCAACGCCAAACAGCTCGACGGGCTGCGGGCCAAGGTCGCCAGGGCGAAGGAGGAAGGTGCGACGGTGCTGGTGGGCGGCGAGCCCGACGGCAACGTGATGCCGCCGCACGTGTTCGGCAACGTCACCGCCGGCATGGAGATCGCCCGCGAGGAGATTTTTGGCCCGCTGGTGGGCATCCAGACCGCGCGCGATGCGGAGCACGCGCTGGAGCTGGCCAACGCCAGCGAGTACGGGCTGTCCAGCGCGGTGTTCACCGGTGATGTGGGGCGCGGCATCGACTTTGCCCGCCGCGTCCGTGCCGGCATGACCCACGTCAACGACATGCCCGTCAACGACGACTACAACGCGCCCTTCGGTGGCGAGAAGAACTCCGGGTTGGGCCGCTTTAACGGCGACTGGGCCATCGACGAGTTCACCACCGACCAGTGGATCACCGTCCAGACCGGCCCGCGACCCTATCCATTCTGAGCAAGCTGAATGAATCATGAGGAGTCACCCATGGATCGTTACCCAACCGGCATGGTGTTGAAGCAGATTCTGCCCGCAGCGACAGCGCTAATTCTCGCCTTATTGCTCGCACCTGCCACTGCGCAAGAGCCGGTGTACAGCAGCGGCAAGGAAGCCTACGACAAGCTTTGCGGCTATTGCCACAAACCCGAAGCGGGTGTAGGCACGGCGATCGAAGGCCGCGGGCTGCCGGCGGTGTTCATCATGGCCATCGCCCGCAACGGTCTGAATGCGATGCCGGCCTTCCCGGAGTCGCATATCGATGACGAAACGCTTGAGCAGGTCGCCGAATACATCAACACCCTGCCACTAGCGCCGCTGCCGGAAGCGTCAGGAGACCGACCATGAGCATGAAGCGTCGTACCCTGCTCAAGGGCATGGCTTTGGGTGGCCTGGCCGCTCCTCTGCTGGCCAGTCCGTTGACGGTTTTGGCTAATGCAACATTTGCACCTGTTGCGGGCATGAAGCGGCCAACCCTGGTGCTGGTTGACTCTGCAGCCGAAACAACCTTTGTTCACGGCGCGCGCGCCGCTGCTGGAAGCGCGCTGCAGATTCTTTTTGCTGATCGCAGCCTGGCTTTCGTGCGAGAACTTGAGCACAGGCTGCGCGACAAGCGGCCGGTGCGCATGATCGGGTTGCTGAAAAATGCTGATGCGGCACCGTTGCTGGACGTCATCCGCGCTGCGGGTCTGGGCATTCCCTGGCTGGGTCAGCACAGCGCCAATGCACAACACAGCCGCCACCGCCTGTTGACTACCAGCAAAACAGCGGGCTGCGCCAGTCAGCTGGGTCGACAGCTTGAGGAGTGCGGTGCAGGTTTTTCCATCAGCGAAGATCGCCCGGATCAACCTGCCCCCGCACTCAAGGCCGACGTTGGCGCGCGCAGCGCCGACTTTCCCGACCAGTGGGCAACCAGCGTTGGTTGGCTGCTGGCCGCAACGCGCACACAGGCTGCCGGTGCAGCCCCGCTGCTGCCGTCGGTTCGAACGCCGCTGGTCGGCAGTTTTGTGTCATTCCTGGTTGAGTCTGAAGGAGCCTGATCCATGTCTGAACAAGAATACAGCGTGCTGCCTCGCGGGGTAAGCCAGGAACAATTCAGCGAAGCCATCGACAAGTTTCGCGCCCTGCTGGGCGAGGACAATGTGCTCGTTGAGCCGGGTCAGCTGGTGTCCTACAACAAGATCATGATGCCGGTGGAAAACGCCGCCCATGCGCCATCGGCCGCGCTGACCGCAACCACGGTCGAGCAGGTCCAGGGCATTGTGAAAATCTGCAACGAGCATCGCATCCCGATCTGGACCATTTCCACCGGCCGCAACTTCGGCTATGGCTCGGCCGCACCGATCCAGCGCGGCCAGGTCATTCTCGATCTGAAGAAAATGAACAAGATACTCAAGGTCGACGGGGACTTGTGCTATGCCCTGGTAGAGCCGGGCGTGACCTTCCAGCAGCTCTACGACTACTTTGCAGAGAACGACCTGAATCTCATGCTATCGTTTTCAGCGCCGTCGGCCATTGCCGGCCCGCTGGGCAACACCATGGATCGCGGCGTAGGCTACACCCCCTACGGCGAGCACTTCATGATGCAGTGCGGCATGGAAGTGGTGCTGGCCAATGGCGATGTGTATCGAACCGGCATGGGCGGGGTGGAAGGCGGCAATACCTGGCAGATATTCAAATGGGGCTATGGTCCCACCCTGGATGGCATGTTTACCCAGTCCAACTATGGGGTCACCACCAAGATGGGGTTCTGGCTGATGCCCAGGCCACCAGTGTACAAGCCGTTCGAGGTGATCTTTGATGACGAGGATGACATCGTCGAGATTGTCGACATTCTGCGTCCGCTGCGCATCTCCGGGACCATTCCGAATTCGGTGGTTATCGCCAATATTTTGTGGGAGGCCGGCAGCGGCAACATCGAACGCCGCGAATACATCACCGAGCCCGGACACACGCCCGATTCGGTGCTGCAGCAGATTCAGGATGACACCGGCATGGGCGCCTGGAACCTGTACGCGGCACTGTATGGTACCCAGGAACAGGTCGATGTCGACTGGAAAATCGTCACCGACGCATTCCGCCGACTGGGCAAGGGCCGCATCGTCACCCAGGAGGAAGCCGGTGACACCCAGCCGTTCAAGTACCGCGCCGAGCTGATGTCGGGCGTGCCCAACCTGCAGGAGTTCGGCCTGTACAACTGGCGCGGTGGTGGCGGCTCGATGTGGTTTGCACCGGTCAGCGAGGCGCGCGGTAGCGAGTGCGAAAAGCAGGCCCGGCTGGCCAAGCGTATCCTGCATAAATATGGACTCGATTACGTGGCCGAATTCATCGTCGCCCCACGCGACATGCACCATGTGATCGACGTGCTCTACGACCGTACCGATGCGGAAGAAACCCGGCGTGCCGATGACTGCTTCAACGAACTGCTCGACGAGTTCGAAAAGGAAGGTTACGCAGTCTACCGCGTCAATACCCGCTTTCAGGAGCGCGTCGCGAAAAGCTATGGCCCGGTCAAGCGCAGACTCGAACACACCCTCAAGCGTGCGGTTGATCCCAACAACATCCTCGCCCCTGGACGCTCCGGGATTGATCTGGAGACATGGAAGGAGACTTAGCAGCTTCCGGCACTGTCGTGACCGTGCACGATTGATCAGCGGAGCGCTGGATGAGGCCGACGAGCGGGCCCGCGGCGCAACCGGTATTCGCGGCATTATCCGATGCAATGTACCAGTCTCGTTCGGCTTGCGCGTGCTGGCGAATCTCATGCCGCGCTTTCTGGCCAGCTATCCGGATATCGAACTGCAGGTTTCACTTGCCGACCATCTGATTGATCCGGTTCGCGGCGGCAAATGCTCCGCCGGTCCGCAGGATGCTCGACCTGGGAATTCCGGTCGGTGGCGGCACCGACGGCACCCGCGTAAGCAGCCACAACCCGTGGCCGGCGATCTACTGGCTGGTGTCCGGCAAGACGATCGGCGGCACGCAGGGGTTTGCCGACGACAACAAGCTGTCGCGCCAAGAGGCCCTGCGCCTGTTTACCGCCGACGCCGCCTGGTTCAGCCAGGAAGAAGACGTCAAGGGCCGGATCGCACCCGGCCAGTACGCCGACTTCGCCATCCTCAGCGAAAACTACCTGACCGTTCCGGAAGAGCGCATCAGGAACCTGCAGTCCGTGCTGACCGTTGTCGGCGGAAATGTGGTTTACGCGGCCGGTCCGTTTGACGATCTGACAGTGCCGGAGCTTCCGGCGGTCAGCCCCGACTGGTCGCCGGTCGCGCATTTTGGCGGATACCAGAACGAGAGCTGCTAGTGGCTCCATCAAGGAGAAATAACATGATTGAACGTCGCCCTTTTGAAAGCCTTGGCGGAGCCAACCACGGCTGGCTCGATGCCAAGCATCACTTTTCTTTCGCCAGCTACCATGATCCGGCCCGCGTCCACTGGGGCGCGCTGCGGGTCTGGAATGACGACACCATCCAGCCAGGTACTGGATTCCCGACGCATCCGCACGCGGACATGGAAATCATCACCTACGTTCGCGAAGGCGCCATCACCCACCAGGACAGTTTGGGCAACAAGGGGCGCACGGAAGCCGGCGACGTCCAGGTAATGAGCGCGGGCAGCGGCGTGCGTCATTCGGAATACAACCTGGAGCCGGGCGTGACCCGAATTTTTCAGATATGGATCTTTCCGATCCAAAAGGGCGGCGAGCCTTCGTGGGGCGCCAGGCCCTTCCCGAAAGGTGAGCGCTCGGGACAGTTCATTGCCCTGGCCAGCGGCATTCCCGGCGACGACGATGCGCTGCCAATCCGTACCGACGCACGCGTCCTTGGCGCCACCCTCAAGGCCGGTGATTCAACCGAATACCGCTTCGCCAGCAGCGCTCGTTTTGGCTACCTGGTGCCCGCCAAGGGCAAGGTCGAAGTTGATGGCGTCGTCCTTGAGGCACGCGATGGCGCCGCCATCAGCGAGGTCGAGAGCATCCGGGTCACCGCGCTTGAGGACGCCGAACTGGTACTGGTGGATACCGCGGCGTGAAGAGGCTGACTTTGCCCGGTCGCTGTTTCGATCATCGACGCCTATGAGAACCGGAAAGAAGGCTTCAATGACCTCCGGGACAGGAAAACAGGCACCTCTTGCGCCACCGTGGTGGTTTATGAGATTGTTTGTTTCCAGAATGTCTGCCGAGCGCGTATCAATGACCAAGCTGTTTTCCAGTTTGATTTGTCTGTGTCTGTTCCTGAGCCTTGTTGGTGCTGTATCCGCGTCGTCCTCAAGCGAGACTGAACCCACTCCCGCTGGCGTGTGGCTGGGGTTGGCTGAAGCAAAGTTCGGTCCGATTCGCTTCGATGTTGACTTGGGCTTTGAAGGAGGCTCATTGAGCGGCGAGTTGGTGCTGGTCGACGAAGACGGCATGCGCCTGACCTTCGAGCAGGCAGATTACGACCACGGCACTGTTCGCCTGATCGCCATGCAGGGCGCTGTCACAGTCGCAGGACGCCATGAGGGTGATTTGATCGAAGGCAGCCTGCATACGCCAGCCGGTGAGTTCCCCATGCGTATGACTCGGGCCGGCAGCGAGTCGGCTATCGCCATGATTGCGGAAATGGAGCGCGATGTCGCAGCGCTGCGCTCTGTACCGCTGACCCTGCTGAGCTCGGGGCCGGGTATGGAGACAGTCGATCAGGAGGCGCTGGCCGAATTGCTGGCCGCTGCGGAAGCAAGCTACACCACGGCTCTGGCATTAATGCACGATGGCCAACTGGTTGGCGAGTGGTATCGTGGCGAGCAAGCGGAGTTGATCGAGACGATGTCGGTAACCAAGGTGGCGCTGAACCTGATCACCGGCCGGTTGATTACCTTGGGTCTGCTCGACTCGATCGATCAGCAGGTCCACCACTTTTATCCTCAATGGGTGGATGACGAACAGCGCGCCGTGATCACCGTTCGTCACCTGCTTTCACACAGCTCTGGCCTGGATCGCGGTCAACCGACCGGGCCGATTTACCAAAGTGAGGATTTCGTCGCTTTTGCCCTCGATGCGCCGTTGGAGTTCGAGCCCGGCACGCAGGTGGCCTACAGTAACAACGCCACCAATTTGCTGGCTGGCATCATCAGCCAGATCATCGACCAGCCGCTGGCGCAATTTCTGGCCGAGGATCTGTTCGGGATCATCGGTATCGAGGAGTTTGCCTGGTCCCTTGATGGGGCAGGCAATCCTCATGGCATGTCGGGTCTGAAGCTGAAGGCAGCCGACCTCGCCAGACTAGGGCAACTGGCTCTGGATCGAGGGTCTTGGCAGGGCGAACAATTGATCGACTCCGCCTGGTTTGAGCAGAGTTTCCAGCCCGGTAGCGAACACTCGCAGCGTGTTGGCCTGATCTGGTTTCTCGACCGTGAACAGGATCGCCTGGTCGGTGCCTCACACTCTGGTTATCTTGGCCAGTGGCTGGGTATTCGTTTTGAAGAACGCATCGTGGGTGCCCGCCTGATTCAACAATCTCCGTCCTACAGCGCTGAAACTGACGCATTCATGGACTTTGTCGGCATGCTGCCCAGCCTTGCGCCTGAATAGTGCGTTCTACTCCTCGCTTACGACCAGTAGCAGGGTGTCGGCTTCGACCACATCGTCGGGGCTGACTGCGATCTCGACAACCTTGCCGTCGGCCGGGGCCTTGATGGTCAGCTCCATCTTCATCGCTTCCATGATCAGCAGGGTTTCGCCGGCGCTGACCGATTGGCCCGGTTCGGCGCGAATATCGAGCACTTTGCCGGGCATGGGTGCGAGCAGGCGCCCGTCTCCGCGGTCAGCATCAACCGCGGCCTCGAAGCCGGTGTGGTAGCTGAGCGACCAGCGCCGCTGATCAATGCAGACTTCCAGTCGTTGCTCCGCAGCGCCATGAATATGGATTCGGCGAACCCGACCGTTTAACGTCAGGCTGAACTCACTGTTGCCGAGCATCTGGATCACGCAGTCATGGTTCTGATCTTCGATATTGAGCCCATAGTGTCCGCCGTGGCCGGTCGCTTCGACGCGAACGCTCTGCGCACCTGAGTCGATGTCGAACGAGCGCGCCTCGGCTTCGGCCAGGCGCCAGCTATCGGCGATTTCCCAGGGTGTTTGGCCACCGGCCACGGACTCCTGCTCCAGCAGCCAGAATCCGGTCGCCGCGGCCAGTGCTTCAGGTGGGGCGATACCGGTATCGAGAATGCTCGCCAGGTCGCGATCCAGCAGGCCGGTATCGATTTCTGCCGCACCGAACAGCGCTGAGCCGGCCAGGGCCTGAAGAAAACCGAGGTTGGTGCTCGGTCCGGCAATAAAGCTTGCTGCCAGGGCCTCGTTAAGCTGCGCCAGGCAGGCCTCGCGGCTGCTGGCATGGACGATCAACTTCGCGATCATCGGGTCGTAATGCATGCTGACCTGATCGCCGGCCTCGACCCCGGAATCAACCCGGACCTGTTCAGCTTCCGGCAGCCTGAGTGCCTTGATGCGCCCGGTCGACGGCACGAAGCCCTGTTCGGGATCTTCGGCATAGATGCGCGCTTCCATGGCGTGACCGTGAGCGTAAATCTCGTTTTGGCCCAGCGGCAGTTTCTCGCCGGCGGCCACACGTAGCTGCCATTCAACCAGATCCAGTCCGGTGATGCATTCGGTGACCGGGTGCTCGACCTGCAGGCGGGTGTTCATTTCCAGAAAAAAGAATTCGTCGCCGTTGACCAAAAACTCCACGGTGCCGGCGCCGACGTAATCGACCGCCTCGGCAGCGCGCACGGCGGCCGCCAGCAGACCCTGGCGAAGTCCGTCGGTCAGATGCGGTGCCGGGGCTTCTTCGATGATTTTCTGATGCCGTCGCTGGCTGGAGCAGTCGCGCTCGAACAGGTGAACGGTGTTGCCGTGGCTGTCGGCAAATATCTGGGCCTCGATATGCCGTGGCCGAGGCAGGTAGCGTTCCAGGATCATGCGCTCATCACCAAACGCGCCGGCTGCTTCACGGCGTGCGGCGCTGAGTGCTTCGCTAAATTCATTCTCTGCCGTCACCACCCGCATGCCCTTGCCGCCGCCGCCGGCGGCGGCCTTGAGCATCAGCGGAAAGCCGACGTTCCGGGCCTGTTCAAGCAGCGCGCTTTCAGATTGCGCATCGCCGTGATAGCCCGGGATCAGCGGCACGTTGGCCGTCTCCATTCGGCTCTTGGCCGCGGCTTTCGAGCCCATCAGCTCCATGGTTTCGGCGGCCGGTCCGATCAGGATGATGCCGGCTTCAGTGACAGCGCGGGCAAACTGCGCGTTTTCGGCCAGAAAACCGTAGCCGGGATGAATGGCCTCGGCGCCGCTGTCTTTGGCCGCCTGGAGGATTCTGGCCGCGTCCAGATAAGACTGGCGCGGTTCAGCCGGCCCGATAAACACGGCCCGGTCAGCCAGCCGCACGTGACGCGCGCCGGCATCGGCTTCCGAATACACCGCCACGGTGGCAACGCCCAGCCGGCGACAGGTGGCGATGATGCGACAGGCAATCTCGCCGCGGTTGGCAATCAGCACGGTTTTGAACATGGCCGAAGTTTACCGTATCCCCGGGCCTGGATTGACAGTGGACAAGCGGCAGCATTAGTCTGATCGACCGTGCTTGGTCGAGCGTTGTCTGATGCTTGAACCCACACGGACAGCCATCAATGGGAGAAAACACATGCGCCAGACTATCGTCCTTGCCGCGGTCGCCATCCTGCTCTCAAGTCTTGGCCCGGGTTCGGCCGTGGCCCGCGATTACTTCAACGCCCAGCCCGAGCATCAATTTCTGGACCGTTTCGAAGGCGAATGGAGCTTCGAGCAATTCCCTGTGCCCAGCGACGACAGCGAGCCCGAAGCATTGGGTTCGGGCAGCATTTCGGCCACCCGTCTGGGTGAACTGTTTGTCGTCCTGAGCTGGTCGGGACAGGCTTACGGGCTCGACTATGCCGCCGTCCAGACCCTCGGCTACGATGTTGAAAGGGAAAGCTACACCGGCACCTGGATTGATAACCTCATGAACTACCGCTGGCAGCTTGACGGTACCTTTGGCGACGACGGCGAAGAGTTCATCCTGAGCACCGCAGGCCCGATGCCGGACGGCAGCCCCGGCCAGTTCCGCGAGCGTCTGCGTTTCGAATCGGCCGACGCCATCTCGCTAGTCGCCGAGATGATGCGGGAAGGTGAATGGCAGGCGATGTCGAAGACCCGGCTGACACGCAGGTAATCTGCAAGCTCACTTGGGCGGCGCCTCCTGATCGATGTCGATCCACCACCGATCAGTGATTGGTTTGCCAGGTCAGACAGCCTGGTGCCGGCAGGAGGTTAAAAAAAGCGGAGGCGCCGGTGAATACGGCGGATTGACAAAATAAAAAAAATTGATAACCTCATAACTTCAAGTGGTTAGATGGGGCGTGGACCTTTCTGACGACGGTCCGTAACATCCTCAAGGAGGTATTCATGAGCACAGCACAATTCACGCGAGTCAAGTCTGCTGCCGCTTGCACCGAACCTCAAAAACCACGAAAGTCAATGGGCCACCGCCGGTGGCGCGATAGGTCAATAATCAGGAATGCAGGTGTGCTCATGTCCGCTCTTGCTTTTGCCTCGCTCGCCTGGCTGAATACCGCCTGGTCAGCTGACCACGGGATCGTATGCCAGGACTGCGCCAGCACAGAGCTTGAGTCCTGCGCGCTTGTAACCGCAATGCAACTGGGACTTTCCCACAACGATCGGGTCTGGGTTCTTGATCTGAACAACCTGAACGCCGAGCGTTTTCGAGTTCTGGGTACGGGCCCTGGGCAAGACCCTCATTCCGAGGCAGGAAGCCACAGCGCGACAATCCGTGCGGTCGACAATGTCGAGCCCATCGGCTTTACAGCCTCTCAGCAGGAGTACGTCTTCGACGGAATGCATTTTGTGCGTGACGTTGTGCTGCCGAGCGGCGGTCAGATCTACCGGCAGTGTCATCAATCGCAGCAGGGCAATTTTGTCCTCGAAACGACTCCGGTTCTTCAGGGCGGGGCGCCGATCGTCAGAACGATTACGGTGCCACCAAGCGTATATGGAAGCGCCTATGATCTCGTCGGTTATCCGGCCGCTAGCCGCTCACTGGGACAGTGGTGGGCGCAACAGGATCCTGCGAGAAACTTTTTCGGCCAGGCCGCCGATCTGGCGGGCAATTTCATGAGCGCCTCCCCGTTCTCCTACGAAATGGTGCTGAAGTTCAAGTTTGCCGATGGTTCGAGTGGAATCTGGAGGGCCGATCCCTACAGCGATGCCCGGGAGGCGGATTTCGATACCTTCAAGGACTCCGATGGCAATCCAATACCCGTTGACAATATTCCGGCGGGTTCTCGCTATTTCTTCAGCGGCGAGGCGCCCGGAGAAGCCAATCTGCAGAACTTTCTCGATCGGGCAGCCATGCTGGGCATTCCCATCACTGGACCCGGTGGCGACGGGCTACCGGCCGAGTGCGAGGTCACTCCAGAAGGATTACGCTGCCGGCCCGCCAGCGACCCGTATTGAGCGATGCCTGCGGCATCACACGCAAAGGCCCCGCCCCAGCGGGGTCTTTGTCCTTGAAGGGCTGAAAGATGGCGGCCAGACCCATGCCGGTCTTTCTCAAGCCGGGGCTAGCCCCCGAAGAACAGGGTTCCCGGCAGAGCAACGTGGTCGACCTGAGGCAGGTACTCGAGGGCCGCCTGCAAAGGCAAAGTGACCGACAGGCAACCACCTGCCAGAGTGGCACCCTCACGGCCACACTCACGGGCCTGAAACCCCACCTTAATCCCCCGGTCTGCCTGCTGAGAAAAATCCGGCTGACACGCAGGTAATCTGCAATCTCACTTGGGCGGTTTCGAATCTTCAACCCAGGCGGGCTTGCGCTTGTCGAGAAATGCTTTCAGGCCTTCCTGACCTTCGGGGGAGACGCGCAGGGCAGCGATCAGATCGGAACTTGATCGGTCGATGTCTTCCGGGTCGAGGCATCCACTGGTAATCCGGTGAATCAGTGCCTTGCACTGTGCCTGGGCGTTAGGGCCGCCGGCCAGCAGCAGGTTGACCATATCGGCAATATGACCGTCGAGCTGACCGTTGGCCACGGTTGCGCTGATCAGGCCGATCTGCACCGCGCGCTCAGCGTCAATGCGCTCGCCGGTGAGCATGTAGTGGCGCGAATTGTTGACGCCGATGCGCGGGATCACGAACGCGGCAATGGTCGCCGGAGCCAGGCCCAGGCGCACTTCGGTAAGCCCGAATTTGGCGGTTTCCAGCGCCACAGCAAGATCGCAGCAGGCAATCAGACCGACGCCGCCGCCAAAGGCGTGGCCGTTGACCCGGGCAATGGTCGGGCAGGGCAGCTCATCGAGCTTGCGCAGCATGGCCGCCAGGCGCCGGGCATCGTCGCGATTTTCCGCCTCTGTGGCCTCGGCCATCGAGCGCATCCAGTTGAGATCGGCGCCGGCTGAAAAGCTGTGTCCCTGGCCGCTCAAGATCATCACCCGCGCGCCGAGCCGTTTGACCTCGTCAAAGCTGTCGGCAAGTTCGGCGACCAGCTCGGCATTGAAGGCGTTGTGCACCTGCGGCCGGTTGAGCGTCACCGTGGCGACGCCGCGCTCGTCAATCGACAGGTTCAGAATTTCGCTCATGTTCTTTGCTCCATGCCTGGGGAGTTACATCCGAAATACGCCAAAGCGTTCGCGCTCGATCGGGGCGTTGGCCGAGGCCGCCAGGGCCAGCCCCAGCACGCGGCGGGTATCGACCGGGTCGATAATGCCGTCGTCCCACAGACGCGCGCTGGCGTAGTACGGATGACCCTGTTGCTCATACTGTTCACGAATGGGGGCTTTGAACTCATCTTCTTCAGCCTGCGGCCAGGTTTCGCCACGCACTTCGTGGGCATCGCGTTTGATGGTGGCCAGCACGCTGGCGGCCTGCTCGCCGCCCATCACTGAAATCCGCGCGTTGGGCCACATCCACAGAAATCGCGGCTGATAGGCACGGCCGCACATGGCGTAATTGCCGGCGCCGAACGAGCCGCCGATCACCACGGTGAACTTGGGCACATGCGAGGAGGCCACCGCCGTGACCATCTTTGCTCCGTCTCTGGCGATGCCGGCCTGTTCATATTTTCTGCCGACCATGAAGCCGGTAATGTTCTGCAGAAACACCAGCGGGATATTGCGCTGATTGCATAGCTGGATGAAGTGGGCGCCCTTGAGGGCAGACTCGGAAAACAGAATGCCGTTGTTGGCCACGATGCCGACCGGGTAGCCGTGGATGCGGGCAAAGCCGCACACCAGAGTGGTGCCGTAGCGGGCCTTGAACTCCGCGTAGGCCGGATCGTCGGTGTTCATGCACATGGCGTGGTCGTATTGATCGAGGTAATCGCTCAGGACGAGCTTGAGCACTTTGAAATCGCAGACCATCTCGCGCTCGTCGAGATCGGGTGCCTCCAGGACACACTCGACCCGGCGGGAATGTCCGTGCGGAAAGCGGCATTTGTCAGGATGCTTGCTCAGCATGTGACCGTTTTCGATTTCAAAAATTCTGCAGATGCGGTAGGGCATGATTGGGGAAAGGAAGTGCCATCTTCTCGCACGGACGGGGGCAAACGCAAGCGGGGATACGCCGTCGGCCGCCGCGCGCTATGCCCGAGAGGGTCTCGTGGACGCACCGTCTGTCAAGAAATGGGGCGGCCCCCCCTGCACGAGGAACAGGATGGCGAAGAATTCTTCCGATGCGAAACAGGTTTGGCGAAAGAACATGCCAATGTTCCCCTTGAGAAGCCATCGCGTTCCCCGGGCCAGCGGGGGAATTTTGGCAAATCCCTCTACGCCAGAGAGGCCAGTGCATTGCCGTGGCGGAACATGCCAATGTTCCCT
>CALEIM010000097.1 GCA_937876395.1 uncultured Wenzhouxiangella sp. | reverse complement strand
CTGGGCTGCGGCCAGGTGGGTTTTGTTGCCGCCGGAATCAAGGAAGTGCACGGAGCCCCGGTCGGCGATACGATCACCAGCGCCCGCGAGCCCGCCGAGCAGGCGCTGCCGGGATTCAAGCCGCTGCAGCCGCGCGTGTTTGCCGGGATTTTTCCGGTTGATTCATCCGATTATCCGGACCTGCGCGAGGCGCTGGAAAAGCTGCAGCTCAACGATTCGGCCCTGCAGTTCGAGCCGGAAACCTCGATGGCTTTGGGGTTTGGTTTTCGCTGCGGTTTTCTCGGCATGCTGCATCTGGAGATCGTTCAGGAGCGGTTGGAGCGTGAATACGATCTTGATCTGATCACCACGGCGCCGACCGTCGTTTACGAAATCAAGATGAGCGACGGTTCAGTCCACTCCCTCGATAATCCGTCCGGCCTGCCGCCGGCCAACAAGGTGGCCGAGATTCGTGAGCCGATTATTCTGGCCAATATTCTGGTGCCGCAGGATTATCTGGGCGGCGTCATCGGTCTGTGCGAGGAAAAGCGCGGCGAGCAACACGACATGCGCTTTCTCGGTGGCCAGGTGCAGCTCAGCTATGCGCTGCCGATGGCTGAAGTGGTGATGGACTTTTTCGATCGGCTAAAATCAGTCAGCCGCGGCTTTGCCTCGTTCGAATACAACTTTCTTGAGTTCAGGGCCGGCCCCTTTGTGCGCCTGGACCTGATGATCAACGGCGAGACGGTGGATGCGCTGTCGACCATCGTGCATCGTGACCAGGCCGAACGGCGCGGTCGCGAGCTGGCTGAGCGCATGCGCGAGTTGATTCCGCGCCAGATGTTTGATATTGCCATCCAGGCGGTGATCGGCTCACATATCATCGCGCGCACTACGGTCAAGGCCTATCGCAAGAACGTCACCGCCAAGTGTTATGGCGGGGATGTTTCGCGCAAACGCAAGCTGCTTGAAAAACAGAAAGCCGGCAAGCGCCGCATGAAGCAGGTCGGCAAGATCGAGATTCCGCAGGAAGCCTTTCTCGCCGTGCTGCGAACTGACCAGGAGAAATAGAACAATGCATCTGGATTTTGCCCTGATCCTGACCGTACTGACGCTGATCACGCTGGTGTTCTGGCTGATCGAGCGATTTGTCTTCCGACGCCGCGGCAGCTCCAGCGCAGACGGCGGCAGCCACCGAACGGTCGAGGTGATCGGCTCGCTGTTCCCGGTCCTGCTTCTGGTGCTGGTGTTTCGCTCGTTTTTGTTCGAGCCATTCAAGATTCCGTCCGGCTCGATGATTCCGACCCTGTGGATTGGTGACTTTATCGTCGTCAACAAGTTTTCCTACGGACTGCGGCTGCCGGTACTCAACAGCAAGATCATCGAAACCGGCGAGCCAAAGCGCGGTGATGTGATGGTGTTTCGCTACCCGGAAGATGAGCGGATCAACTACATCAAGCGCGTGGTTGGCCTGCCTGGAGACACCGTCAGCTATCGCAACAAGCTGCTCTATATCAACGGTGAGCCAGTCAGCCAGGAGCGTGTCGGGCCGTGGGTCGGGGAAGGGCTCAACCGTAATATTCCCGGCACCAGCCCGGTGCTGCGCAGCGAGCATCTGGGCGAGAGTGCGCACCATATCGTGGTCTATCCCAATCGCCCCGATACACGGATCGAGTCGCTGACCGTTCCCGAGGGTCATTATTTCGTGCTCGGTGACAACCGCGACCAGTCGCTCGACAGCCGCGCGTGGGGTTTTGTGCCCGAAAAGAACCTGGTCGGCAAGGCCGTGCGTATCTGGATGCATTGGGACTGCTCCAGGGGCTGTGTCGACCTCAAGCGAATCGGTGATAAAATCGAATGATTCGGGGACGAGTTTTTCATAGGGATTTGGGAATAATGTCAGTACATAAAAACCAGCGCGGATTGAGCCTGATCGGCTTTATCTTCATTTTGATTCTCGTGTTGTTCTTTACCTATATCGGCATCAAGCTTGTGCCGGTTTACCTCAATCACATGTCGGTGGTCAGCGAGCTCAAGGCCGTGGCCGGAGAGCCGGGTTCGGCCAACAAGGCACCGAACACGATTCGCCGCGATCTGATTACCCGGCTCGACGTCAGCTATGTCAATCACGTGCGCGGTGAACACATCAGCATTGAGCGCGGTGAAACTCTGCAGCTGGTCGTGCGCTATGACGTTGAACAGCATCTGATCGGCAACATCGATGCGGTCATCCGCTTTCACCGTGCCGAACCGCTCCGCAACTGATCACAGGCTCTGCCTTCCGGGGATCGACTACCGGTTTCAGAACAGCGCCCTGCTGGAGCAGGCGCTGACCCACCGCAGTTCGGGTCCAGGCCATTATGAGCGGCTGGAATTTCTTGGTGACAGCCTGCTCAGCATGGTGATTGCCGAAGCCCTTTACGCCCAGCGTCCGCATGATTCCGAAGGTGATCTCAGCCGCCTGCGCTCACGCCTGGTGCGCGACGTCACCCTGGCCCAGCTGGCCAAGGAGCTGAACCTTGGTGAATACCTGCGCCTTGGGGCGGGGGAGCTTAAAAGCGGCGGTTTTCTGCGCGAGTCGATCCTGGCGGATGCACTTGAAGCCCTGGTCGGGGCAATTTATCTGGACGGCGGGTTTGTGGAAGCCCGTCGGGTGATACTGGAGCTGTTCGCCGAGCGCATCGCCGATTTGCCCGATGCTGACTCACTCAAGGATCCCAAAACCCGCTTGCAGGAACTGCTGCAGGGCCGCGGCCATGAGCTGCCCGAATATCAGGTAATCAATGAATCGGGCGCCGATCATGCCAAGCATTTTGAAGTTGAATGCCGGGCCGGCGGGCTGGCCGAGCCGGTGCGTGCCGAAGGGACCGGCCGGCGCAAGGCCGAGCAGGCGGCCGCCCAGCTGATGTTTGAGCAGTTGAGCAAAACCTTTGCCCCGGCTGCGTCCGGACAAGATCCTTCCGGTGTCTGAGCATGGCTGATAACGCCCAAATCCGCTGTGGCTACGTGGCCGTACTCGGTCGGCCCAATGTCGGTAAATCCACGCTGCTCAACGCGCTGGTCGGTGAGCACCTGGCGATTGTTACCCACAAGCCGCAGACCACCCGCCACCGCATCACCGGTATCGTCAATCGCGCCGCCGGCCAGGCAATTTTTGTCGATACGCCGGGCATTCATCGACGCCGCGACCACGCACTCAATCGCCGCCTCAACCAGCTTGCCGCCGATACCCGGCACGGTGTGGACGTGGTGGTGATGCTGGTCGATGCCACACGCTTTACGGACGAAGATCAGATGGTGCTTGATCTGGTGAGTCGACTCGACCAGCCAAAAATTCTCGCCTTCAACAAGATCGACCTGCTCGCTGATCGCGCCAGCCTGCTTGAACAAACCGCCGAGCTCAGCGCCAAGCTTGATTTCGATGCGGTGGTTTATCTCTCGGCGCAAAAGAGTCGTGGGCTCGATGATCTGCTCAATGAGGTATTTCGCCATCTGCCCGAGGCCGAGCCGATTTTTCCGACCGACATGTTCACCGATCGATCGGAGCGCTTTCTCGTCGCCGAGCTGATTCGCGAACAGCTCATGCTCCAGCTCCATCAGGAAATTCCCTACGGCCTGAGTGTGCAGATCGAGCGCTTTGAGCGCACACCGAAACGAGTCGAGATCGATGCGCTGATTCTGGTAGCCAGCGACCGCCATCGGGGCATGGTCATCGGCCGCGGCGGCCAGGTGCTCAAGCGGGTCGGAACACGTGCGCGCCAACGGATTGTCGAATTGCTTGATGAGCGCGTGCACCTGGAACTGCACGTCAAGACCCGTCGCGACTGGATGGACGATGACGGCGCGCTCAATGAACTGGGTTATCGCCGGGAAAGCTGAGGGCGATCGTGCGGGTCGAGCAGCAGCCCGGCTGGGTGCTTCATCGCCGACCGTGGCGTGAATCGAGTCTGATCATTGAGCTGTTCAGCCGCGATCATGGTCGGGTGGCCCTCGTGGCCAAGGCGGCCCGGGCACCACGTTCGCCCTGGCGCGGTCTGACCGAACCGTTTGCCCCGTTAAGCGCCTCCTGGGTTCGGCGCGGTGAACTCGGCACGTTGACCGGCCTGGATACGAGCGGCTCGCGCCGTGAGCTGAACGGGCGCAATCTCTACTGCGGGCTCTACGTCAACGAACTGCTGATGCGCCTGATCGAGCGTGACGACCCGCACGACGGCCTGTTTGACGCCTATCAGCAGGCGCTGACCGGTCTGGCTGATGGTCAACAACCGGCCGCCATGGTGCTACGGCACTTCGAACTTGAGCTGCTCACGGCGATGGGTGTTGCTCCGGATCTGAGCGTCGATGCATCCAGTGGCGAGCCGATCCGGCCGGAAGGGCGGTATCATCTGCAGCCTGAGACCGGGCTGGTGGCGGTCGATCGAGACGGCCCGGCGGTATTCGGCGGTCGCGCCATCCAGGCACTGGCTGCCGGCGACAGCACCGACCGACACAGCGGGCGGGAAATGCGCGAGCTGATGCGGCTGCTGATCGATCACCAGCTCGGCGGCCGACCGCTGGCTTCACGTCGCCTGCTGCACAGCTTGCCCAAACCTTCAGGAGAACAGCCATGAATTTCGCCATGCTCGGCGTCAATATCGACCACGTTGCCACCTTGCGTCAGGCCCGCGGTGGTCAGCAGCCATCGCTCATCCAGGCCGCCCTGGTGGCCGAACAGGCCGGTGCCGACGCCATTACCGTGCATCTGCGTGAAGATCGCCGCCATATACAGGACGCCGACCTGCCGCTTTTGGCCGCCACCATTGCCACGCGCATCAACCTGGAGCTGGCGGCCACGGAGGCGATGCTCGGGATTGCCGAATCGCTGCGCCCGGCCGATGTTTGCCTGGTGCCGGAGCGGCGTGAAGAGCTGACCACCGAAGGCGGCCTTGACGCCCGAGCCAATTCCGCCGTCCTGCAGGATGCCTGCCGGCGGCTGGCCGCGGCCGGTATCCGTGCCAGTCTGTTCATTGATCCAGACCCGGCCCAGCTTGAACAAGCCGCAGCGCTGGGCGCACCGGTGGTCGAGCTGCACACCGGAAGCTACGCCAGTGCGCGCGGTAAAGCACAGGCCGAAGAGCTGGAGCGCCTGCGCGAGGCGGTTCGTCTGGGCCGCGAACTGGGCCTGGTGATCAACGCCGGGCACGGTCTGAATTATCACAATATTGGTGCCGTGGCTGCCATCGATGGCATTGCCGAGTTCAACATCGGGCACGCCATCGTGGCGCGTTCGATTTTTGTTGGCCTGGATTCGGCGGTGCGCGAGATGCGACGCCTGATCAGAACTGGCTGAGGCTTTGTCGGGTGGCGTGGGCAATGCGCAAAAAGTTGACGTAGCTGGTGCCCGGCGAGCTGTCCAGGCCTGACAGCAGGCGCTGGCGCAGCATCTGGCAGGCCTGGGCCATGCGCGTTGCGCCCGCGTAGCCGCCGGCGCCGGCCCATTGATGGAGCAGTCCGGCAGCGCTGGTAAAATCACCCGAGGCAATCATCTGATCCAGCCCAGGCAGTTTCTGGTCGAGCTCGGCCGCCAGCATGTCCTGCAGACGGGCGGCCAGATCGGCGTCATTGTTGGCCGCCGCCAGCGCGCGCTGACGGTCGACAAGCTGGGTCAGCGTGGTCGTCTGGGCGCTGCGGGCTGCGCGTTCGGCAAACGGGTCAAACAGCGCGGCAATGGCGTCGAGCAGGTCGGGAATGGCGATCGGCTTGTTGAGATAATCGTCAAACCCGGCCTCCAGCAGGCGAATGCGCTCTTCGGGTCGGGCATCAGCCGTCAGGGCAACAATCTGGGCGTGGGCAGAACGGCAGTCGAGATCGCGTATTCTGTTGGCTGCGGCCAAGCCATCCATGCGCGGCATATGCAGATCCATCAGAATCACATCAAATTCTTCATCGCGACAGCGCTCGATCGCGCTCGGGCCGTCTTCGGCCAGTGCTACGTGTTTGACCGAGCGACTCAGCCCGGTGCTGAGAAATTCGCGGTTGATGCTGTGATCGTCAACGACCAGAATACTCAAGGTCTTGAACGAGAAGCGAGATGACGACTGATTGCTCATATCGCCCATCTTACCCGAGTCGGTCGCTGCGCGGCCTGGTGGTCGGCGCGCTGCTGATTTGCACCGGAGCGGGGCATGGGCAGAGCGATGGACGGCTCAGTCTGAGCAGTGGGCCAGGCTGGGCGGGTCCGGTCAGTTGGCAGGGTCTCTCGCTTGAGCTCCGGCCCGGGGCTACAGCGGCCGAGTTTTCCTGGCAGGCTGGCGTGAATCAGCTCCTCGTCGCCGGTCAGGCAGGTGATCTGCGCCTGGATTGTCGGCTCGGCGGCCTGCGTGCGGGTCGGCCCTGGTGTGGCGACGGTGAGTTTGTCTGGGAATTTGACGGCACCGATCAGAGCTTGAGCGGCGAGCTCTACGATCCGCCAGACGGCGGCGCGATCGGCGCGCGCCTGGCCGCCGGCCAGCTCGACCTGCGCCTGAACTGGCCCCAGCCCGATCAGGCCTTGTCGGCCGAGCTGCGCTTTGCCGATTTCTCGCTGGCCGAACTGCCCCAGGCGGTTGCCGAGATGCTGGATTTGAGCCAGCTCGAAGGCCAGCTTCGCGGTAACGTTCGCTGGATCGGTGAGCGCTTGTCCGGGGCGGTGGAAATTTTCGAACTTGGTTTTGATCGCCCGGATGGGCTGGTGGCCGGGGCCGACTTGGCGGCAGATATCGAAATCGAGGCCCGCCCGCTGGCTGGAAACAGCGGCTGGGAATTTGATCTCACCCTCGCACAACGCGGCGGTGAACTGCTCGCCGGCCCGGTCTACCTGCCTGAGCCTGAGGATCCGCTGAGCCTGTCGATGCGCGGCAGTTTCCGGCCGGACGATGGCGTTGAGGTTGGGGCGCTGCAGCTTGCTGATGGCGAGCTGCTGGAGCTCAGCGGTGCATTTGCTCTGGCTATGGACGAGCAGGGCTGGTCTCTGGAAAGTCTAACGGTTGAGCGGCTGCAGGTACTGCTGCCTGAAGCCTGGGCGCGCTGGGGCGAGGGCGTGGCCGGCGGTTTTGGCCTGACCGGACTGGACACCGCCGGGCGGATCGAGGCGAATTTGCGCTGGCACGACGGTCAGATCGATTCACTGCAGGTTGTTCTCGATGATCTTGTGCTTGACGATGCCCGAGATCGGTTTGCGCTGGCCGGACTCAGTGGCCGGCTCGAACGTGACCGCAGCACAACGGTCATCGCACTGGACTGGAGCGCACTGGAGCTGTTCAGCCTGGAGTTCGGCGGCTCGCGCCTGCGCGCGAGCGGCGACGAGCAACGCTGGGCCTTGAGCGAGGTGCTGCGCCTGCCGCTGCTCGACGGGGCGGTGGTGATTGAGCGTCTGGATGTCGAGGAGCAACCCGGCGCGGTTCCGGAGCTGGATCTTGATGCGCGCATCGAGCCGCTGGAACTGGCCCGATTGACGCAGATGCTTGGCCTGCCCGAGTTCGGCGGGCAACTTTCCGGACAGTTTCCGGGGATTCGGCTCGATGGTGATCAACTTGCCTTCGCCGGCGGGATTGAAGTTGAAGCCTTTTCGGGCCTCATCAGCCTGGCCGAGCTGGTCATCGAGCGCCCCTTTGGCAGCCTGCCGGCCCTGGCCGCCCAGGTTGAAATTGAGCGCCTGGACCTGGCCGAGGTCACCGGCGCGTTCAACTTCGGCCATATGGAAGGGCATCTGTCGGGCTGGATGCACGATCTGCGCCTGCTTGACTGGCAGCCGGTGGCCATGGATGCGCGCTTGTTCACCCACGAGGATTCACCGCGTCGGCGCATCAGCCAGCGGGCGGTGGAAAATCTGTCGAGTCTCGGCGGTCGGTCGGCCGCCCTGGCAGCGCCTTTTCTTGGGCTGTTCGAGGACTTTGCTTATCGTCGCGCAGGCCTGGCCTGCCGTTTGAATCGCAATATCTGCCACATTGACGGCGTCGCACCGCATGACTCAGGCGGGTTCTACATCGTCCAGGGCCGCGGCCTGCCGCGCCTGGACGTCATCGGCCACCGACGCCTGGTCGACTGGCCAAGGCTGGTTTCCCAGCTCGCGGCCATCTCCGAGGATTGAGGTCGGAGGTCGGAGGACGGAAGGCCAAACGACCAAACGATCATCTTTAACCTGCGGGGAGCTGCCAGTTTCGGTCCAGCAGGACTTCCAGCACCAGCTTGCTGCCGAAATAGCCCAGCGCGAGCACCAGCATGGCCGCAAGGGCCCAGCGCACCGCCCGCCGTCCGCGCCAGCCCAGGCGCCAGCGGCCGAGCAGCAGAAGTCCGAACAGCAGCCACGACAGGATGGACAGCACGGTTTTGTGCAGCAAATGCTGGGCGAATAAATCTTCGATAAATACCAGGCCGCTGGCCAGGCTGAGACTGAGCAGCAGCCAGCCGACCAGGATGAGCCGGAACATCATCGTCTCGATCACGGTCAGCGGCGGCAGGAATTCAAGGCGGTGAATCAGGCGCGGATGGCGCAGCGTGTAATCCTGAGTGGCCAGCATCAGCGCGTTGATCGCCGCAATACTCAAAAGACTGTAGGCAAGCAGGGAGCTGACAATGTGCAGCCGGGCGGCGGGCGACAGGCTGCCGAGCATCAGCGGCTCGATCGGCACCAGCCACTGCAGGCCAAGGCACAGCGCTGCACCCGGCAGGGCGATGGTGCAGGCTTCAATGCGGCGGCTGGCCGCCGCGGTAAGCAGCAGCACGGCCATGATGAGCAGGGCCGAAAGCGACAGCATATTGAGGAAGTTGACGTCGCGGCCGGCCACATGGTCGATGGCTGCATACAGCGCAACCGCGTGGCCGATCACCGCGAGGGCGGCCAGCAGCAGTCCGGTCAGGCGCAGATCAGGACGATTGCGCAGCTCAGCGACTACCAGAACGGCGGTGGCACCGAGGTAGGCGATGATCGGCAGCAGATGGATCAGGACGTCGGTATCCAAGGATCGGCACCTAACAGGACAGGGTCCCCAGTATAATGACTGCCTGTCGCTTCGTAAAAGTATTGCCATGTTTGACCAGCTCAGCAAGCGCCTGACCGGATCGCTTGAACGCTTGCGCAGTCGCGGTCGTCTGACCGAAGACAATATCCGTGAATCCCTGCGCGAGGTGCGCGTCGCCCTGCTTGAGGCCGACGTTGCCCTGCCAGTGGTCAAGGATTTCATCGCCCGGGTCAGTGAGCGGGCCGTGGGGCAGGAGGTCAGCAAGAGCCTCCAGCCTGGCCAGACCCTGGTCAAGGTGGTCCACGAAGAGCTCAAGGATGTGCTTGGCGGCGAGCGCGTCGGTCTTGCCCTGGACCGGCCAGCGCCGGTCGTCATTTTGCTCGCCGGTCTGCAGGGCGCCGGCAAGACCACCACGGCCGGCAAACTCGCCGGGCTGATCAAAGAGCGCGACGGCAAGAAAGTGATGCTGGCAAGCTGTGACGTTTACCGTCCGGCCGCGATCGATCAGCTCGAAACTCTGGCCGGGCAGGTCAACGCCGAGTTTTTCCGCAGCGCCGAAACGGTCGATCCGGTGCGGATTGCCACGGATGCGCTCGGACAGGCGCGCCGCCAGTTTGCTGATGTGCTGATCCTCGACACCGCCGGTCGTCTGGCGGTTGACGAAGCCATGATGGATGAGATTCAGCGCATCCATGCCGCGATCACGCCGGCTGAGGTGCTGTTCGTCGTCGATGCCATGACCGGTCAGGATGCGGCCAATACCGCGAAGGCCTTTGCCGACGTGCTGCCGCTGACCGGTGTGGTCTTGAGCAAGACCGACGGTGACGCGCGTGGCGGTGCGGCCCTTTCAGTGCGCCATATCACCGGTGCGCCGATCAAGTTTCTCGGCACCGGGGAGAAACTGGATGGCCTTGAGCCGTTCCATCCTGACCGCCTGGCTTCGCGCATTCTGGGTATGGGCGATGTGCTCAGCCTGGTCGAAGAGGTTGAGCGCAAGGTCGACCAGGATCAGGCCAAAAAACTGGCCAGCAAGGTCGGCAAGGCGAGTCGCCGCTTTGGCCTGGACGATTTTCGCGACCAGCTGCTGCAGATGGACAAGCTCGGCGGCATGAGCGGTCTGCTCGACAAGCTGCCCGGCATGGGCGGGCTTCCCGACGCGGTCAAGGCTCAGGTCGATGACAGCCATACCCGGCGCATGGTGGCCATCATCAATTCAATGACCCTCGCAGAGCGCCGCTATCCCGACGTGATCAAGGGCTCGCGCAAGCGTCGCATCGCATCCGGTTCGGGCGTGCAGATTCAGGACGTCAATCGTGTGCTCAAGCAGCACAAGCAGATGCAGAAGATGATGAAGAAGGTCGGCAACAAGGGCGCGATGGCAAAAATGATGAAGCGTCTGCCCGGCGGGGGCTTCCCCGGCGGCGGCCTGCCGTTCAACTGAGCCAATACGCCAAATCGAAGACACCCTGGCCTTGCTGCCTGAGTTCGACGCCTTGCCTGCCACGACCACTGTCGAAGCTCTGCCTGCCCTGACCCTGGCGATTTTGCTGCTGTTCGTCGGCAAGGGGCTTGCGGCGCGGATCGCCATCCTGCGCCGCTACAGCATCCCGGATCCGGTGGCGGGCGGGGTTTTGTGTGCAGCAGTAGTGTGCGTGCTGTATTACGCCATGGGCGTGGAAGTGCATTTCGACCTCGGCGCACGTGACCTGTTTCTCCTGTACTTCTTCGCCGCGCTGGGGCTCAACTCCAATGTTGCCTCGCTCAAGAAGGGCGGCTGGAAACTGGTGGTGCTGCTGGCGCTGGCCGGTTTTTACGTCGTGCTTCAGAACCTGGTCGGCATGGGCCTGGCCGGGGTATGGGGCATGAACCCCAAGGCGGGGCTGATGGTTGGCTCAATTTCGCTTACCGGTGGTGTTGGCACCACCATCGCCTGGGCACCGCACTTCGTGGAAGAGCTGGGCATCGTCAACGCCGCTGAGATCGGGCTGGCGTCGAACATGGTGGGGATGATTGCGGCCTGTGTGGTCGGCGGCCCGATCGCCGGATGGCTGATCAAGCGCTATCCGGTATTTCCATCGGCCGATGCCAAACTTGAAGTTGGCAGCATGTATGGCGATGAGTCACGCGCTACGCTGGACTATACCGGTGTGTTGCTGGGCCTGTTCTGGCTAAATATCGCGCTGATGCTCGGCCACGGCATCAGCCAGCTCATCAGTGAGGCCGGTCTGCTGTTGCCGCAGTTTGTCGGCACTTTGATCGCGGGTATTCTGCTCCGCCTTCTCGGTGACCTGCTCGCACCCAACGGCGGGCGCATGTGGCAGCTGGACATCATGCGGCCTGGCATCGCGCTGATTTCCGATATCAGTCTGGGCCTGTTTCTGGTCATGGCCCTGATGGGCCTGCAGCTGTGGATGCTGGAGCCGCTGCTGGGTTTTATTACGGTTGCGATGCTGGTGCAGATTACCCTGGTGGTGTTGTTTTCGGTGTTTGTGGTATTCAAGGCGATGGGCAGCGATTACGAGGCAGCGGTGGTCAGCTCCGCATTTGGCGGCATTGCTCTGGGGTCGACCGCCACCGCGATGGCCAATATGACTGCGGTGGTCCGCGAGTACGGCGCCGCGCCGCGCGCGTTCGTGATCGTGCCGCTGGTGTGTGGCTTCTTCATCGATATTGCCAATGCGGTAATCGTGGGCGTGATGGCAGGCTGAGAGTGTCTGCACAACAGAACTTCCATCCAGGGCGAAAATCCACTACAATTCCCGGTTTGCCGAATTGAGCAATTTCCGCATCGACGCCGGGGCCGGCTTCGATGTGACTCAGGAGAGAACATGGTCAAGATTCGTTTGAGCCGGGGCGGTGCCAAGAAGTCGCCGTTCTACCATATTGTAGTGGCCGACAGCCGCAATGCGCGCGACGGTCGCAGCATCGAACGGCTCGGATTCTTCAATCCGGTCGCGCGTGGTCAGGAAGAGCGCCTGCGCCTGGACACCGAGCGCGTTGATTACTGGGTCGGCCAGGGTGCCCTGCTGTCCGAGCGCGTTGGCCATCTGGTCAACGAGGCACGCCGGGCGCAAACCGCAGCCTGATCGAATGGAGTCTGGTGAGTCGGTCCTGGTTGGCCGATTCAACGGGCCATGGGGCGTGCAGGGCTGGGTCAAGGTGTATTCATACACCCGTCCGCCTACGTCCATCTTCGACTACCGGCCGTGGCACCGTGGCGAGCACGGCCAATCCCTTGAAATCGAGAGCTGGCAGCAGGCGGGGCGCCGTTTGCTGGTCAAGCTGCATGGTATCGATACTCCGGAGCAGGCGGCCGCACTCGGGCTTGCGGAGATTTTCGTGCCGCGCTCGTCCTTGCCGGCTGCCGAACCTGGCAGCTATTACTGGCACGACCTGATCGGGCTGCAAGTGGTGAACCTGGAAGGTCACGGCTACGGTCGAGTGGACCGAATGCTCGAAACCGGCGCCAACGACGTCATGGAAGTTGCCGACGGCGAGCGCCGCACCCTGATTCCCTTCGTTATTGACACCTTTGTGCACGCCGTCGATATTGACGCTGGCCAGATTACCGTCGACTGGCCCGTGGAGTGGACGGAGTGATTTCGCGCATTGATGTGGTCACCCTGTTTCCCGAGTGGATTGAGCACTTGAAGACCTTGGGCCTGACCGGACGGGCGATGGCGGAAGGCCGGGTCGATCTGCATTGCTGGAATCCGCGCGACTACGCCGCAGGCGTGCATCGTTCCGTTGATGATCGGCCCTACGGTGGTGGGCCGGGAATGGTCATGCGCCCCGAGCCAATGGCCCTGGCCATCGAGGCGGCGCGGGAAGCGGCTGGCGTCGCTCAGGTGAGCTGCCTGAGTCCGCAGGGCCGGCGTTTGGATCAGGCGGCCGTGGAGATGCTGGCCGACCGCCAGCGACTGATCCTGGTCTGCGGTCGCTACGAAGGGATTGACGAGCGGCTTGTGGGCCAGCTCGTTGACGAGGAATGGTCGGTCGGTGACCTGGTCCTGTCCGGCGGTGAGCCGGCCGCAGCCGTGCTGATCGATGCCGTCGTGCGCCTGCTACCGGGCGTGCTGGGCCACGACCAGTCGGCCGCGCAAGATTCCTTCGCTGACGGACTGCTTGACTGTCCGCACTACACCCGCCCGGAAACCTGGCGTGGCCAGACGGTGCCTGCGGTGTTGCTTAGCGGCGATCATGCGCGGATCAAGCGCTGGCGGCGCGCCCAGGCCATCGTCCGTACCCGCCAACGGCGGCCGGATCTGCTCAGCGAGCTGGCGCTGGATGCCGAAGAAGCGGCTCTTCTGGACGAATTTCCCGAGATTGGGCGAGACAAGCTTTCCAATAGCTGAGAAAACGGTTACAATGGCCAGCTTGCCTGCCCCGGAGTGGGGCGTAAAATCGCTCAATCGGGAAGAACGCTGTCATGAGCAATATCATCGACGAAATCAACAAGGAACAGACCGAACGCGAGATTCCGGATTTCTCGGCCGGCGACACGGTCGTGGTCAATCTGTGGGTTCGCGAAGGTGAGCGCCAGCGACTGCAGGCCTTTGAAGGCGTGTGCATTGCCAAGCGCAATCGTGGCCTCAATTCCGCCTTCACCATCCGCAAGATATCGCACGGCACCGGCGTGGAGCGCGTGTTCCAGACCTACAGCCCGCTGATCGAGTCGATTCAGGTCAAGCGGCGTGGCAAGGTGCGGCGCGCCAAGCTGTTTTACCTGCGCAATCTTGAAGGGAAGGCCGCTCGTATCAAGGAAAAGCTGGTCGTTTCGAACCGCCGCCGGGCCTGATCCACACCAGGTTTCAGAAATTGAAAGCCAGCCGCGAGGCTGGCTTTTTCGCGTATTGCTCCATCCAAAGCTGATCGCTACAGGCTTCGTTCCAGCCGGGTGATCAGGATAATTTCGCAGGCGCCGGGGCCGGTGTCGTTGCGTGTTCGGGAGCTGCGCCAGCGCCAGCCGTCGGCTCGGTCAATATCGACCAGCAGCCCTTCCAGAAAAACGACCTCGTCCTGGCGAACGCGACTGAGTTGGTGGGCAATTTCCGCGCTGGCCGGGATCATGTGCATGTTGGCACTGGACTGTTCGATTGCGCGCCGCGGAATCGGGAATTCGTCGACGGACCAATAGTAGAAACGCCCGGACTGGCGGATGCGGATCGAATCAAGCACGGCCGGATCCGCCATCGGCCCCCAGCCCAGGGCAAGATCGGTCGGTGACAGCTCGGCTTCGGTGCCACGGCGGTAATCACGCCGGCCCAGCACGCGCGCCTCGATCTGAAAGTGGGCCACCGGGCGAATCTCAAAATCACCGGCTGAAAGCGCGGGCGCACTCCATTCAAGACTGACCTGCCGGGGCGCGTCATTCAGTTGAGCCCTGCTTTGAAACGGCGCCTGGTCGATGCCGGTCAAGTCAAATTCGGCCAGTTCCGGCGCCGAGCCGAACAGCCAGTAGCCGGCCGCAGCGGCCAGAAGCAATGCGACAAGCCAGTTTCTCGACATCCAGTTAGCTGGTTTGTGGAGCGAAGTCTGGTCGAATCTAGAACAGCATGTGCAACAGCCGACAGGCCAGATAGAAACCGAGCGTGAACACGACGGCCACCCGAATTCGTCCAGGTGCGGCATACAGATAGGCCATCATGAACACGGCAAGGTACATGAAGGTTAATCCGGCGCCGCGAAACCAGGTGTGGATATTGACGGTGAGCAGGTTGAGCAGGATGCCGATTAATGCCAGAACTATCGGTAGCGCCAGCATCATGCCGAACTTTTCGATGATGAAATCGAGTTGGCGCCGATTGTTCTGCCGGCCTGTGTACCACTGCAATAGAAACACGACAATGACCAGCGGAATGGCGTAGGCCAGCCCGGACTTGATGCCGGTCAGCAGCCAGCTCATGCGGATGCCCGAGGTGCTGGTCTGCATCACGCGCTGGATGAAAGGTGCCAGCATCAACAACACCACCAGAATGCCCATGTTGATCAGGCCGAACACTTGACCGCCGCGGTAACGATCTTCGAGCACCTCGTCGGTGCGAGTGAATGATTCCAGCAGGTATTGCGGATAGCCGGCCAGCTGATTTTCAGGTTTGGGCGCGGGTTGCTGGTCCGGTGTCTGCGGCGAAGTGGGTTGGTCGGTCATGAGCAGTCTCCTTAGGGGGTGACGGTCAGAGAGGTTCTGGTCGACCAGAGCCTCGATTCATAATGCTGTCATTACGTACTGCTCAGTAAAAAAGTGTCAGCCGGCGGCCGCTTTTTTCTGCGCAGGCTTCTCATCTGCTGACGGCCTGGCATCGGACTCCGCGGTACCGCGGTCGTGGGCGAGTTGGCGCGGCGCCTGGGGCTCGCGAATGCTGCTGTTGCCGTTGAACTGTGCGCCTGGCTCAATCACCAGCTCGCCTACGCTGACGTCGCCGTTGACGCGACCGCCGGTAATGATTTCGAGACGAGCAGCGCTGATGGTGCCCTCAAAGCGGCCGCTGATCAGCACCCGATCGGCGTGCAGCTCGCCGTGAATCTGGCCCTGCTGGCCAATCGAGACCTGCGATTCGGAGCGGATCGATCCGTCGATCTCGCCGTCGACGTGCAGGCCGTCGCTCAGGGTGAGCTCGCCGACAAACTTTGTACCTGCTGCAATGACGGTCGTTCCGGCGCGTTGGCTGCCGTTCGCACGACCTCGCTTAATGATTCCCATTGAACCCGATCCTCTTCCGTGAAGAGCACATCATAATCTTCCAGCGACCAGCGCAGGAAGGGAGAAGGGTCGAGGCGGCGCTGCAGATAGCGCACCTCGTAGTGCAGATGCGGCGCGGCCGAAGCGCCGGTATTGCCCGAATAGCCGAGCAGCTCGCCGCGCTTGACGTAGGCACCGCCGCTTACCTCGATCTGGTCGAGGTGGCCGTAGATCGTGGAAAAGCCGTAGTTGTGCACCAGCTTGACCATCTTGCCCAGGCCCGAGCTGGAGTGCATAGCGGCCCACTCGGCCACGCCGTCGGCGGTGGCATAGACCGGGGTGCCGCGGCTGGCACGCAGATCAACGCCGCCGTGCATCGCTTCGCGGTCGTGCAGGGGGTGGTGGCGCATGCCGAAGTTGCTGGTGACTCGGCTGGTTTTCAGCGGCATGCCGCTGGGGATAGAGCGCAGCATCAGGCGCTTTTCGAAAGCTGTTTGCCCGGCGATGTTGATCCGCTGCATCAGCGGGCGGTCACCGGGTGCCTCCAGACCCACCAGGGCCTCGATGCGCTCCAGCTCGGTGCCGAGCACGCTCAGCTCGCGGCTGCGTCTGAGTACTTCACGCTCAAGCTCCTTGTGTTCGCGGCCCAGGTGTTCCTTGTCGAAGCGGATACGTTCTTTCTCGGCCGACAGGGCGCTGACCTGGGTGTCCAGGCTGGCGAGCTTGCCGGTCAAAAGCCAGATCGTTCCAGTGCCGGCCAGCAGGATGGCGGCCAGACCGATGGCCGCCCCGGCCATGAATCGACGAACCAGTTGACTGAGCGTGAATTGACGGCTGCCGCGGTAGTCGGTGACGGTAACAAGGATTTTTTGCCGCATGCGCTGACGGTTCTTGGTGATTATGAGATTTTCAGGCAAACTCGCTGGTGATGCCCACGCACCGGCCACCCAAATGGCCTGACTATCGCAGCCAGACCGTCGGGTAGCCGAGCGGCCAATTATGCGAGCGCGGGCGCTGTGATGCAAATGCCGTGTTTCGACTAGCGGTTAGAATGCCGGTTTGCCCACGCCAGAACCGTTGGAGTCTCGAAAATGATGATCAGAGCATTTGTCCTGCTGGCCCTTGGCCTGTTGCTGTCCGCCTGCAGTCACAGTGCGCCACACGGCAACGGCGACCCTGAAACGGGTGCACAAGCCGCGCCGGCTGCCGGGCACCAGGACCCTGCGGCTCCGTCCAACGAAGCGGCGCTGGCCGCTGCACGGCCGGAGATTTATGCAGAATTCACCCTGACGGCCGATTTGAGCCATCTCAGCGAGGCTGAGCGTGCCATGGTCGGCGTGCTGATTGATGCCAGTGCGATCATGGACGAGCTGTTCTGGCGCCAGGCCTTTGGTGAGCCAGACGACTTGATGAGTCAAATTGACGACGCGCCGACCCGGGAGTTTGCGCAAATCAATTACGGCCCCTGGGACCGCCTGGCCGGCAACCGACCCTTCGTTGCCGGTGTTGGCGAGCGACCGGCCGGCGCCAATTTCTATCCGGCCGATATGACGGATGCCGAATTCGAGGCCCTTGAAGACCCGCGCAAAGACGAGCTGTATACCCTGATTCGGCGCGATGAGGCCGGTGAGCTCTACGTCCTGCCGTACCACGAGGCCTGGCCCGAGGAGCTTGAGCAGGCCGCTGATCTGCTGCGCCAAGCCGCCGCGCTGTCGGACAGTCAGGACTTTGCCCACTATCTGCGGCTGCTGGCCGATGCCCTGCTCAGCAGTGAATACCGGGCATCTGATCTGGCCTGGATGGACGTGCGTGACAATCGCGTCGAGCTGATCTTTGGGCCGATCGAAACCTACGAAGACCAGCGCTTTGGCTACAAGACCGGTTTTGAATCCTACGTGTTGATCAAGGACCTGGCCTGGAGCGAGCGTCTGGCCCGTTTTGCCGAGTTCCTGCCCGAACTGCAGCGCAATCTGCCGGTGCCCGACGCCTACAAGGCCGAGCAGCCCGGCAGCGACGCCGATCTCAACGCCTATGACGCCGTCTTTTACGCCGGCCACTCCAACGCCGGCAGCAAGACCATTGCAGTCAATCTGCCCAACGATGAAGAAGTTCAGCTGGCCCGTGGCACGCGACGGCTGCAGCTACAAAATGCCATGCAGGCCAAGTTCGACCTCATCCTGGTGCCGATTGCCGAGGTGGTGATTGCCGAAGATCAGCGTCAGCACATCAATTTTGACGCCTTTTTCGGCAACACCATGTTTCACGAAGTTGCCCACGGCCTGGGGGTCAAAAACCTGGTCGACGGTGAAGGAACGGTGCGCACGGCCCTGCGCGAGCACGCCAGCCCTCATGAAGAAGGCAAGGCCGACGTGCTTGGTCTCTACATGGTCCGCGAGCTGCACCAGGACGGCCAGATCGAAGGCGAAATCATGGACTATTACGTCACCTTCCTGGCCGGCATTTTCCGCTCGGTGCGCTTTGGCGCCTCCAGCGCGCACGGTCGGGCCAATATGATGCGCTTCAATTACTTCGCCGATTTTGGTGCATTTGAACGGCTGGACAGCGGTCATTACCGGGTGGTGCCGGAGCGCTTCAGTGCGGCGATCGACGCGCTCTCGAAAGACATTCTTATCATGCAAGGCGACGGTGATTACCAGAAGGCCGGTCAGATGCTCGGCGAGCTCGGCATTATCGGCGATCAGCTCCAAAGCGACCTGGATCGCATTGATCAGGCCGGTATTCCGGTCGACGTCAAGTTCCGTCAGGGCAAGGAGGTGCTTGGATTGGAGTAAGGCGCCGCTTGAAACCGGGGCGCCGGGCGCCCACTTTGGAGCATCAGGATCAAGCACCGAGTCAAAACTCATGAGTGAAACCCAGGCCCCGGAAACCCGCCAGTTCGATACTGAGGTTCATCAGCTTCTGAAGCTGATGATCAACGCGCTGTATTCGAACCGTGAAATCTTCCTGCGCGAGCTGATCTCCAATGCCTCCGATGCCAGCGACAAGCTGCGCTTTGCGGCCCTGACCGACGAGTCGCTCAAGGGCCTCGACCAGGATCTGGGCATCGAGGTAAGTTTTGACAGCGAAGCCAAAACCCTGGTGGTCAGCGATCGCGGCATCGGCATGAACCGTGCTGAAGTGATTGATCATCTCGGCACCATCGCACGCTCAGGGACGCGCCAGTTCCTTGAATCCCTGTCCGGCGATCAGCACAAGGACGCGACCCTGATCGGGCAGTTCGGAGTGGGTTTCTACTCGGCCTTTATCGTCGCCTCTGAAGTCACGGTGGAAACGCGCCGCGCCGATGAGCCGGCCGCCAACGGCGTGCGCTGGACCTCCAGCGGCGAGGGCGAATACCAGCTTGAGCCGATCGAGCGTGCAGAGCAGGGGACGCGGATCATCCTGAAAATGCGCGATGAGCACCATGACCTGCTCTCGACCTGGCAGCTCCGGCGCATCATCCGCCACTATTCCAACCACATTGCGATACCGATTCGCCTGCACGAGCACGGATCTGACCAGCCGGCCGAGGTGGTCAATGAGTCCAAGGCCCTGTGGGCGCGGCCAAAGTCCGAGCTCGACGATGCCGCCTACCAGGAGTTCTACACCAGCCTTACCGGCGATGAGTCGAAGCCCCTGGGCTGGGCGCACCATCACGTTGAAGGTCAGCAGCGCTACAGCATGCTGCTGTACCTGCCGGGCCAGGCGCCGTTCGACATGCTCACCAATCGCGATGAGCGCGAGGGCGTGAAGCTGTATATCCAACGCGTGTTCATCATGGATGCCGCCGAGCAGCTCCTGCCGCGCTACCTGCGGTTTTTGCGCGGTGTCATCGATGCGGCCGATCTGCCGCTCAATATTTCACGCGAGATCCTGCAGGACAATCCCTTGCTCGGCAAGATTCGTGCCGCGCTGATCAAGCGCTCGCTGGATCGGATCGAAAAGCTCGCCAGTCAGGGCGGTGAGGACTGGAAGACCTTCTGCACCGCCTTCGGCAGTGTGCTCAAGGAAGGTGTAATCGAGGACTTCGAGCAGCGCGAGCGAATCGCCTCGCTGCTGCGCTTTGCCACCAGCAGTGCAGATGAAAGCATCGGACTGGATGCCTACATTGATGGCATGACCGATGATCAGGACACCATCTGGTACCTGACCGCTGACAACCTGAAAGTGGCCCAGAACTCGCCGCACCTGGAAGCCTTTCGCAAGCGCGGTATCCAGGTGCTGCTGCTGACCGAGCGCATCGACGAATGGCTGGTCGCACACCTGCCTGAATACAAGGGCAAGGCGCTGAAATCTGCGGCCAGCGCCCGGCTGGATCTGGATGATGAATCGGTCGAGCCGGCTGAATCAGCCAAGCAGCTTGCCGGCCGGATCAAGAAATCCCTGGGTGGTCAGGTTGGCAACGTGATTGCCGGCAGCCGCCTGACCGATTCGCCGAGCTGCATCGTCAGCGATGAAAATGCCATGAGCCTGCAGATGCAGAAGCTGCTGCGCCAGGCCGGTCAGGATGTGCCGGACAGCAAGCCGGACCTGGAAATCAACGCGGCCCATCCCCTGCTTGAGGCGATGGCCGCCGAAGCCGACGACGCGCGTTTTGCAAGCCTCGCCCAGCTGCTGGTCGATCAGGCAATGCTCGCCGAGGGCGCTGACCTGGCTGATCCGGCAGCTTATGTTCGGCGCGTCAATGAGCTGCTGGTCAGCGCGCTCGGTGGTGGCAGTCTGTCAGCGAATGCGCCTGACGAATCAGCCAGTTCAGGCTGAGACCAGGCCTGCGCCATGAGCGACGCGGTCCGACTGGATAAATGGCTGTGGGCGGCACGTTTTTTCAAAACCCGCAGTCTCGCCCAGCAGGCGATTCGGGGCGGCAAGATCGAGATCAACGGGGACTCGCCGAAAGCCTCGCGACTGGTTCGCTGCGGTGACCGATTACGGATCACGAAAGCTGAGACGCGCTTTGAGCTGATCGTCGAGGAAATCGGCACCCGGCGCGTTTCCGCACCACTCGCCCAGGCGATGTACAGCGAGACGGATGCCAGCCTGGCGGCTCGCGAACGTCGGGCCGAGCAGCGCCGCCTGGAGCGGGCCGCCGGCGTACTCCCGGCGCGCCGCCCAGACAAGCGCGAGCGCCGCCAACTACACAAATTTATCCGCGACGGATAGCAGGGCGTTGGTCGGTTCATTGTCCAACGGCATGTTTTTCCGTAAACCGTCCTTCCCTGGAGCCATGCACCTTGAGCCTTGCGCCTGATCTTTAGTCAGCCCGCAACGCTGCCCTGGGCAACTTCTTCGGCGCTGGCTTCGCGAACGTCCTTGATGGCGACCTGGAAGTTGAGCACTTTGCCGGCCAGCATGTGGTTGCCGTCGACGGTGACTGTATCGTCGCCCACCTCGGTGACCATGACGGTCATCGGGCCGGCGTTGGATTCAGCGCGAAAGCTCATTCCGGGTTCGAGCTCGTCGACGCCCTCGAAAGCATTCCGGGGAACTTCCTGGACCAGTTCATCGCGGTATGCCCCGTAGCCTTCTTCGGGCTGAACGACTACGTCGAGCTCATCGCCTTCACTTTTGCCTTCAATGGCATTTTCCAGACCCGGGATGATGTTCTGATGTCCGTGCAGGTACTGCAGCGGTTCGCGGCCTTCGGAAGTATCGATGACCTGGCCATCGTCTCCGGTCAGGGTGTAGTCGATGCTGACGACGGTGTTGTTGGCGATTTCCATGGTGATCGTGCCTTTGTATGTGAGTGGTGCGACCAACATGGTGCGTTGGACTGTCGGTTTCAACCGTGCGGAAAGCTGCGTTCCACGATGGCGTCCGCGTCGATGCCGGCCGCCAGGGCACCGTAGAGTCCATTCGAGTCTGAATTGACCCGCGCCTGACAGAATGCTTCGGCCAGCGGGCTGCCCGCTTCAATCAGGATGCTGGCCTGCAGCGCCAGGGCCAGGTGTTCGCACAGTTCGCGAGTCTGCTCAGCGGCCTTTTCAGGGTGGCCAAGCAGACACTTGACCGCATCCAGCCGCCGCGCGATGCCGCTGTCGGCGCCGCGTTGGCGTTCAAGGTAATCCAGCAAGGCTTCCATGGAACCGGGCTCGCGCTGGCTGGCGCGCAGCACGTCCAGGCACTGAATATTGCCCGAACCTTCCCAGATGGCGTTGACCGGGGCTTCCCGGTAAAGCCGCGGCAAAATCGACTCCTCGACGTAGCCGGCGCCGCCTAGACATTCCTGGGCCTCGTTGATGGCGCCGACCGCGCGTTTGCACACCCAGTACTTGGCCACCGGCGTGGCAATCCGGGCCAGCCCTTCGGCCGATTCATCGCCGCGGCCGGCTTCATCAAAGCGTCCGGCCAGGAACATCGCCAGCGTCAGGGCCGCTTCGGATTCAAGTGCCAGGTCGGCCAGCACGCGGCTCATCAGGGGCTGCCGGCTTAAAGCTTTGCCAAAGGCCTGGCGTGCGCGGGTGTGGTGAATCGCCTCGACGGTGGCCTTGTGGATCAGCGAAGCCGAGCCGATCACGCAGTCCAGGCGGGTCTCGGCGACCATGCGAATGATCGTCGCCACCCCGCGGCCGGGCGCGCCGACCATCACCGCCCAGGTGCCGGGATATTCAATTTCTGATGAAGCGTTGGAGCGATTGCCGAGCTTGTCTTTCAGGCGCATGATCCGAATCGGATTGGGTGAGCCATCAGGCCGGAAGCGCGGCACCAGAAAGCAGCTCAAGCCGTCGGAACACTGTGCCAAGGTCAGAAAGGCGTCGCTCATCGGTGCCGAACAAAACCACTTGTGGCCAACCAGTTCATATTCCCGCCCTGCGCCGGGCTCACCTGTCGGCGTGGCGCCGGTGGTGTTGCTGCGCAAATCCGAACCGCCCTGTTTTTCGGTCATCGCCATGCCGAGCGTCACGCCGTGCTTGGCATGAGCGGGCAGGAACCGGGCGTCATAACGTGCGGCCAGCACCCGCGGCTCCCATTCAGCGGCCACCTCGGGCTGGGCGCGCAGCGCCGGAATTACGGCGTGGGTCATGGTGATCGGGCACATCGTGCCGGCTTCAAACTGGTTGTGTAGATACATCAGTACTGAGCGGGCGATGCGTCCGCCGGCCTGGCCCGTCCAGCTCAGACTCGCCAGCCCGCTTTCCAGGCCAATTTCCATGATGCGGTGATAGGCCGGGTGATAGTCGACCTGGTCAATGCGGTGACCGAAACGGTCGTGGCTGCGCAGGCGCGGCGCATATTCATTGGCGGTAAAGCCCAGCGGGCCGATTTCAGCCGCCGCGCGGCGGGCAAATCGGCCGACTCGATCTTCAAGCGCACCGCCGCCCTCCCGAATCAGTGCCTCACGCAGGGCCGGGTGGCGCTGGTAGGGATCGTAGTCCAGCAGGGCGGGCGGCTGGTTGAAGACTTCGTGGGTATCCAGCTCGGAGCGGCTGAATGAGGGAATATCGGTATTCATTGCGTACCTGTCTGAAAACCGGATGAGCGTGGGTTTTCACTATAACAAGAGCTTGGGCTGGCTGAGCACGGTTGAAGGGACCGGCAGGTGCCGGCCCCTTCTCTCAACTTGCAATGTTACGGCAGCAGTTCGAAACGATCCGAAAAGATGTCGTCATCAGCCGACGCGGCAATTTCGACACTTGACGAAATCGGCGTGATGTTGCCATCACCGTCTTCGACAGCGCCCGTGACAAGCAGTGTGCCGCTGCCCTGAGGAATCAGCACAGTGAATATCTGAGCCGCGTCGCCAGCCTGGAGATCTGGCAGCTGGCAACTGACCTGATTTGACAACGCCGTGCAGCTTGTGGCCGGCACGATGCTGTCAATTGTGACCGGGATGCCGTCAAACTCGAGGCT
>CALEIM010000096.1 GCA_937876395.1 uncultured Wenzhouxiangella sp. | reverse complement strand
GAAGGTGGCCGCACCGTCGGTGCCGGCGTGGTATCGAAGATCGTCAAGTAAGACGGCCTCGGGGTTCGGCTCCCGGATGGTGCCGGATTCCTGAAGCAGGGTGAAACCCCGGCCCAGCCGGGAGAAAAGGCGGTTTGAAAGAATCGCACGCCCATTCGCCAAACGGCGGATGGAAGAATTTGATCTTTAACAGACTGAAGGCGTACGGCAATGGCCGAACAGAAAATCCGTATTCGTTTGAAGGGCTTTGATCATCGTTTGATCGATCGGTCGACCCAGGAGATCGTGGATACCGCCAAGCGCACCGGTGCGCAGGTTCGTGGACCGATTCCTTTGCCCACGCGCAAGGAGCGCTACACCATCCTGACGTCTCCGCATGTCAACAAAGATGCGCGCGATCAGTACGAAATCCGCACCCACAAACGGTTGCTGGATATCGTCGATCCCAATGACAAGACCGTCGATGCCCTGATGAAGCTGGATCTGGCTGCAGGCGTTGACGTGCAGATCAAGCTGTACTGAGGCGAATAAGCAATGGCTATCGGAATAGTAGGACGCAAACGAGGCATGACTCGGATCTTCACGGACGAAGGCAGTTCCTTGCCGGTGACGGTCATTGAGGTCAGCCCGAACCGGATCACCCAGATCCGCGATGCTGAAACGGATGGCTATGCAGCCATTCAAGTCACTTGCGGTAACAAGCGTACGTCTTTGGTTTCCCGCCCGCTGGCCGGACACTTCGCCAAAGCGGGTGTCGAGGCTGGTGAGGGCCTGTGGGAATTTCGCCTCGATGGCGAAAACAACGAAGCCTTCGAAATCGGCGCTGAGCTGACAGTCAAGCGCTTTGAGGCCGGACAAAAGGTGGATGTGACCGGCGTCACCAAGGGCAAGGGCTTCGCCGGTGCCGTCAAGCGGCACAACTTTCGTACCCAGGATGCCACGCACGGCAACTCGCTGGCCCATCGCGCGCCCGGCTCAATTGGCCAGTGCCAGACTCCAGGCCGCGTGTTCAAAGGCAAGAAGATGGCCGGCCATATGGGTGACGAGCGTCAGACGACCCTGAATTTGCAGGTTGTGAAGGTGGATGCTGATCGGAATCTGCTGCTGATTCGTGGCGCAGTTCCTGGCGCGGTTGGCGGTCACGTCATGATTCGGCCGTCAATCAAGGCCTGAAGGAGAGAGTGATGGAACTCGCAGTCAACGGCGGCAGCACGATCTCGGTCTCTGACGAGATCTTCGGCCGCGATTTTTCCGAAAGCCTGGTTCACCAGGTGGTCACGGCCTACCTGGCCGGCGGCCGCGCCGGAACCAAGGCGCAGAAGAACCGCTCGGACGTTTCCGGCGGCGGGCGCAAGCCGTGGCGCCAGAAAGGCACCGGCAATGCCCGGGCCGGCACCATTCGCAGCCCGCTGTGGCGTTCAGGTGGTGTGACTTTTGCCGCCCGGCCGCGCGACTTCAGCCAGAAGGTCAACCGCAAACAGTATCGGGCGGCGATCAAGTCGATCCTGTCAGAGCTGGTGCGTCAGGACCGCCTGCTGGTGGTCGACAGCTTTGCCATCACCGAGCCGAAAACCAGCGCGGTGGCGGCCAGTCTTTCCAAGTTCGGTATGGACCGCGGCCTGCTGGTCGATGTCGAGCTGGATGACAATTTGTACCTGGGCAGCCGCAATATTCCGGGCCTTCAAGTGCTGACCGCCGAGACCCTGAACCCGGTCAGCCTGGTGGGTGCCGACAAGGTCGTCATGACCACGGCGGCCATCAACAAGATTGAGGAGTGGCTGGCATGAACAGCGAGC
Organism: uncultured Wenzhouxiangella sp.; assembly: GCA_937876395.1. Classification (GTDB taxonomy): domain Bacteria; phylum Pseudomonadota; class Gammaproteobacteria; order Xanthomonadales; family Wenzhouxiangellaceae; genus Wenzhouxiangella. Next base: position 5,951 of record CALEIM010000096.1, on the reverse strand, counting down.
GGATGTACCAGATTGTGCGCAGGCCGCATGTTTCTGAAAAGACGGCCCGGCTGCAGGGTGCCTCGAACCAGTACGTGTTCCAGGTCCAGGTCGATGCCAGCAAGGACCAGATTCGGCAGGCGATTGAAAAGTTGTTCGAAGTCGACGTGGAGCAGGTGCAAGTCCTCAATGTGAAGGGCAAGCAGAAGAGCTTTCGTGCGACGGCCGGCCGACAGAAAGGCTGGAAAAAGGCGTATGTCCGCGTCAAGAGCGGGCAGACCATTGAAGAAGTTCAGGCAGACTGAACGAGTTAGCGAGTCGGGAAGACAATCATGGCAATCGTAAAGGCAAAGCCGACATCAGCGGGCCGTAGAGGCCTGGTGCAGGTCAAGCACGCCCACCTCTGGACGGGTGAGCCGCATGCACCGCTGCTTGAGTCGCGCAGCAATACCGGCGGGCGTAACAACCATGGCCGGATGACTACGCGACATCGCGGTGGCGGACACAAGAAGCACTATCGTCTGATCGATTTCAAGCGCGACAAGGACGGTGTGCGCGGTATCGTTGAGCGGATCGAATACGATCCGAACCGCAGCGCACACATCGCCCTGATCAAGTACCTGGACGGCGAGCGCCGTTACATCCTGGCGCCGCGTCATGTGCGTGCCGGTGACGAAATTCTGAGCGGATCGGAAGCTCCCATCAAGCCGGGCAATGCCATGCAGCTGCGCTCGATTCCGGTGGGTACCCAGATCCACGCGCTTGAGCTGCGTCCTGGCAAGGGTGCACAGATTGCGCGCAGCGCCGGGGCGGCCGTGCAGATGGTGGCTCGTGAAGGTCAGTATGCAACCGTGATTCTGCGCTCCGGCGAGACTCGCAAGGTGCATACCAGTTGCCGCGCCACGATTGGCCAGGTTGCCAACGTCGAGCACAACTTGAGAAAGCTGGGCAAGGCCGGCGCAAAACGATGGCTCGGGATTCGTCCGACCGTTCGTGGTGTGGCCATGAACCCGGTTGACCATCCCCACGGTGGTGGTGAAGGGCGCACCTCGGGTGGCCGTCATCCGGTCACCCCCTGGGGTGTCCAGACCAAGGGCAAGCGCACCCGCACCAACAAGCGCACCAGTCAGTACATTACACGACCACGCAAGCGCAAGTAACAGGATAACGCCATGCCACGTTCGATCAAGAAAGGGCCGTTTGTCGACCACCACCTTCAGGCGAAGGTTGAGGCGGCCGTTGAAGCCAACAATCGTCGTCCGATCAGAACCTGGTCGAGGCGCTCGATGATTCTGCCCGATATGGTCGGACTGACCATCGCCGTGCACAACGGTCGGCAGCATATGCCGGTGCTGATCAACGAGAACATGGTTGGTCACAAACTCGGTGAGTTTGCGCCGACCAGAACATTCAAGGGTCACAGCGGTGACCGCAAGTCCAGATAATCAGGATTCAAGACGGTGATGGAAGCTACTGCCAAACTCAAAGGTGCGCGCATTTCTGCACAGAAAGTGCGTCTGGTCGCTGATCAGATTCGCGGCATGGGCGTCGAGCGGGCCGAAGAACTGTTGACCTTCAGCAACAAGAAGGCCGCGCATATCGTGCGCAAGGTGCTGATGTCGGCGATTGCCAATGCCGAGCACAACAGCGGTGCCGATATCGACGAGCTGAAAGTGCGCACGATCTTCGTCGACGAAGGCCCAACGCTCAAGCGCGGTATGCCGCGCGCCAAGGGTCGCTTTACGCGCATTCTCAAGCGCAGCAGCCACATCACCATTGTCGTGGCAGAGGACTAATTATGGGTCACAAGGTACATCCAACCGGTATTCGTCTGGGCATCGCCAAGCCCTGGAGCGCGAGATGGTATGCAGAAGGCGAGGAGTTCGCTGACCAGCTCAATACGGACCTCAAGGCGCGCGAGTACCTCGAAAAGGTACTGGCCCACGCAGCGATCAGCCGGATTGAAATTGAGCGCCCGGCCAAATCGGCCGAGATCACCATTCACACGGCGCGCCCGGGGATTGTGATCGGCAAGAAAGGCGAGGACATTGAAAAGCTGCGTCGCGACGTCGGCAAGATCATGGGTGTTCCGACCCATATTCGCGTCAATGAGATTCGCAAGCCTGAGCTCGACGCCAAGCTGGTGGCTGAAAGCATTGCCCAGCAGCTCGAGCGCCGGGTGATGTTTCGCCGGGCCATGAAGCGCTCTGTGGGCAACGCCATGCGCCTGGGTGCGCAGGGCATCAAGGTGCAGGTCGCCGGTCGGCTAAACGGCGCCGATATCGCGCGCACCGAGTGGTATCGCGAAGGTCGTGTGCCGTTGCATACCCTGCGTGCCGACATTGACTATGGCACCGCAGTAGCGACTACCACTTACGGCATCATCGGTATCAAGGTCTGGGTGTACAAGGGCGAAGTATTCGATCTGTACGCCGAGAAGAGTTCGGAAAATGCGCCGCCAAGAAGCGGTGGACGCAAGGAGAGGTAAGTCATGCTGCAGCCGAAACGAACCAAGTTCAGAAAGCAGCAGAAAGGGCGCAATCGCGGTCTGTCGCAGGTTGGTAACCGGGTCAGCTTCGGCGACTTCGGCCTGCAGGCGACCACGCGCGGATTTCTGACTGCTCGCCAGATTGAGTCTGCCCGGCGTGCCATCACCCGCCATGTCAAGCGAGGCGGCAAGCTGTGGATTCGGGTCTTCCCGGACAAGCCGGTCAGCAAAAAGCCGGTTGAAGTCCGCATGGGCAAGGGCAAGGGCAACGTTGAGTTCTGGGTCGCGCCGGTACAGCCGGGCCGCATGATCTACGAGATTCAGGGCGTCAGCGAAGATATCGCGCGCGAGGCTTTCCGCCGCGCCGCTGCCAAGCTGAGTGTCCAGACCACCTTTGTAGCGAGGACGCTGTGATGAAAGCCAGTGAAATGCAGCAAAAAAGTATCAGCGAGCTCGACAGCCTGCTTTTGAAACTGCGCAAGGACCAGTTTGGCCTGCGCATGCAGCACGGTACCGGTCAACTGGGTTCGCCGCATGAGCTCAGGCAGGTCCGCAAGGAGATTGCACGGGTCAAGACCGTGCTCAACCAGAAGCACAATGAGACGCAGGCATGAGTAGTGAAGACCGCAAGCAGCGCAGCGTCGTTGGACGCGTCGTGAGCAACAAGATGAACAAGACCGTCACGGTCAGTCTGGAGCGGCTGGTCAAGCATCCGCTGTACGGCAAGTACGTCCGCCGTTCGAGCAAGGTCCATGCCCATGACCCTGACAACAGCTGCAACGAAGGCGATACCGTGCGTATCGAGCAGACCCGGCCGATTTCCAAGACCAAGGCCTGGCAGGTTATTGAAGTGGTCGAACGGGCCCAGTAAGCGGAGCGAGAGTCATGATTCAGATGCAGTCCAGGCTGTCGGCAGCCGACAACAGCGGAGCGCGCGAGCTCATGTGCATCAAGGTGCTGGGCGGCTCAAAGCGTCGCTACGCCAATATTGGCGATGTCATCAAGGTGACCGTGAAAGACGCCATTCCGCGCGGCAAGGTCAAGAAGGGCGAGATTTACAATGCCGTGGTGGTTCGGACCGCCAAGGGCGTGCGTCGCCGCGACGGTTCCTTGATCCGCTTTGACGGCAATGCCGCGGTGCTCCTCAACAGCAAGCTGGAGCCGCTGGGTACCCGTATTTTCGGGCCAGTGACGCGCGAATTGCGGACCGGGCGGTTCATGAAGATCGTCTCGCTCGCGCCGGAAGTGTTGTAAGGAGTTCATGATGGAACGTATTCGCAAGGGTGATGAAGTCGTCGTGATCGCCGGCCGCAGCAAGGGTCAGCGAGGTCACGTGCTCAAGGTGCTCAAGGACAAGCGTTTTCTGGTTGAAAACGTCAACATGGTCAAGCGCCACCAAAAGCCCGATCCACAGGTGCAGCGACCGGGTGGGATCATTGAGCGAGAAGCGCCGATCCACGCCTCGAACGTGATGCTGTTCAACCCGGCCACCGGCACGGGTGATCGGGTCGGTTTCAAGAATCTCGAAGATGGCCGCAAGGTGCGCTTCTATCGGTCCACGGGTGAAGTGGTCGATATTTGATCGCCGCTACGGGCTCGAAACTGCAAACTGAACTATTTGGAACAAGACAATGGCTAGGCTCAAGGAATTTTACAGGGACGAAGTCGTCGGCAAGCTGACCGAAAAGTTCGGTTATGCCAATCCGATGGAGGTTCCGCGGATCACCAAGATCACCCTGAACATGGGTGTCGGTGAGGCCGTTGGCGACAAGAAGGTGATGGATCATGCAGTCGGTGACATGGCCAAGATTGCCGGTCAGCAGCCGGTCGTGACGAAGGCCCGTAAATCGGTGGCGAGCTTCAAGATTCGCGATGACTATCCGATTGGTTGCATGTTGACGCTGCGCCGCGAGCGGATGTACGAGTTTTTTGACCGTCTGGTCAGTGTGGCTCTGCCGCGCGTGCGTGATTTCCGTGGACTGTCACGCAAGTCTTTTGACGGCCGCGGCAACTACAACCTGGGTGTCAAAGAGCAGATCATTTTTCCGGAAATCGATTATGACCAGATCGATACCCTGCGCGGCATGGATATCTCCATCACGACCACCGCCAAGTCGGATGAAGAGGGCCTGGCGCTGCTGGAAGCCTTTGGCTTCCCGTTCCGGGCCAAGTAAGGAGTAAATAGAGATGGCCAAGATTTCAATGGTTGAACGCGATGTTCGTCGTGCCAAGTTGGTGGCAAAATATGCTGCCAAGCGCGCCGAGCTCAAGAGCATCATTTCTGATCCCGATGTGGAGTTCGATGATAAGCAGGCCGCGATGAACCAGCTCAACAAGCTGCCGCGCGACTCCTCTGCTGTTCGAGTTCGCAATCGCTGCCGCCAGTCCGGGCGTCCGCGTGGTTATTACCGCAAATTCGGCCTGGCCCGCAACAAGCTGCGTAAAGCAGCAATGCGCGGTGATATTCCAGGTCTGCGCAAGGCAAGTTGGTAAGGAGAGACAAACGCAATGAGCATGAGTGATCCCATTGCCGACATGCTGGCGCGTATCAAAAACGCCCAGGCGGTAAGCAAGCGCAGCGTGGACATGCCAGCTTCAAAGCTGAAGGTGTCGGTCGCACAGGTGTTGAAAGACGAAGGCTACATCCGTGAGTTCCGGGTGGAAGAGGCCGGTGCCAAGAGCACCCTGTCAATTGACCTCAAATACATTGAAGGTCGTGGCGTGATTGATCGCCTTGACCGCTACAGCCGGCCGAGCCGTCGTGCCTATTTTGGCAAGGACGATCTCCCGCGCGTTCTCAACGGACTCGGCGTAGCGATCGTCAGCACCTCCAATGGCGTGATGACTGACCGCCAGGCGCGTGCCGAAGGGCGCGGCGGTGAAGTGCTCTGCCTGGTGGCCTGATTGAGTATTCGGAGAGACTAGCCATGTCCAGAATTGCCAAATCGCCCATAGAATTACCCAAGGGTGTTGAGTTCAACCACAGTGACGGGGTCGTCAAGGTCAAGGGCAGCAAGGGTGCGCTTGAGATGCAGCTTCATCCCGGTGTCAAACTGTCCGTAGACGACGGTGTCATCAGTCTGGCACCCGGGGAGGGTGGCTCGATGGCGATGGCCGGGACCATGCGTTCCCTGGTGGCCAATATGATCGAAGGCGTCAGTAACGGTTTCGAGAAGAAGCTTCAGTTGATCGGCGTCGGTTATCGCGGCCAGGTGCAGGGAAAGAGTCTCAATCTGCAGCTCGGCTTCAGCCATCCGGTCGAGTTTCCGATTCCTGAAGGAATCAACATCGAGATGCCGAGCCAGAGCGAGATTCTGGTCAAAGGCAATGACAAGCAGCAGGTCGGCCAGGTGGCCGCCAAGATTCGCGCGTTCCGTCCGCCGGAGCCCTACAAGGGCAAGGGCGTGCGCTACTCGGATGAGCGCGTGATCATGAAGGAAGCCAAGAAGGCCTGAGGAAACGAGCATGAAGGACAAGAATCAAT
>CALEIM010000095.1 GCA_937876395.1 uncultured Wenzhouxiangella sp. | reverse complement strand
GGCCATTCCCGGCTTCGCGTTGCCCTCGTGGATTACCAGTGGCACGCCTTCGCGGCGACCGTGTCGGCCTTGGCCGGACGGGTGGAGAGGCTGGCGACGAAGTCGTCGAACCCGAAGGCCCGGCTCATGCCCGGTTCATCGAGGCGCGGAGGAAATCGGCACGGGCCCTGGCGCCCTGCATCAGAAAGCCGAGATCGACGCCGGCGAGGATGAGGCCGGTCATGGCGCCGGGCAGGGCGATCATCGTGTCGCGTCCCCAGTCGCTGAACCACGGGTAGCCCGCGATGACGGTCCGCCCGTCGGGATCGTCCTGCGACGGGCGGCCGACGACGAACTGGTCGGCCGCGAGCACGAGTTGAGGCAGCTCGGGTACCTCCTCGCCGAGCGCTGCTTCGTCCAGCAGGCGCTGCTCGACTTCGATCAGCTCGGCAATCTGGTCCAGAAACCAGGGATCGATGCGCGTCAGGCGTTGAATCTCATCAAACTCGAATCCGCGTCGAAAGGCTTCGGCGACGTACAGCAGACGCTGCGGGCCGGCCTCGCGCAGTTCGCGACGAATCAGCGTGGGCTCGTCGGCCCCGTCACTTTCAATCTCGACCGGATCCAGGCCGGTCAGGCCGGTTTCCAGGCTGCGCAGCGCCTTTTGCAGGGATTCCTGAAAGGTCCGGCCGATGGCCATCGCCTCACCCACCGACTTCATCTGGGTGGTCAGACGATCGTCAGCCGCCTGGAATTTCTCGAAAGTAAAGCGCGGAATCTTGGTGACGACATAGTCGATGCTCGGCTCGAAGGAGGCCGGCGTGGCACCGCCGGTGATCTCGTTGTCGAGTTCATCAAGAGTGTAGCCAACGGCCAGCTTGGCGGCCACCTTGGCGATCGGAAAGCCGGTCGCTTTCGAAGCCAGTGCCGAGGAGCGCGAAACGCGCGGGTTCATTTCGATGACCAGCACGCGGCCGGTGTCCGGATTGATCGCAAACTGTACGTTCGAGCCGCCGGTATCGACGCCGATTTTCCGGAGCACGGCGATCGCGGCATTGCGAAGCTGCTGGTATTCCCTGTCGGTCAGAGTCAGCGCCGGCGCAACGGTGATCGAGTCGCCGGTGTGGACGCCCATCGGATCAAGGTTCTCGATGGAACAGATGATGATGCAGTTGTCGGCTTTGTCGCGCACGACTTCAAGTTCAAGCTCCTTCCAGCCAAGCACCGACTCTTCGAGCAACACTTCTTTGGTCGGCGACATGTCCAGGCCATGTTCGACAATCTGCTCGAATTCCTCGCGGTTGTAGGCAATACCGCCGCCTGATCCGCCGAGCGTGAACGAGGGCCGGATAATGGTTGGGAAGCCGATCCGTTTCTGTATCTCGATGGCCTGGGCCAGCGTATGCGCCACCCAGGCGTCGGGTACGCCCAGACCAATGGAGCGCATCGCTTCTTTGAACGCGTCGCGATCTTCGGCCATGTCGATGGCCTCTTTGGACGCGCCGATCATCTCGACGCCGAACTCGTCGAGCACACCCTCACGAGCCAGGTCCAGCGCGCAGTTGAGCGCGGTCTGCCCACCCATGGTCGGCAGCAGGGCGTCGGGCCGCTCCTTTTCGATGATGTCGCGCACCACGTCCCAGCGGATCGGCTCAATGTAGACCACGTCGGCGATATCCGGGTCGGTCATGATGGTGGCCGGATTGGAGTTGACCAGAATCACCCGGTAACCCTCCTGCCGCAGCGCCTTGACCGCCTGAACGCCCGAATAATCAAACTCACAGGCCTGCCCGATCACGATCGGCCCGGCGCCGATGATGAGAATGGAGTGAATATCGGTTCTCTTAGGCATCGGTGGATTCCATCATCTCGACAAAGCGCGCAAACAGCGGACGCAGATCGTGCGGCCCCGGACTGGCTTCCGGATGCCCCTGAAAACTCATCGCCCGTCGGCCGTCGATCCGTATTCCCTGCAGACTGCCGTCAAACAGCGAACGATGGGTCGGGCGAACATGGGCCGGCAAACTGGCTTCATCAACCGCAAAGCCGTGGTTCTGGCTGGTGATCAGTGCCTGACCGCTGGCCAGATCCTTGACCGGATGATTCGCGCCGTGATGGCCGAACTTCATCTTGACGGTTTTCCCCCCGGCCGCCAAGGCGAGCAACTGATGGCCCATGCAGATGCCGAAGATCGGCACATTGCGCTCAAGCAGATCGCGCACGGTTTCGATCGCGTCGCCGCAGGCCTGCGGATCGCCCGGGCCGTTGGAAAGCATGATCCCGTCGGGTCGCATGGCCATGATTTGCTCAACCCCGGTTGCCGCTGGCACCACGCTTACACGGCAGCCGGTATCTACCAGCAGGCGCAGGATCGAGCGCTTGACCCCGTAGTCCACGCAGACGACGTGAAAGCGGCTGCTGCCCTGGCCATACGCACCGCGCTCCAGATCCCAGCTACCTTCCTGCCACTCGTGGGCGCGCTTGGCCGAAACGCTGCCGGCCAGATCCTGCCCCCCCATCGGCGCGCAGGAAGCCGCCAGCTCCAGCGCATGCTCCGCGGAAAGACCTTCGCCGACCAGCAAACAGCCGCCCAAAGCGCCCTTGTCGCGCAGGCGAATGGTCAGCGCGCGGGTATCAATTCCGGCAATGCCGCAGGCGCCCTGCCCGGCCATCCAATCCGACAACGACTGATTGGCGCGCCAGTTGCTGTGGCGGCGCGGATAATCGCGCACGATCAAACCGGCCGCGTGAATACGTTCCGATTCCCAGTCTTGCGGGTTGATTCCGGCAACGCCGACATGGGCCGCCGTCAGGGTGACCAGCTGACCGGCGTAGCTCGGATCGGTCAGAATTTCCTGATAACCGCTCATCGCGGTGTTGAAAACCAGCTCGCCGACGCGCTCACCCGGCGTGCCGATGCCTTGCCCGGAAAACGTGGTGCCGTCTTCCAGCGCCAAAATTGCCTGCATTTGGGAAACCTCCGGGTACACGAAGCGGGCCTGGACCGATTCCGGCACAGTCCGCCTGTCAAGCGTCGGGCGAAAGCCCCGACTTCCGGGGGTCCATTCTAAACCAAGCGGCCAGGGCTGAACAGAACAAACGCCAAAACACGCTGTTCAAAATTGACCGTATTCGTTCCGCCCAAGGGGCGGGCAAGCCGGGACTCAGGCTTCCGGCGCCATTCTGCTTTCCAGCACCTGGCTGTCGCCTGCCGGGCGCATCGTTTCGGCGCTGTGGCCCTGGGCGATCAGGTAATCAATCCATTTCAGCAGGGCCCGGTTGAGCCTCCAACTGCGCACCACCAGGCCGTTGATGGCCAGATCAGGGCCGGCGAAGCGCTGAATTCCCTGCTGCGGACTGAAGGCAGTCGCCTCGGCCATGGCAGCGTCGTGATAGATGCGCACATGCGCGTTGGGATTGAGCGCGCGCTCGGCGCCAATGATGTAGGACAGGCGCAAAAAGGTCGTGTAGGGGTGGCGGTCAATGACCTCCAGGTACAGCTCGGGACCATCGTCAACCCGCGAAATCAGATGGTCCGTAGTGATCATGTCATCGGGCAGCAGTACGTTCAGCGCCCGGTACAGGGCACTGTGCAACTCGGGCAGGCGGCGGGCCAGTATCCGGCTCGATGGCTGCTGTTGGCGCGTGGTAGTGAGCATGGCGGGCGAGCATATCAGGCGGCGGGAAAAACTGCCAGCCCCTGGCGAATTTCCCTATCGGATTCCCTATCGAATTCCCTCTCGGATTTCAGGATTTCCCCAGACCATTTCCCGACTCGCCAAGCTTGAGCAGAATGCGGCTGGCCAGCTCCTCGATCGAGGTGACCGTGGACGACAGGGTCGAAACGCCCTCGGTTCGCAGCAACGCTTCGGCCGCCTCGACCTCGTAGCGGCACTGCTTGAGCGAGGCATAGCGGCTGCCGGGGCGACGGGCCTCGCGAATTTGTGCCAGGCGCTGTGGATCGATGCTCAGGCCGAACAGCTTGTGACGATGTTTGCGCAGAAACGGCGGCAACCTGGGCTGCTCAAGATCTTCCTCGGTCAGCGGATAATTGGCCGCCTTGATACCGTAATGCAGGGCCATGTACAGGCAGGTCGGCGTCTTGCCCGAACGCGACACGCCGACCAGGATCACATCGGCAGCGTCCAGGCGGGTGGAAATGCCGTCATCATGGGTGAGCGCGTAATTGGTCGCCTCCATGCGATCTTCGTAGCCTTTGCTGTCACCCATGCCGTGGGCCTGGCCAACGCGCGGCGAGCGCGACACATCCAGCGCCTGCTCCATCGGCTCCATGAAGGTCGTGAACATGTCAAACAGATGGCAGTCCGCCTCAGCCAGTATGGCCGCGATCTTGCCGTCAACGATGGTGCTGAATACCAGCGGTTTGAGGCCATCGTCCATCTGCCCGGCCCGATCAATCAGCGCCATCGCATCACGTGCCTTGCTCGGCGTGTCGACAAAAGGCAGTCTCACCTGCCGAAACTCGACGTTGGAAAACTGGGTCATCAGGCTGTGACCGAAGGTTTCGGCGGTGATCGCCGTACCGTCGGATATAAAGAAAACCGTTCGTCGCATGGGCCCTTCGCCGGTTACAATGGAGGAATCCGTTTGGCTTTGTTGGAGTTCTAGTGTCCAAGTATATCCTTTGGCTCAATGAGCTTGGCATGGGCGACCTGGACCAGGTCGGCGGCAAGAACGCTTCGCTGGGGGAAATGATCACCCATCTGAATGACCTGGGGGTCAACGTGCCCGGCGGTTTCGCCACCACGGCCGAAGCATTCAGGCGGTTCCTCGCACGGTCGGGCCTGGACCGGCGCATTGCCGAGGCGCTGGCCGATCTCGACGTCGACGATACCCGCGCCCTGGCAAAGGTCGGCGACGAGATTCGCCGGTGGATCATGGAAACGCCGCTGCCCGACGATCTCGAACGCGAAGTTCGCGATGCCTACGCCCGGCTGGAAGCGCGCTACGGCGCCAAACTGGCCGTGGCCGTGCGCTCTTCGGCCACCGCCGAAGACCTGCCCGAGGCATCCTTTGCCGGACAGCAGGAATCCTTCCTCAACGTGTGCGGCATTGAGGCCGTACTCGAAAAAATCCACGCCGTTTTCGCCAGCCTGTACACCGACCGGGCGATTGCCTACCGGGTGCATCAGGGGTTTGATCACCATGATGTGGCTTTGTCCGCCGGCATCCAGCTTATGGTGCGCGCCGGCTCCGGCTCGTCGGGCGTGCTGTTCACTCTCGATACCGAATCCGGCTATCGCGAAGTGGTTTTCATCACCTCAAGCTACGGGTTGGGTGAATCGGTGGTTCAAGGCGCGGTCAATCCCGACGAGTTCTACCTGTTCAAGCCCAATCTGCGTGCCGACAAGCCGGCGGTGCTGCGTCGTACCCTGGGCACCAAGGCCACCCGCATGGTGTATAGCGACGGCGCCGGCGGCGGCGTGCACACCGAAGACACGTCCGAGGCCGAGTGCCGGCAGTTCTCGATCAGCGACGCCGAGGCTACCGCCCTGGCCAAAATGGCTCTGACCATTGAGGAACACTACGGCCGTCCGATGGACGTCGAGTGGGGCAAGGATGGTGAAACCGGCGAGCTGTTCATCCTCCAGGCCCGACCCGAGACGGTCAAAAGCCGGAGCGGCCAGACGCTGGAGCGCTTCCGGCTTGAATCCCGAGGCCCAGTGCTCGCCGAAGGCCGGGCGATCGGCCAACGCATCGGTCAGGGCAAGGCCCGGGTGATTGATTCGGTCGAGCAAATTCACGAAGTCGAGGACGGCGACGTGCTGGTGACCGACATGACCGACCCGGACTGGGAGCCGGTCATGAAGCGCGCTTCTGCCATCGTCACCAACCGCGGCGGACGCACCTGCCACGCCGCCATCATCGCCCGTGAACTGGGCATTCCGGCCGTGGTCGGCTGCGGTGATGCAACGACCCGTATCGCCGACAAGACCGAGGTGACCGTTTCCTGCAGCGAGGGCGATACCGGCTACATCTACAGCGGTCAGCTTGAATTCAGCGTCAGCGAAGACTCCTTCGACGAGATGCCGGAGGCGCCGCTGAAAATCATGATGAACGTCGCCAATCCCGACCGGGCGTTCGACTTTGCCATGATTCCCAACCACGGCATCGGCCTGGCACGGCTGGAATTCATCATCAACCGCCTGATCGGCATTCACCCGCTCGCCCTGCTCGACTATGCCGGTCAGAACGACCAGGTAAAAGCCGAAATCGACCGCCGCACAGCCGGCTACGCCGATCCAGTGCAGTTCTACGTCGACAAACTGGCCGAAGGCATCGCCACCATTGCCGCGCCGTTCGGGCCCAATCCGGTGATCGTTCGCCTGTCTGACTTCAAGTCGAATGAATACGCCAACCTGATCGGCGGCGATCGCTACGAGCCCAGCGAAGAAAACCCCATGATCGGCTGGCGCGGTGCCTCACGCTATGTCGACGAACAGTTCCAGCCGGCCTTCGAGCTGGAATGCCGTGCGCTGCGCAAAGTGCGCGAAGAAATGGGCTTCGACCACGTCTGGGCCATGATTCCGTTCGTGCGCACCGTCGACGAGGCGCGTGAGGTCGTCGAGGTCATGGATCGCTTCGGCCTCAAACGCGGCGAGCAGGATCTCAAGCTGATCATGATGTGTGAACTGCCGTCCAACGCGATCTGCGCCGAGGCCTTTCTCGAATATTTCGACGGCTTTTCGATCGGCTCCAATGACATGACCCAGTTGACACTGGGCCTGGACCGCGATTCCAGCCTGGTTGCCCACCGTTTTGACGAGCGCGACCCGGCCGTCAAAGCCATGCTGGCTCTGGCCATCAAGGCCTGCCGCGCCCAGGGCAAGTACATCGGCATCTGCGGACAGGGGCCATCCGACCATCCGGATCTGGCCGAATGGCTGATGGATCAGGGTATCGAAAGCATGTCGCTCAACCCCGACACCGTGGTCGATACCTGGCGCAAGCTGGCCGAGCAGCGCAGCGCCTGAGCCGGTGGGGCCGGGCCCAGGCAGAAGCGGCGTTGATCAGGCCGGGCTCACAGCCCGGCCAGCGCACCCATGAAGCGCCGGTAGTGGCGCAGCTCATCGACCGAATCCCTGATATCCTCAAGCGCCCGATGGCTGGACTCCTTGGTAAAGCCCTCGGCCACCCGCGGGGCCCAGCGCCGGGCCAGTTCCTTGAGGGTCGACACATCGAGATTCCGGTAATGAAAAAAGCCTTCCAGTTCAGGCATCAGGCGCGCCATGAAGCGTCGATCCTGACAAATGGAATTGCCGCACATCGGCGAGGTCCGCGCGGGCACATGCTGTTGCAGGAAATCCAGGGTGCGACGCTCAGCCTCGGCCAGGCTGACCTCCGAATCAAGACATCGGCGAACCAGGCCCGACTCGGTGTGGGTTTGGGTATTCCATTCGTCCATTGCCGCAAGCACCGCCTGCGGGGTGGAAATTGCCAGCTCAGGCCCCACGCCGAGCTCATTGAGTTGGGCATCGGTGACCACGGTGGCAATCTCGATGATGGTATCGCTGGACGAATCGAGCCCGGTCATTTCCAGATCGATCCAGATCAGGTTGTTTTCGTGCATGTGAGCGTCGTCAGCCAAAAGACAGGTTCGGCACTATACCAGCACGGCCGGGGCCGATGACAGGCGGCCCGTTTCGGGTAATTCAGGCGCACGCCAATCACGGCGTGGCCTGGGTTGACGGCGAGCTGCGCGCTATCCACTTTCCGCGCCGCATCGGCCGCCCCCTGCCCGGCGACCTGGTCCATCTTGACCCGGCGGGCACGCTCACAGAGATTCTTGACCGCAGCAATCTGTTCGGGCGCGGTGACACCCGCGGCCGTTTTCGCCCGATTGCCGCCAACCTGGATCGCGCCGCGATCGTCATTGCCCCGCAGCCGGCACCCAGCCGCGATCTGATTCATCGTTATCTGGCGGCCGCTTTGATTCTCGGTGTCGAACCGCTGATCGTGGTCAACAAATCCGACCTTGCCTGCCCGGATCAGCCGCCGTTCAGCGAGCTGGAAACTTTGGCCGGGCTGGGTTACACCGTCGTTTCCACCTGCTGCCGAAAACAGACCGAGCTCGGCGCGCTTGAGGCGCATATTCAAAACGGCGTGAGCCTGTTTGCCGGCCAGTCCGGGGTGGGAAAATCATCCCTGCTCAACGCCCTGATCCCTGATCTGGCGATTCAGACCGGCCGGCTTTCCCAGGTCACCGGCAAAGGCACCCACACCACAACCACGGCCACCGCCCATCGCTACGCCGGGAATGCCTGGCTGATCGACAGCCCCGGCGTGTGGGAGTACGGCCTGTGGAAAATGGAGCCTGAAAAGCTGGCGCTGGGCTTTCCCGAATTTGCCGAACATGCGGCTCAGTGCCGCTTCCGCAACTGTCGGCATCAGACCGAGCCCGGCTGCGCAGTCAGCCAAGCTGCACAAACCGGCCAGCTGCCGGCCAGCCGTCATCAGGCCTGGCTCAGGCTGCTCGCCGAGCAGGAGCGGCTCGGCCCATAGCAACGGGTCCGACAAAGCAGCAGCCGGCGTCTTCAGTCGGGCCTTATGCTACTATTTTCATTCAAACTTGCCGCGCTTTTCAGCGGGCAAGCCGCGAGGGTTGAACCAGAGGACTGCACCATGATTCGAACACGACTGGGCAAGCTGGTTTGGGGGACGGCTTTGATAACGATGGTGGCCGCAACGGCGACCGCAGGAGATGTGCTGTTGATCGAAAAGGTTCGCGATCGGATGCTGCATGACCTGCCGGAAAACGGCCTGAGCATGGATCAGGTGGAGAGCCGCTACGGCAGCCCCGATCACAGGCGCTCTGCGGTCGGCGATCCGCCGATCACCCGCTGGGTCTATCGCGATTACAGCGTCTTTTTTGAATACGACCTGGTCATCGAAAGCGTTTTGCGTGACGAGGCGCTGATACGAGAAACCGAAGCGTGGTCAGAACACTGAATCTCCGGGCAGGTCGGCAGGCATGAGACATAACCGTTACCGACTTCCAGCCGAGTGGGAGCAGCAGACTGCCACGCTGCTGGCCTGGCCTGCGAAAAACTCGGACTGGCATTCTCGTCTTGACGCAATTCACGACGAATATCGCACCCTGATCAAGACCATTCTGCAGTTTCAGGCCGTCATTCTGCTGGTTCCGCCCGATGAGTCCGAACCGGAGGGACTACCCACTAAACGATCCAATCTGCATTTCTTGCCGGTAAGATATGACGACACTTGGTGTCGTGATTACGGACCGGTCACCCTGGTTAATGCCGGTCAACGTCTGGCCATGGACTTCCAGTTCAACGGCTGGGGCGGCAAGTTCTCGGCGACTCTCGACAATCGGGTCAACACGCATCTGGCCCGCCATGAGCTGTTCGATCGCTTCGACTTTCGTCAGTCTCTGTTCGAACTTGAAGGCGGCGCAATCGACAGCGACGGTCAGGGCCGACTACTGGTCAACTGGCACTGTCTACGCCTTCGCCATCCCCACCTCGATGAGCGTGAAATCGACCACGAGCTGCACGATCTGCTCAAGGTCGAGCAGGTCATCGGGATTGATATTGAAGGCGCATCCGGCGACGATACCGATGGCCACATCGACACGCTGGCGCGCTTCATCAATAGCGACACGATCGTTTACCAGATTCAGGCGGATCGGACGCGCAATGACCGCCTGCGTGGTCAGCTCGAAGGCCTGCGCACTCACGAAGGCCGCGAATACCGGCTGATTGCCCTGCCGGCAATTGACGACATCAAGCCCGCCGGCCCGGCCAGCTACGTGAATTTTCTGTTCGTCAACGGTGCCTGCCTGGTGCCGGCGTTTGGCAGTCGACATGATGACCCGACCCGCGCCCTGCTTGCCGAGCTGCTGCCGGAACGCTCGATCGTGGCGGTGCCGGCGACCACCATGATCAGCCAATCGGGCGGACCGCACTGCGCGGCCATGCAGATTCCAGCAGCTCTTGCTTGAGCATGAAAACGTTCAATATCGGTCTGGTGCAGCACGCCATGAGCCCCGATCCGGATGACAACCGGGCGGCCAGTGCGGATGGCATCGCCCAGGCCGCCGGCCTGGGTGCCGACCTGGTGCTGCTTCCGGAACTGCACGCTTCGGAATATTTCTGCAAGTACCAGGACCCGGTACTGTTCGAGCTGGCCGAGCCGCTGGACGGGCCGACGGCCGACATGTTGTCGCGCTCGGCCAAGGAACACGAGGCGGTCGTGGTCGGCTCGATTTTCGAGCACCGCGCGCCCGGCCTGGCCCACAATACGGCGCTGGTGTTTGAACGCGACGGCAGCCTGGCCGGGATCTACCGCAAGATGCACATCCCCGATGATCCAGGCTACAACGAGAAATTCTATTTCACGCCCGGCGACCTGGGTTTTGAACCGATCAACACCTCGATTGGCCGCCTGGGCGTGCTGATCTGCTGGGACCAATGGTATCCGGAGGCGGCCCGATTGATGGCCCTGGCCGGGGCCGAGCTGCTGCTGTATCCCACGGCTATCGGCATCGACCCGGCCGACACGGACGATGAGCAGGATCGACAGCTCGACGCCTGGCGCACAATTCAGCGCGGCCATGCGGTCGCCAACGGCATTCCGGTGGCCGCCTGCAACCGCGTCGGCTTTGAGCCGGACCGATCCGGCGGCAGATACGATGCCGAGTTCTGGGGCCACAGCCTGATCGCCGGGCCCCAGGGCGAGATACTCGCCGAAGCCGGCAACGAAGCTGAGATCCTGATCGCCCCGATCAAGCTTGAGCGCAGCGAACAGGTGCGGCGCATCTGGCCATTTTTGCGTGACCGACGCATCGACGCCTACGGCGACCTGCTCAAACGCTGGCGCGGCTGAAGCGCCACCCTTCGGCCGACCGCGCCAATCGGCTACACTGCGCCACTGTTTCTCCTTCGTCGAATGCCGATGAGCCAGGATCCTGAACTGCTGTTTGGCGACGAGCCGGTCCGGCACGTCGAGCGCGACGGCGTAGACTATACCCTGCTAGGCACCGCTCACGTGTCGCGGCGCAGTGCCGAAGTGGTCGAAAGCCTGATCCAGAGCGGCCACTATGACGCGATCGCCGTCGAACTGTGCCCGGCCCGCTTTCAAAGCCTGACCGAGCGCGAAAGCTGGCGGCGCATGGATCTGTTTCAGATCATCCGCGAGCGCAAAGCCGGCCTGCTGATGGCCTCGCTGGCCTTGTCGGCCTACCAGCGGCGCATCGCCGATCAGTTCGGAATTGAGCCGGGCCAGGAAATGAAAGCCGCCATCGACGCAGCCCGCGAGGCCGAGCTGCCCATCCAGCTGATTGATCGCGACCTTGGCACCACGCTGCGGCGAGCCTCCCGAAGCCTGTCGCTGTGGAAACGCTGGATGATGCTCAACGGCCTGGTGATGGCCATGTTTTCGCGCCAGGAGATTGCCGAAGAAGACATCGAACGACTCAAGCAGGGCGATTTGCTGACCGAGACCTTCAGCGAGTTCTCCGAAACCGCGCCAGAGCTGCACAACGCCCTGATCGACGAACGCGACCAGTTCATGGCCGCCCGCCTGCGGCAGGAAAACGCCGACCAGCCGCAGCGCAAGGTGCTGGCCGTGCTTGGTGCGGGCCACCTGGACGGCACAGCCGCGGCGCTTCAGGCCGAGCAGGAACCTGGCGAAACCATTGAGCGGCTCAAGACCGAACTGCCTTCGTCCAGGCTGCTACGCTTCATCCCCTGGCTGATTCTCGTGCTCGTGATTAGCGGTTTCATCATTGGTTTCTTACGTTCACCCGAGCTGGGCTGGGCGCTGATCGGCACCTGGGCTGTCATCAACGGCGGCCTGGCCGCACTGGGCGCATTGATCGCCGGCGCTCACCCATTGAGCATTGCTGCGGCCATGGTTGCCGCACCGATCACCTCACTGAATCCGACCATCAGCGCCGGCATGGTGGCCGGAGCGGCCGAGGCCGGCCTGAGAAAGCCGCGGGTCGGCGATTTCGAGTCCCTGCGCGATGACGTCGTAAAACTGTCCGGCTGGTGGCGAAACCGGGTATCACGAGTGTTGCTGGTGTTTTTCCTGGCCAATCTCGGCTCGGCAATTGGAACCTGGGTGGCCGGTTTCCGAATTGTCCAGCAGCTAATTTGAGGCCGGTCAGCAGCCGCCCGCGGCAAACCTATAATGAAGTCCAGCGGCAAGATTTGATTAAAGGGATCTATGAGCATCAAAAAGCGCCTTTTTGGCCCAGTCTGGGAGCATCGCGATCCAGAAATTCGACTGCAGGCAGTGATTGACAGCGATGAGCCTGAACTGATCGAGCAGCTCGGCAAGCTCGCCGAGCATGATTCATCACCGGCGGTGCGCCTGGCAGCGCTCCGGCGGATTGATACCGAGCCGTTCTGGCTGGACGCGCAGCTGCGCGAAACCGACCCCGCGATTATCGCAGCCGCGGACGCTTTTCTTGCCCGTGCCGTCCTGCGCAGCGCAAACGAGGCATTCATCACCGAGCGTCTGGACTGGTTTGGCCGGATTGATGACCGAGAGCTGATCCGCAGCGCCGCGTGCAAGGCGCCCGATCGCGCCCTGCGCGCGGCTGCGCTGGAACGTATCGACACGCCCGGCTTCCTCGGTGATCGGGTGGTCGATGAGCGCGACGACGAACTCGCCCTGTCGCTGCTGGAGCGGATTGACCAGGAATCCACGCTGCTGCGCATTGCGGAAAAACTCCGGCGACACAGCAAAAAGCGCGCCCGTGCGGTGGCAGCGCGCCTCAAGCTGGTCCAGGCCGCCAGCGGCCGCCACGACCCCAAGGCTGAACACGCCGCCGAGCTGGTCGGCCGCGCTGAACGCCTGGCCCGGGGTCTGTTCGAGGGCGATCGGAGCAGTGAACTTGCCGACCTGGAATCGGGCTGGGCAAGCATTGACCAGCCCGACGAGGTGCTTGAACGTCGCTTCGCAGGTGCTGTGGCCATCGTGCGCCGGGCGATGACCGCGCCGTCGGCAAGTTTGCCCGCTGAAACGGCTGACCAGAGCGCCTTGGCAGAGCAGCCAGGGGCGGTCGACCCGGTTCTCACAGCTTTCGAGCAGCGCCTTGAGAACGCCGCACCGATTGAGCGCCTCAAGCCGGATGCTGCCGCCGAAATACTGGCAGATTTTGATCGTAGCTGGAGCCGGATCGATACACCCGGCCCGGCCGATGAGGCCCTGCGCCAACGGCTGCTGCCGAGCATCCATCTGCTGCAAAAACGCCGCCTGCACGTCGAGTCACCGCCCCCGGCCAAGCGCCGCGAAGATGATTTCGACTGGTCAGCCGCGCTCGACGCTGCGGCAGAGCGGCTTGACTCCGGCCCGATTGCCGACGCACAAGTTCAGCTCCGCGAGCTGCGCAGCCGCTTTGACCGACTGAAGCCCAGGTTGCGGCCGCGCCGGGTCGGCGGTCGTCTCTCACGTCTGGAAGGCCGGCTGCGGGAAATGCGCAACTGGGAGCACTGGTCGAACAACAAGGTGCGTAGCGAGCTGATCGAGCGCGTCGAAAAGCTGGCGGGTTCCGGCCAGCACCCGGATGCGATCAGCGCAGAACTCAAGCAGGCGCGCGCCCAGTGGGAGGGCCTTGAAAAACTTGAAGTACTGCCTGGCGACCGCCGCCAGCATGCGGCTCCGCCCAGCCAGTGGCGGCGTTTTCAGGCGGCCTGCAAGCAGGCCTTCGATCAGGCCCAGCCGTTTTTCGAAAAGCGTCACGAAGTTCGCTCCGGCAATCTCGACCAGCTCGACGCCTTTCTGGCGCGTGGTAACGAGCTTGCCACCGATGAGGCCAGCGACGTCGAATCGCTGACCACCTTCATGCGCCGGTCCCGCCAGGTCATCCAGCGCCTCGACGAGCTGCCGCCGAAAGCGCGCGGCAAGGCCGCCGGCGAGCTGCGCCAGCTCATGGATCGACTTTCTGCCCGTCTCGATCAGGGTTTCGAAGAAATCGAAAACCGCAAGCGCGGCCTGATCCGTGAAGCCCAGGCCCTGGTCCACGAATCCGATCTCAAATCCGCAATTGACCAGGCCAAGTCGCTGCAGGCCCGCTGGCAAAAGGCCGGCCGCGGGCGTCGGCGCATCGAACAGCCGCTTTGGAAGGAGTTTCGTGCCCCGATCGACTCGCTCTTCGAAACGCTGGCCGGCGAGCATGCCGAGCAGGTCCAGGCTCGGGAGGCCGAGCAGGCCGAGCTGCGCGCCCTGGTGGAACAGGCCGAAGCGCTGGCCAAGGTCGATGACGAGCAACTGAGCGCCAGCGAGGGCCGCCTGCAGACCGTCAAGCAGGAGTGGCAGTCGATACAGCGCAAACCCAAGGCGCTGGAGTCTCGCTTCGAAGCCGCCGAACAGAGCTTGAAGCGACGCCTCGAAGAGCGACGACACGCCGAGCGACGCCTGATCCGCGATCAACTTGACACGCTATCCGATACCGTGCAGCAGGCCTGGCAGGCACGCCTGGACGGACAGGACGTCAAACTTCCGGACCCGCTCCCGAGTTTTGCCGACGACGCGGCCATTGCCCCACTGCTGCTTGAGCAGCTCAAGGTCCTGGCTGAGCCCGCCACCCATTTGAACGACCTTGATGAAACGGCCAAGGTCAACGGTGAGCAGGCCCGCCAAGTCGTCATCGAAATGGAGTTTCTGGCTGGTCTGGAATCACCCGAGGCCGACCGCCAGGCGCGCATGAACTTCCAGGTTGAACGTCTCGCCAACCGCCTCGGCGGCCGCGATCAGCAAGCCTCACTGAGCGGCGAACTCGACCAGCTCAGACAGCGCTGGTACGCCACTTTCCCGCGTCCGGCCGAGCAGCACGCAGCGCTGGTCGAACGGTTCCGAAAATGCGGGAACATTCTGGAGTCAATGTCGGGCGCCGAATGAAAAAAATCTCGTTTCTTGACTCGTTTCTTGAACCGCGCCGCCTGGTGCTGTTCTTCGGCCTGCTGGGCAGCCCTGCACTGATGGCTGCTGAATCCAGCCATTTTGGCTGGGTTTCCGTCCTGCCGCCGGTGATCGCCATCGTCCTGGCCCTGGCGCTTCGCCAGGTCGTCCCGGCGCTGTTTGTAGGCATCTGGGTCGGCGCCTGGGCGCTGAACGGTTTTACCCCGCTCGGTTTGTGGGTCGGCCTGCTTGAAGCCTTTGAGCTGCACATTGTCGATGCCCTCGCCGATCGCGATCATGCCGCCGTCATTCTATTTTCCATGATGGTCGGCGGGATGGTCGGCATCATCTCGAAAAACGGCGGCTTGCTGGGTATCGTCGAATACATCGCCGGGTTCGCCAACTCCGTGCGTCGGGCCAGCCTGGCCACGATCGCGATGGGCTTTGCGATCTTTTTCGACGACTATGCCAACACCCTGGTGCTGGGCAATACCATGCGCCCGATTACCGACCGGGTCGGGATTTCGCGTGAAAAGCTCGCCTACCTGGTGGACTCCACCGCCGCACCAATCGCCTGTATTGCCCTGGTCAGCACCTGGGTCGGTTACGAGGTGGGTTTGGTTGGCAGTGCCATCGAAACCATCGACGGTCTTGAGGCCAACGCCTACTTCATTTTCCTCAACTCGATTCCCTACAGCTTCTACCCGCTGTTTGCCCTGGTCCTGATTGTCACGATCGTGGTTTCCGGGCGTGATTTCGGCCCCATGCTCAAGGCCGAACGGCGCGCCCGCCACACCGGCCAGGTCGCACCCGCGGCGGTCAGCAGTGCTCTGGTCGATGATGATATGCAGCAGGTCCAGCCGGCAGAGGGAACCCGCTGCCTGGCGCGCAATGCCGTCGTGCCGGTGCTGACCCTGATTGTTTCGGTAATCGTCGGTCTGTTGCTCAGCGGCGAAGGCGAGAATCTGCAGGAAATCATCGGCAGCGCAGACCCCTACCAGTCGCTGCTGTGGGGTTCATTGCTGGGCGTGCTCGCCGCAATTCTGATGACCGCGCTGAGCCGCAGCCTGAACACCGCCGATACCCTGTCGGCCTGGTTTATCGGCCTGCGCAGCATGTTGCTGGCGGTCGTTATTCTGGTCCTCGCCTGGGCATTATCCGGCATGACCGGTGCGCTTGGCACCGCTCAATTTCTGGCCGATATGCTGGGCGAACACCTGCACCCCGGACTGCTGCCGACGCTGGTTTTCGTGCTCGCCGCTGCAACGGCTTTTGCCACCGGATCAAGCTGGGGCACGATGGGTATTCTGCTGCCGCTGATGCTGCCGCTGGCCTGGGTATTGATGAGCAACTACGGCGTTGCTGATGCCGAGCATATGCCGATTATCTACGGCACGGTCGCGGCCGTGCTCGGCGGCGCTGTCTGGGGCGACCACTGCTCGCCGATCTCCGATACCACCATTCTGTCGTCGATGGCCAGCCAGTGTGACCATATCGAACACGTGCGCACCCAGCTACCCTACGCCGCCTTTGCCGGCATCATTGCCATCGTGCTCGGCACCCTGCCGGCCGGATTCGGCATGGCCTGGTGGATCTGCCTGCCGCTGGGCGCCCTGGCGCTGATTTTCGGTGTACGCTGGCTGGGCCAGAAAACCTGAAGAGCCTGAAGGACGCAAAGAAAGGGGGCCAGACCACTATAATCAAGGTATGTCCGAGGAAGTCCACCAGGCGCCCGCCACCTCCTTCATTCATCTGCGCGCACACAGCGAATTTTCGCTGGAAGACGGCATGCTGCGCATCAATCAGCTCGTCGATCGTGCCGTCGAGCTGGGCATGCCGGCGGTGGCCGTTACCGACTGGCACAATCTGTTTGGCCTGGTCAAGTTCTACAGCGCGGCCCAGGCGCGCGGGATCAAGCCGATTGTCGGCACCGATCTGCGCGTCCAGCTTGGCGGCGACGGCGACGGTGAGCCGTTTGGTGTTGTGACCCTGCTGGTCGAAAACCAGCAAGGCTACCTGAACCTGTGTCGAATCCTGTCACGCAGTTATCTGGAAGGCCGTTATCGCGGCCAGCCGCGCGTGCATCCCGCCTGGCTGCGCGGCCACAGCGAGGGCCTGATCGCCCTGCTCGGCCATCATTCCGACGTGGGCAAGGCGCTGGCGGAGGGTCGGCGCGGACTGGCCGGCAGTCGCCTGGACGACTGGGAAGCGCTGTTTCCCGACCGCATCTATCTGGCCATCGAGCGCCTTGGCCGCGACAAGGAGGAGTTCATTGAAGCCGGGCTGCTTGGGCTGTCTGTTGAACACCAGTTGCCGGTGATCGCCAGCAACGATGTGCGCTTTCTGGAGCGAGGCGACTATTTTGCCCACGAGGCCAGGGTCTGCATTTACCAGGGCCGAACGCTGGACGACAAACGCCGGGCGCGTGAGTTTGTCGACCAGCAGTACCTGAAAAGTCCGGCCGAAATGGCCGAACGCTTTGCCGATTTGCCGGTCGCGCTCGCCAACACCGTTGACCTGGCCCGGCGCTGCAACCTTGAGCTGCGCCTGGGTGACTATTTTCTGCCGGCCTTCCCGGTGCCCGAGGGTGAAACCGAAGCAGATTTCCTGCGCCGCAAGTCGTCCGAAGGCCTTGAAGCCCGCCTCGACCGCCATGGCCTGGCGGAAGCCTGTTCGCCTGACGACTACCAGCAGCGCCTTGACCGCGAGCTTGATGTCATTATCTCGATGGGGTTTCCTGGCTACTTCCTGATCGTCGCCGACTTTATCGCCTGGGCCCGCAACAATGGCGTTCCCGTCGGGCCGGGGCGAGGTTCGGGTGCCGGCTCGCTGGTGGCCTGGTGTTTGGGAATTACCGACCTGGATCCAATCCGTTACCAGCTTCTTTTCGAGCGTTTTCTCAACCCGGAACGGGTTTCCATGCCCGACTTCGACATCGACTTCTGCGTCGAGGGCCGGGACCGGGTCATCGACTATGTGGCCCAGGCCTATGGCCGCGAGCGGGTCGCCCAGATCATCACCTACGGCACCATGGCGGCCAAGGCCGTGGTCCGCGACTGCGGCCGCGTGCTCGGCTTCAACTACCCGTTTGTCGACTCCATCGCCAAACTGATTCCCAATCAGCTCGAGATGACCCTCGACAAGGCGCTGGAGCAGGAACCCGAGCTTAAAGAGCGCTACCAGAAGGAAGATGATACCCGCGCCATCCTGGACCTGGCCCTATCCCTGGAAGGCCTGGCCCGCAACGCCGGCAAACACGCCGGCGGCCTGGTCATTGCGCCAGGTCCGTTGACCGACCACACACCGCTGTATACCGAGCCGGACGGCTCGTCGGTGTTGACCCAGTTTGACAAGAACGATGTCGAATCGGTCGGCCTGGTCAAGTTCGACTTCCTCGGCCTGCGCAACCTGACCATCATTGACTGGGCCTTGAAGGCCGTCAACGCGGCGCGCGGGAAGACCGGGCAGCGGCCAATC
This sequence comes from uncultured Wenzhouxiangella sp., assembly GCA_937876395.1. GTDB lineage: Bacteria > Pseudomonadota > Gammaproteobacteria > Xanthomonadales > Wenzhouxiangellaceae > Wenzhouxiangella. The sequence continues at coordinate 29,587 of CALEIM010000095.1, read as the reverse complement.
AATCTCGACGATATTCCCCTCGACGACGAAAAGTCCTTCGATCTGCTGCGCGCGGCACACACCACCGCAGTCTTCCAGCTTGAATCGCCGGGCATGAAGGAAATGCTGCGCAAGCTGAAACCCGACAGCTTCAACGACATTGTCGCTGCCGTCGCCCTGTATCGACCCGGACCGCTCGACGCCGGCATGGTCGATGAATACATCGATCGCAAACACGGCAAGGCGCCGGTGCGCTATCCCCATCCTGAAACCGAAACCATCCTCAAGCCGACCTGGGGGGTGATCCTGTACCAGGAACAGGTCATGCAGATTGCCCAGGACCTGGCCGGCTACAGCCTCGGCGGTGCCGACCTGCTTCGGCGCGCCATGGGCAAGAAAAACGCCGAGGAGATGGAGCGCCAACGCCAGATCTTTGTCGAGGGGGCGGCAGCCAACGGCATCGAATCCAGCGACGCCGAATCGATCTTCAACCTGATGGAGACCTTCGCCCGCTACGGCTTCAACAAATCGCATTCGGTCGCCTACGCCCTGATTGCCTACCACACCGCCTGGCTGAAGGCCCACTACCCGGCCGAGTTCATGGCCGCCGTGCTGTCGGCTGACCTTGACAAGACCGACAAGATTGCCAATCTGATCGAAGACTGCCGTCTGATGGGTCTGGCTATCCTGCCGCCCGACGTCCAGCGCTCGGATTATCACTTCAAGGTCGAAGACGGTGCCATCCGCTACGGGCTCGGCGCGCTCAAAAGTGTGGGCCGCAGCGCGGTCGAAAGCCTGGTCGCGGCGCGCGAAGGCTGCGGCGGTTTTCGCTCGCTGGAACAGCTTTGCCGGGAGACGGACCTGGCGCGCATCAATCGGCGCATGCTCGAAGCCCTGATTCGCTCCGGCGCAGCCGATTCCCTGCATCCCAATCGCGCCGCCCTGACCCAGGCCTTGCCCGATATCCTCTCCGGCGCCGAGCGCTTTCAGGCCGACCGCGAGGCCGGGCAGACCAGCCTGTTTGGCGCTGCCGCCGAAGTGGACGACCATGATCAGCCCGAGCAGCCCCTGCCCGAAGTCACCGACTGGACCAAGCGCCAGCGGCTGCGCGCCGAAAAGGAAACGCTCGGCCTGTACCTTTCCGGCCACCCGATGGATGAGCTGCGCGAAGAACTGGCCGGCACGACAACAACCAGCCTGGAAGGAATTGACAAACTGCTCGGCGGAAAACCGCAGCGCAGCGGCCGCGGGGGCGGAACGCCGATGACCCTGGCCGGCCTGATCGTCGCCAACCGCAAGCGGCCGGGCAAAGGCGCTTTCGTGGCCATCGATGATGGTACAGCGCGGCTGGAAGTGGCCATTTTTGACCGCCTGTTTCAGCAGGTTGCCGAACGCCTGGTTCCCGACGAGATCATCGTCGTGCGCGGTCGGGTTGAAATTGACGGTTTCCGCGGCGGTTTTCGCATGGTCGCCGAGGAGATCATGAGCGTTGATGAGGCCCGTTCAAAGTATGCCCAGCGCGTCGAGGTGCTCATCAGCCGGGCGGCCGATAATCTGGAAGGGGATCTGGCTGCCGCTCTGCAACCTTATCGACACGGGCCAACGCCGGTCATGGTGCACTATCAGAACGGCGCGGCCCAGGTCCTGCTCAGGCTCGGTGCGAGCTGGCAGGTCTCACCATCAACCGAACTGCTGGCCGCCCTGGACGGCGTGCGTGGAATCGGTGCGGTGCGACTTCGCTACCGATAAGTCACCGATAAATCCCGGCCTTCGCCAGACGAGCCACAACTTTCAGAATCCAGCCGCCTTGGCTGACCGGTTCACCAGCAGGCGGCCGGTGGTGTAGCAGGCGTTGAGAAAAGTGGCAATATCCTCCGCGCTTTCGCCCGACTGGCCGTGAAGTTCATCAATGCCCAGCGGCGAGCGGATCAGGATGCGCGCCAGGCGGGCGAAGCGCTCGTGCTTCATAGCTTCACCCGGTGCCTGAGTCAACATGAACTCGGTGTTGCCGAGCAGGTCGGGATGCAGCTTGCCGCGTGATTGGGCCAGGCCGGCAAACCACTTCAGCTCACTCAGCGGCCGGCGCAACAGATCGTCTGCCTCATCGACCAGATCAGCGCTCGACACCTGTCGGCCGGCGCTGGCAGCAAGGGGCCGGGCCAGCAGTCGCGGCGTCATATCGGAAATCGAGCCATCATAGAACCAGCTGCCCGAACCCGGATCAATCACCAGCCGCGGCCAGCCTTTTGCCTCGATCACAACGGGCGAACTCCAGGTCTGGCGACGCAGATGCTCGGCCAAAGTGGCAAAATCGGGGTCATCGCCCTGTTCAATGCTCTGCCATTCGGTAGCGGCTTCCTCAGTGACCACGGTGGATTCTGGTTCATCCGTCTGCGCATAAGCGCCGCCTTCGGCGAGACGCTGGAGCAAGTCGAGAAACTCGCGCGAACGCAGCGGTTTGTGCAGAACCAGTTCGGCTGCAAACTCGCGCCGTCGCGTCAGGGCGATCGGGCTGTATCCGGCCTCACGCAGGTCGCGCCAGCAGGCTTCGCCGGCCGCGGAATCCACGTCAATGATGGTCACGGCTCCGCCCGGCCGGTCACTGATCTGCCAGCGTGCTCCGTCGCCCGGGCCGGCAAGATTCAGTAGGGATCGCATAACGGTCAACTCGCGGTGACCGGCCTCAAGGACTGAGAGGGTCGAAGCGTTGGACATCAGCAGCTTCCTCGGGGGCTGGACTGGACAGAATTCCAGCATACCCCTGACCCGACTGAAACCCAAGCAAAATCAGGGAGAAGCAGATCACAGTTTGGCCAAACGGCAGGCCAATCAGCGCTCCATCAGGGCATTGAGCAGGCGCCGCACCGAGTTCATGCTGGCCGCCAGCACCGCGTGAATCGCGGCCGTGCTGATCGCCTCCTCAGCAAGCCCGGCGGCCGGGTTGGAGATCACGCAAACGCTGGCATAGTCCAGACCGGCCTCGCGTGCCAGGGCGGCTTCGGGCATGCTGGTCATGCCGACCAGATCGGCGCCGTCGCGGCGCATGCGCTGCACTTCGGCGGCCGTTTCCAGGCGCGGACCCTGGGTGACGGCCACGCAGGCTGTCGTCAGACAGTCCAGTTCAGCCGCTCGGGCTGCACGGATCAATTGTTCACGCAGTTGGCCGGAAAAAGGCTCTGCAAACTCAACGTGCTGCAGCGCGCCTTCATTGTCATCGCAGTAGCTGTGCGCCCGTCCCCAGGTGTAGTCAATGAGCTGATCGGGGATCGCCAGGGTAGCGCTGATGGCCTGATCGGACACCGCGCCAACGGCATTGATGGCCAGAACCCGGCGCACCCCGAGTTGCCGGAAGGCATCGATATTGGCCCGATAATTGATTCGGTGCGGCGCAATCCGGTGCGGCTGGCCGTGACGAGCCAGAAACCAGGCTTCACCCTGGCCGACACGGACCCGTACCAGGTCAGCCGAGGGTGCGCCCCAGGACGTTTCGACGCACCGCGTTTCGCCCGGCTCGAACAGATCCAGCGTGCCGGTGCCAGCGATAATTCCCAGGGTCATTCCGGCAGCGCCCAGATGCTGTCGAGCTGACGCCACAGGCCCTGATAATCCATCCCGCAGCCGAACACGTAGCGGTCAGGCACTTCCAGGGCAAAATCGTCAATCCAGTTGCGCTCCAGACCGCGCTGATGGCGTTTGCGCGTCAGCACGGCCGTGTGCAGCTTTTCCACCCCCCGCTCTCGAAATTTTCGCACCACCTCGGCCATGGTGTGCCCCTCATCGAAAATATCATCGACCAGCAAAATCGCGTCGCCCAACGAAAGATCGGCCGGGTTGCGCTGCCAGATAATTTCGCCACCGCGAGTTGTCTCTCGATAGCGGCTGGCGTGAACGTAGTCAATTCTAAGCGCCTGGCTCAGACGCCGGGCCAGCTCGATTGCCGGGTACATGCCGCCGTTCATCAGCGCGATGATCGACAGCACCCGGCACGAGCGCATGTGCTCGGTGATGCGCTCGGCCTGGGCATCCAGGGCGCGGCTAACCTCGCTTGCATCAAACAGGCATTCAGCACCCTCAGGCCAGTGCGGATCGGCCGTGCTCGCTATCATGTCAGCGCTTTCAGTGAATCGCGCCAGTTGCGAAACTCGGCCACCTGGAGCTGTTCGGCCAGGCTGGCCAGCGGCCGGCCGTAGAGGCGTTCAAGTGTGCCGCTTTCCGGCAGCGGCCAGGCTGCGTTGGATAACAGCAGGCGGCGGGCCGATTCTGGCCGGCACACCAGCACGGCATGACAGCCGGCGGCCAGCGAAGCGCTGACCCGCTGCTCCAGATCGCCGACCGTGCAGGCACCGACCATGTCCAGATCGTCGGAAATCACCAGGCCGGAAAAGCCGAGCTCGGTTTGCAGCCGCTCAGCAATCCAGCGCCTGGAGTAGCCGGCCGGTAATGCATCGACTGCCGGGTAGCACACATGCGCCATCATCACCGCGTCGAGCTTTGGTGCCAGGGCGCGAAATGGCGCCAAATCCTCTTCAAGCAACTCTGTGTCCCGCTCGTCGACCACCACCGCGTCATGTGAGTCGGCGCGAACCGAACCGTGGCCTGGAAAATGCTTGCCGCAGCTTTTCATGCCCGCATCCTTCATGCCGGCCAGGTAATACTCAGCCAGATCAATGACCACCGTCGGATCGGCGGAAAAGCTGCGATCACCGATTACCGTGCTGCCGCGGTCCAGATCAAGCACCGGCGCGAAGCTCACATCCACGCCGTGGCCAAGCACTTCGGCGGCCATCACGCGGCCATGGCGATAGGCCAGGTCGCGAGCACGGTCCGGATAGCGCTCATGCCAGCGGCTCAAGATACCCAGCGCCGGCAGCGGCGTGAAGCCGTCCTGAAAGCGCTGCACCCGCCCGCCTTCCTGATCCACGGCGATCAGCAGACGCGGGCTGCGCAGCTCGGCAATCGCCGCGCTCAGCGCGCCTAGCTGCCGGGGTGATTGATAGTTGCGCGAAAACAGGATCACGCCGCCAACCGCCGGCTGGCACAGCTGCTCGGCCGTGGCCGCGTCAAGCTGTGTGCCGTCGATGCCGACCATCAGCGGCCCGAGTGGAATCTCGATCGTCATGGGCGCTCGAACAGGGCGATGGATTCAACGTGGGCGGTGTGCGCGAACATGTCGGCAATGCCGGCACCGACCAGGCGAAATCCGTGCCTGCTCACCAACTCTGCGGCATCCCGCGCCAGCGTGCCAGGATTGCAGGAAACGTACACCAGCCGCCGGGCGCCGCATGCCGCGACCATTGGCAGGACTTCAAATGCGCCGCTGCGTGGCGGGTCGATCAGCACACTGTCGAAGCCGGCGCGAAACCAGGGTCGTGCCGACACATCCTGGGTCAGATCGGCAACATCAAACTCGACGTTGTCCACGCCGTTGCGTCGCGCATTGTCCTCTGCCGCCTCGATCAGGGCAGCCTCGCCTTCAATTCCGGTCACGTGTCCGGCCCGCCTGGCCAGCGCCAGGGTGAAGTTGCCCAAGCCGCAAAACAGGTCGAGCACCCGGTCTTCAGGCCCCGGGTCGAGCAGTTCGATAGCGCGCGAAATCAGTAGCCGATTGACCGCAGCATTCACTTGAATGAAGTGCTGGGGATGAAAAGCAAGCTCGATATCAAATTCGTCGAGTCGATAACTCAGCTCATGCGCCTCGGGCCACAGGCGATGCACCGTATCCGGCCCCTTGGACTGAAGATAGACGGCGATGCCCTGCTCGTCGGACCAGTGCTTGAGGCGCATCAGGTCGTCCGCACTCAGTTCGCGTAGATGGCGGACAACGATTGCCGAGCCGTGATCGCCGCTGGCCGTCTCGATCTGCGGCACCGCGTCGGCCACCGACAGTTCGCCAATCAACTCGGACAAACTGCTCAGCCGATCGCTGAAATCCGGATGCAGCACCCGGCAGGATTCAACGTCGGCAACGTAACGCCCCTGACGCTCGCGAAAACCGACCAGCACCCGGTTTTTGCCCTTGACCTGACGCGCGCTCAGACGGCTGCGTCGCCGATAGTGCCAGGGATCGGCCGAGATCGGCTCCCACCAGTGTTCGGGGCGGACCGAGCCCAGCCGCTCCAGACTGTCGACCAGATGCTTGTGCTTCCACTCAATTTGCGCGCCGTGCTCAAGATGCTGCAAGGCGCAGCCGCCGCAGCGCTCGAACCACGGACACTCCGGTTCAACGCGCTGGGGCGAGGACCCAATCACCTCGACGCAGACCGCCTCATCATGGCGACGATTGCGTCCGATCAGGCGCGCCGAAACCGTCTCGCCGGGCAGCGCTCCGTGGACGAAAACTGCCTTGTCCTCGCAGCGGCCAACGCCGCGGCCATCGTGAGTCAGATCAGTAATTTCGAGCGTAACCGGCTCGCTCGGCAGGCGCCGACGTTTGCGTCCCATAAAACTCCTCGCCTGAACTGGGTCGTCGGACTACTTCTGCGCCCAGGAACCGTCGCTCTGCTGGTAGTACCAGCCCGATCTGGCGTTGGCGTTCCACTGGCGAGCAAAAGTGCCGCGAATATCGCCTTCCCACTCGGGATGACCGTTGGCGATCGCAATCTCACGATAGACTGCATTGCGGTCTGCGTTCTCTTCGCCGACGATGCGCTCGAGATTGCGTCGCTCGGCCAGACCGACCGCCGAACGGTCACGAATTTCGACCAGACCATTGTTGCCAAAACCGATCGCGCCGGCATCAAACCAGGCGGCCAGATGGTCTCGCTGACGGTCGGCCATGCGCGACTTGATCATCTGAATCTGCGGGGTATCGATGTTGATATCCGGGCTCTGGGCATGGGCGACACCCACAGGCGAAAGCGCATGCCACCAGGAGGTGGCTGACGCCTGAGGCCCATTCGACGGTGCCGCAGGCAGTTCCTCGCCGAGCACATCGCGAATGAAGCGGTCAGCCGCGCGCTCGGCCGCTGCTTCGGGAAAATACACGTTCACGGTCACGCACGCGGCCAGCAGCATGGCGCTGGCGATGAAGATGATCGAAGCAAAACGGTTCATGGTCGATCCTCCGGTTTGAAAAATGGCTGCCAATCTGACAGGCAGGGTGCACCAATCGGATGAATTATGCCTTAATGGCTGTTCGCATTGGCCGTTGACCGACACTTTGACAACCTAAAGCTCTCCGACGGCTGCCAGCGCATCGCTCAGACGCCGACAGCCGCGCGCCCTGACCCGCACCTTGACACCCTTGAGATTTCCTTCCGGCAGCAGGGCCGTATCGAAACCCTGGCCGGCCGCCTCGCGCAGACGCTCCTCGCCGTTGTACACCGGGCGCAGCTCCCCGGCCAGGCCGACTTCGCCAAACGCCACCAGGCCCTTGGGCAGCGGCTTTTCCCGCAGTGAGGACTGAATGGCCAGGGCGATGGCCAGGTCGCTGGCAGTTTCGCTGATCCGAATTCCGCCGGCGACGTTGACGAACACGTCCTGATCACCAACTTGAATGCCGGCGTGGCGATGCATCACCGCCAGCAGCAGGGCCAGCCGACTCGGGTCGATGCCGACGGCCACGCGGCGCGGATTGGACAGACTCGACGGCGCCACCAGGGCCTGAACTTCGACCATCATCGGACGTGTGCCTTCGCGGGTGACCAGCACACAGCTTCCGGGAGCCGGATCGTCCTGCCCGGACAGAAAAATGGCCGACGGGTTGCCAACCGTTTTCAGGCCCCTGTCGGTCATCGCGAACACGCCCAGCTCATTGGCCGCGCCGAAGCGGTTTTTGACCGCCCGGATGAGGCGATAGCGGCTGCCGGAGTCAGATTCAAAATAAAGCACCGCATCGACCATGTGTTCGAGCACCCGCGGACCGGCCAAGGCGCCTTCCTTGGTGACATGCCCGACCAATACGACCGCGCAGCCGGTCTGTTTGGCAAACTGCACCAGGCGAGCGGCGCATTCGCGCACCTGGGCGACGGCGCCAGGCGCGGACTGCAGCGTTTCGGTCCACAGCGTTTGAATCGAGTCGACCACCATGAACGCCGGGCGGCGCTCGGCGGCCGTGGCCAGGATAACTTCCAGGCTGGTTTCGGTCAGGCAGTCCAGGCGGGCTGGTTCCAGCCCCAGACGACGCGCCCGCATCGCCAACTGGGCAGACGATTCCTCGCCGGTAACGTACAGGCTGCCAACGCGCTGGGCCAGAGCATCCTGAGCCTGCAAAAGCAAAGTCGACTTGCCGATCCCCGGATCCCCGCCGAGCAAAACCACGGAACCGGGTACCAGGCCGCCGCCGAGCACCCGATCGAGCTCACTCAGGCCCGACGAAAGGCGTTCGCCGGCGCTTTCAGCGGGCACCTCAGCCAGGCTGCTGACTTTTGCTGAGGCCGTGCCAGACCAGTTGCCGCGCCCTTTCGGACCCTTGATCTGACCCGCCGCTTCAGCGCGGGTCTCGTCGAGTGAGTTCCACGCCTGGCATTCCGCACACTGCCCGGACCACTTGGGAAAGCTCGCGCCGCACTCGCGGCAGGTATACACTGATTTGGTTTTGGCCATCCTGGAGATTGTACGGCGTGAGGAGCGCGAGTCGGAGAGTGAGCAGACCGTCACGGCAAAGCGCCGTCGCCAGCAAGGTCGATATCCAGGCATGAGTGCCAGCGAGCAGCAAATTATCGGCGAATCACCCGCCTTCCTCGGCGTACTCGAGGACGTGTCGCGCGCGGCAGGGCTTGATCGACCGGTGCTGGTCGTCGGCGAACGCGGCACAGGCAAGGAACTGATCGCCGAACGGCTGCATTTTCTGTCGCACCGCTGGGATCAGCCGCTGATCAAGCTCAACTGCGCGGCAATCAGCGAATCCTTGCTCGAATCCGAGCTGTTCGGCCACGAAGCGGGCGCCTTTACAGATGCCTCTCGTCAGCGCGCCGGGCGCTTCGAACGCGCCGACGGCGGCACGCTGTTTCTCGACGAACTGGCCAGCACCTCGGTGGCCGTTCAAGAAAAAATCCTGCGCGTGATCGAGTACGGAAAATTCGAGCGCCTGGGCTCGACGCGCACCCTGGAAGTCGATGTCCGCCTGGTCGGGGCCAGCAACGTCGACCTGCCCGAGCTGGCCGAGCGAGGACGCTTCCGGGCCGACCTGCTGGATCGACTCGCCTTTGATGTCATCACCCTGCCCCCGCTTCGGGCGCGTCAGGAAGACATCCTGCCGCTGGCCGAACACTTCGCCATTCGCATGACCCGCGAACTGGGCCGTGAGCTGTTTGCCGGATTTTCCGCAGCGGTGATCGCGGCCATGCACAGCTATCCGTGGCCAGGTAATGTGCGCGAATTGAAAAATGTGGTCGAACGCGCTGTCTATCGCACCGATACCCCCGCCGAACCAATAGGCTCAATCAACTTCGACCCCTTCGAATCACCTTGGCGACCGCATGTCGCAATAGTCGGTAACGACGCCGGCCGACCGGATCCGACGCGCGGAAACATCGACCTGCGCGCCTGGCTCGACATCGAGGAAAAACGCCTGACAGAAGCCGCCCTGGCCACCAGCGGCGGGCACCAGGGCCAGGCCGCCGAGCGGCTCGGCCTGAGCTACGACCAGCTTCGCGGCATCCTGCGCAAGCACGGCATCAGCGGCGGTCGGGGCTGAATCTGCACGTTTGATTGGATCAGTATCGCTACAGTGGCAGCGGCGTGCACTCGGAAACCGACCGGCCCACGTATAATGAGCGTTTGCCCATCTTCGGAGACGATTCATGACGAGCACGATGCGCGCGCTAGTCAAGCCAACGGCCGCCCCCGGCCTGGAACTGCGCGAGGTCGCGATCCCCTCGCCCGGCCCGAATGAAGTTCTGATTCGGCTCGACAAGACCTCAATCTGCGGTACCGATCTGCACATTTATCAGTGGGATGAATGGGCTCAGCGCACGATTCGTCCGCCGCTGATCCTGGGCCACGAATTCGTCGGTCATATCGTCAAGCTCGGCATGGGCGTGCGCGGCTACCAAGAAGGCCAGCGCGTCTCTGCCGAAGGCCACGTCGTGTGCGGCATGTGCCGCAACTGCCGCGCGGGCAAGCGACATCTGTGCCCGGACACGGTCGGCATCGGCGTCAACCGCGACGGCGGCTTTGCCGAGTACGTGGTCGTTCCAGCCAGCAATCTTTGGATCATCCCCGACGAAATCCCCACTGAGCTGGCCGCATTCTTTGACCCGTTCGGCAACGCCGCCCACTGCGCCCTGCAGTTTGATCTGGTCGGTGAAGACGTGCTGATCACCGGCGCCGGACCAATCGGCATCATCGCCGCCGGGATCGCAAAACACGTCGGCGCGCGCCATATCGTCATCAGCGACGTCAACGACTACCGACTTGAACTGGCTCGCGACATGGGCGCGACCCGCACGGTCAACGTGCGCGAAGAGAATCTGCTCGACGTGCGCCGCGAACTTGGAATTGACGGCTTTGACATAGGCATGGAAATGTCGGGCAACGCTCGCGCCTTTGGCGACATGCTCAAGCTGATGTACAACGGCGGCAAGATCGCCCTGCTCGGCCTGCTGCCGAAAGATGCCGGGGTTGACTGGGACCAGGTCATTTTCAAGGGCCTGGAAGTGCACGGCATCTACGGCCGGCGCATGTACGAAACCTGGTACAAGATCACCCAGATGGTGCTCACTGGTTTCCCCCTGCACAAAGTTCTGACTCATCAGATCGCCATAGACGACTTTGAAACCGGCTTCGAGCTGATGGCCTCCGGCCAGTGTGGCAAGATCGTCTGCGACTGGACCGGCAGCGTGGCGGCCAGGTCAAGATAGGCGAAAGGTGAAAGGCGACTTGAGCCTTGAGCCGTGCCCATCGGGATAATTGTTGAGAAACAGGCCCCAACCAAGGACGATAATTCATGAGCGACCCCAACACCTATTCAAGACTGCGCGACGAACTGAGCCAGATTGAAGCTGACGGCCTGTACAAGCGCGAGCGCCAGATCATCACCCCGCAGCGTGTCGAAATCGAAACGCTCGAAGGCGGCAAGGTGCTCAACTTCTGCGCCAACAACTACCTTGGCCTGGCCGATCACCCCGACATCATCGCCGCGGCCAAGCAGGCCCTGGACGGCCACGGCTTCGGCCTCGCCTCAGTGCGCTTCATCTGCGGCACCCAGGATCTGCACAAACAGCTTGAAAAGACCATTGCCGACTACTTCGGCAAAGATGACGCCATCCTGTATGCGGCCTGCTTCGACGCCAACGGCGGGCTGTTCGAGCCCCTGCTGGGGCCGGAAGACGCAATCATTTCCGACCAGCTCAACCACGCTTCGATCATCGACGGTATCCGCCTGTGCAAGGCCGAACGTCATCGCTATCCCAACTCGGACATGAGCGCGCTTGAAGACATCCTCAAGAAAACCCAGGACAAGCGCACGCGCATGATCGCCACCGACGGCGTGTTCTCGATGGACGGCTACGTTGCCAAACTCGATGAAATCACCGCTCTGGCCGAAAAATACAACGCCCTGGTGATGGTCGACGACTGCCACGCCACCGGCTTTTTCGGCCCCACCGGTCGCGGTTCGGCCGAGCATCACGGCGTAATGGATAAAGTCGATATCTTCACGTCGACCCTGGGCAAGGCGCTGGGCGGCGGCATGGGTGGCTTTACCGTGGCCAGCCAGCCGGTGATCGATATGCTCAGGCAGCGCTCCCGCCCCTATTTGTTCTCGAACTCGCTGGCCCCGACCCTGGTTGCTGCCAGCCTCAAGGTCTTCGAGATGCTTGATGAATCCAGCGAACCGCGCGAGCGCCTGGTCGAAAACACCCGCCACTTCCGCAAGGCCATGACCGCCGCCGGCTTCGAACTGCTGCCCGGGGACCATCCAATCGTTCCGGTCATGCTGCACGATGCCGCGCTCGCCCAGCGAATGGCCGATGAGCTCCTCGACGAAGGCATCTACGTCATCGGCTTCTTCTTCCCTGTCGTCCCCAAAGGTCAGGCGCGCATCCGCACCCAGATTTCAGCCGCCCACAGCCGCCAACATCTGGACAAAGCCGTTGCAGCCTTCACCCGGGTGGGCAAACGCCTGGGTGTGATTGACTGAGCCAGGACCAGCACCGCAACTCGCTGCGATCAGTTCACTGCTCCGGCGATGTGAGGTCCAACCCCAGACCTTCCGCTTCACGACCAATGTACTTGAATTGTTCGTCGGAAATAAGCAGGTGGCCAAGCTGCTCCTGCAGCCTAAAGCTATTCAACCACATGGACAGCCATTCGCGATTTCTAGCGGCAGCAGCGTCCAGATCGCCCTCTTCCAACATCTGCTGCACACGCAGTCTATCCATGTAATTCAGGTACTGACCATTACCCCATACCTGCTCATTGACTTGCAGAGCCGCCCACAACACGGCCGCACTTATACTTAGAACGATTACTGCCACTATCCAAACGACTCGTTCCTTTAACTTCATCATTACCACCTCGTCGAAAAGCTCTTGGATTCAACCGCGAAGTGCAACACCACGAACTAGTTAGGGGTGAGGTGAGGTGAGGTGAGGTGAGGTGAGCTAGCATCGGCACTCTAACCACCGCGTTGAAGTTGCACGATGAGTTACAAGGACCTCACCAAAAAAAACGGTACCAGATTCGGAGTTACATATGGCTGACGTTTGCGCTGACATCCATCAGTTCACTGTCTGGACCAAAGATCAAAGTAGTAACGATAATCCAGGTTTCGTGATTTGATGAGAAGGAGAACTCATAGTTCGTCGCGGGTGGCACATGCGGCCCTTGGTCCGCCAGATGCTCTCCAATGCCGGCAGGATCAGAATAGGGATCGACAGGCGGCTGGCCTCCGCTACCGGGCGGACGATGTGTGGGTTGAAGATGCGATGGAACATCAGTCAACTGCACAAGCCAGGGATCCGACGTTTCAACATCAGTCACCGTGATCACGTGATAGCTGCCTGCTGGACTGAAGTCGATACAGACTTCGTCATAGCAGTAGATATTAGAAGCCAGAGCATTCGACCACGGCATGATAAGCACGGCAAGCACCAGGCCGGCTGAGGCCAGCTTCAACGCGTATATGGCACTCTTGTTCCCAAGTCGCTTGTTTAATGCGCTCAAGCCACCCGACCCCGTATCAGGCCATAGGGTAGATGCGAATAATATATTCGAAAGTTTCGTGTGCATCTCTTTCTCCTCCGTGCGTGTTTAATTTGACATCAGAGGCCAGTTCACATTACCCCCCGACACCAGCCAACTCCACCCTAACACTTGCAGGGCGAGGATGCGAATGTCGATGGCACACAGCCGGGACAAGTCCTGAATCGGGTACTCTCAGCGGTAGTTCATTAAACGAGTGTGACACCTGTGGTCAGCCGAAAACGCGCTCCGGCGAAAGAGATTTTTGCCTGGGGGATGTTCGATTTTGCCAATCAGGCCTATACCCTGCTGATCATCACCGTGGTTTTTGGTGACTTGTTCACCCGGGTAATCGTCGGCGACGCTCCGGATTACCGTCTGGGCAATCTGCTGTGGAGCGTGGCGCTGGCCGTTTCTTATGCGCTGGTGGTGTTTGCCAGCCCGGTCTGCGGGGCGATCATGGATCATCGCCGCCGGCGAAAGGCGTTTCTGTTTGCCAGCTATGTGCTGACGGTTGCCGCAACCGCCGCGCTGTGGTTCGTGGAACCCGGCTGGATCACGCTGGCGATGCTGCTGATCATCATTTCCAATTTTGCCTATGCCATTGGTGAAGGCTTTATCGCCAGCTTTCTGCCCGGCCTTGGCCCGCGCGAGGACCTGGGCTGGATTTCCGGTCTGGGCTGGGCGATGGGCTACATCGGCGGTCTGGTGTCGACTGCTTTCGTGCTGCTGTTTCTCGGTGAGGTCAGTCTGGAAAACTACGAACGGGTCCGTCTGGTGGGCCCGTTTGCAGCGCTGTTTTTTCTCATTGCCGCACTGCCGACCTTTATCTGGCTGAAAGAACGCGGTCGGCGCCGACCGCTAATGGCGGGTGATTCAGCGCTGAAGGCCGGCTGGCGGCGGCTGCTGCGCACCTTTGACCACGTTCGCGATTTTCCCGATCTGCGCTGGCTGCTGGCCTCGGTTTTCTTCAAGATGGCCGGCATCTACATCGTGATCAGTTTCGCCTTCATCTACGGCGCTCAGGTGATTGGCTGGGATGAGGCGACGCGCGTGCTTATGTTTGTCACTGTCCAACTCACCGCCGCGGCCGGTGCCATAATCTTCGGTCTGGCCCAGCGGCGCTACGGTGCCCGACTGGTGTACCTGTTGACGCTCGCGCTCTGGTTGCTGGCCATCGCTGCGATCTGGCAAACGCCGAACGTGGCCGCCCTGGCCCATCATTACCTGGGCGTGGACTGGCAGGCTCAGCACGTTTTTCTGGTCGCCGGCGTGCTGTCGGGCCTGAGTCTGGGTTCGTCACAATCGGCTGGCCGTGCCCTGGTCGGAGCCCTGACGCCGCGCGGCAAGGCTGCTGAGTTCTTCGGCTTCTGGGCCACCACCGGCAAACTGGCAGCCATTTTCGGTATTCTGGGGCTGGGCCTGCTGCAGGTCTGGCTTGGTCTGGCGACTGCGGTGGTTTTTTGCCTGCTGTTGTTTGCAGCCGCCATTGTCTGCGCCTGGCCGATCAATGAATCCCGCGGCCATCTCGCCGCCGATCACTGGAAGGAATAGGCGTCTGACCAAATGCGCATCGTGACCCACACTTGCTCGAATACCGAAATCGTCTGTGCGCTGGGCCGGGCACACAGTCTGGTGGGCGTGGACGATCATTCCGACTATCCGCCGGAGGTGGTTGAGCCTCTGCCGCGAATTGGGCCGGACCTGGACGTCGATATCAACAAGATCAAGGCTTTGAACCCTGATCTTGTCATCACCTCTCTAACTGTTCCCGGCCACGAGCGCTGCCTGGAAAGACTCGATGCGGCCGGCCTGCCCCTGCTGGTAACTCAGCCGCATTCTCTGGCCGACGTTGCTGCCGATATCCGGCGCATTGGCGAAGCCATCGGGGCCGACGAGGCGGCCCGGGCACTGGCCGGCCGCTTTGAGAAAGTGATTTCAGCGCCAGCCCCGGATCAGGAACCGCTGCCGGTGGTGGTCGAATGGTGGCCCAAGCCGGTGATTGTTCCGGGGCAGCATTCCTGGGTCAACGAGATGCTGGTCCTGGCCGGCGGCATCAACCCCTGGTGTCGGCAAGACGCTGAAAGCCTGCAGATCAGCGCGGAAATGGCCACCGCCGCAGCACCGGAGGCGGTCGTGATGAGCTGGTGCGGCGTGCGCGAAGAAAAATACCGGCCCGAGGTGGTGCGGCGACGACCGGGCTGGGAAACCGTGCCGGCGCTGCTCAACGGACAGATTTTTGCCGTAAGCGAAGCCTGGCTGGGCCGGCCGGGGCCGCGCCTGCTTGATGGAATCGAAAAGCTCAGGCGGCTGATTCAAGCCGTTCGGGCAAACCACCAACAAGGGTAGAATACGCCCCCATGACAGACCCCCAAATCGCAAAGCGCCCATCGGTTGGCCTGGTATCGCTGGGCTGCCCCAAGGCCCTGGTTGATTCCGAAGACATCGTCTCGCGCCTCAGAAGCGAGGGCTATGCGATTGCGCCCAGCTACCAGAACGCGGACCTGGTAGTGGTCAATACCTGCGGCTTTATCGACTCGGCCAAGGCAGAGTCGCTGGAAAGCATCGGTGAGGCACTAGCCGACAGCGGCAAGGTGCTGGTCACCGGCTGTATGGGCGCCAAGCCGGAGGAAATTCGCCAGATTCACCCGAAGGTGCTCGGCATCACCGGCCCCCAGCAGGCCGAAGCCGTGCTGCGTTCGGTCCATGAGCACCTGCCGCGCCCGCATGACCCGCGAATGGACCTGGTGCCGCCCGGCGGTCTGAAACTCACCCCGGATCACTATGCATATCTAAAAATTTCAGAGGGTTGCAACCACAAGTGCAGCTTTTGCATTATCCCATCAATGCGCGGCAAACTGCGCAGCCGCCCGCTGGGCATGATTCTGCGCGAGGCTGAACAACTGGCCGAACGCGGTGTGCGCGAACTGCTGATAATCAGCCAGGACACCAGCGCCTACGGCGTCGATCTGAAATACCAGACCGACTACTGGCGTGATCGGGAGTGGCAGTCGCGCATTCACGATCTGTGCGACGCGCTCGGTGAACTGGATATCTGGGTTCGCCTGCACTACGTTTATCCCTATCCGCATGTCGACGGCCTGGTGGAGCTGATGGCCGCCGGCCGTATCCTGCCCTATCTGGACATCCCCTTTCAGCACGCCAGCCACCGGGTACTCAAGGCCATGCGCCGGCCGGCAGCGGCTGAAAACACTCTGGAACGCATCCGCCGCTGGCGCAGCATCTGCCCGGAGCTGGTCATTCGCTCGACGTTTATCGTCGGCTTTCCCGGCGAGACCGATGCCGAGTTTGAAGAGCTGCTCAACTGGCTGGAGCAGGCCGAACTGGACCGCGTCGGCTGTTTTACCTATTCGCCGGTTGCCGGTGCCGCAGCCAATGCCCTGGCCGAGCCGGTGCCGGCCGAGATTGCCGAAACACGCTGGCATCGCTTTATGCAGTGCCAGCGCGAAATCGGCGCCCGGCGCCTGGCGCGTCGGGTGGGTGCCATTGAACCCGTTCTGGTCGACAGCGTTGAGGGCACGACCGCGATTGCACGCAGCTACGGCGACGCCCCGGAAATCGACGGCCAGGTGATCGTCGCCGAGGCCGGAGCGTTCCGTCCGGGTGATGCGCTGATGGTGCGCATCACCCGATCAGACGACTATGATCTTTATGCTGTTGCGGCCAATGCGTCGGAACCGATAATCAAGGACGCTATCTAAGACTGCGTACTTCAATTCCAGTTATTCAATTGATGGAGAGACAAGTGAAAAGAACCCTGTTAACCCTTGCCGTCCTGGCCTTGGCGGTCGCCTGCGGCCAGAACGAAGAGCCGGTTGCCGAGCAGCAGCCCGCGCAGGCTCTGGAAACGGCGCCGGCCCAAACGGATCGAACCGTTCGCCGCAGCCGCCAGGAAGAGCCGCAGCCACTGCCCCGCCCGGATGATGTCGATCCGTCCAAGAAAATTCCGCGCATCCAGGGCGAAGCTCAGCAGGATGGTTTTGGCCTGACCATGATTGTTGACGGCTCAAGCCCGCAGGCCTTTGCCGAAAGCCTGGAGCTGATGGCGATGGACACCACCCAGGAACAGTACCGGCAGCTTGACTCGGCGCTGCGTTTTCTCGGCACCTATGACCCGAACTCCTGGAGCGGCGGCATGACCAGCCTTTATCAGTCACTCGACGGACTGACCGGCGAGGAGATCATCGAACGCGCCCGCACACTGCGCGACAATCGCCGCCGACGCTAATAAAAGAAATCCCCGCCGGGACAACAAGCCCGGCGGGGATTTTCCGAATGCTCAGTGGTGGTGCCAGCCGCGCTCGCGGCCGATGGTTTCCAACCGGTCCATCGTTTCCGGCACCCAGGCATCGCCACCTTCCTTCTTGAAAAACAGCTCCGCGCGTTCCTCCGGATCGGGTGAAAGCTGGTTCATGGTCGCCGCGTCATACAAACGTCCGTTGAGCACGGTGTACCTCACCTTCTGGCTGTCGGTGATGTCATCGAGCGGATCGCCGTCAATGATGACCAGGTCGGCGAGCTTGCCGGCCTCGATCGAACCGATGTCGGCGTCCATTCCAAAGTAGCTCGCGCCGTCGATGGTGGCTCCGCGCAGGGCCTCCCAGGGTGAAAAACCGCCCTGCACCATGGCCCACATCTCCCAGTGCGCGGCCAGACCGGCGAGCTGTCCGTGGGCGCCGATAACAACTGGAACGCCGAGTTCATTGAGCGCTTTGGCCTGCTCGGCAACAGCCATGTGGTTGTAGTGTTCGTCCGGCGCGGTCTGGCGGCGAATCGAGCGCGGATAGACGACTGATTTCGGTACAAACTTGAGCAGCCGCTCATTCTCCCAGACATTGAAACGGTCATAAAAATACTCCTCGCCCATCAAACCGCCGTAGGCGACGACAAAGGTCGGCGAATACACCACGTCGGTCTGGCTCCAGAGCTGGCGGATGTCATCGTAGATGGTTTTGATCGACAGACTGTGTTCGATGCCGGTGTGTCCGTCAACAATCTGGTTGAGATTCTGTTCCAGACGCATGCCGCCTTCCGGAACCACCATCATGCCCAGCTTGCGGCCGGCTTCCAGCACCTGTTGACGCTGGTCACGCCGGAGATAGTTATAGCTCTTGACCGAGATGGCGCCGAGCTCCTGCTGCCGCCGGACGTGAAACTCGGCATCATCGTAATCGTTCACCTGGGCGGTCACGCCCGGCGCAATTGCACCATAGAGGATCCGGCCGGTCGACCAGATGCGCGGCGCGAGCACTTCCCCGGCGCGCTGCAGTTCGGCCATCGAGAAAATGGCGGCGTTGTCGTTGGATGGATCATGAATCGAGGTCACCCCGAAGGCCAGGTTGGCAAGCTGGCTCCAGTTCTGCTGCGGGGTGAGCTGGCGGCTGCTCATCGCTCCGTGTGCGTGCGCATCAAACAGGCCGGGAACGATAGTCATGCCGCTGACGTCGAGCGTCTCGTAGCCGTCCGGAATCTCGATGTCGGCACGCTCACCGACGCTTTGAATGCGATGACCGTCGACCAGGACCACGCCGTCTTCGATGATTTCCTGCTCTTCGGCGGCATTGCGCATGGTCACGACACGCGCACCCAGCAAGGCCAGGCGGCCGGAATGGCGATCGGATTCAATCTCGAAGCCGAGGCGCACACCTTCGGATTCTGGCTCCGGCAGAGATTCCGGCGCGCCGTCGAGAAATGCGAACGCATCGCTCAGCTCGCGCTGGTAGAGGGTAGCGCCGTGCGACCAGCCAATGGCCGTGCCGTCGGCGGTGAAATGCAGGTTGTCGCCCGCCCGAGCCGAAAGCCGGGCCACCGGAAAGGCGCGCTTCTCGGCGCCCACGCTCAGGCGTCGGCCGGCCGGGAAGAAAGGTGCGATATAGGCATTGTAATGTTCGGTAAAGGCTACCCAGCGCCCGTCGGGCGAAACCTGGTAGTCAGTCACCCACTCGCCGAGCAAGTGTTCGCGCAGCTCATTGCCGTCGAGATTTATGCTGTTCAAAGCCAGACCATCGCCGCTGCGCTGGGCAAACAGCAGGCGCTCGCCGTCGGCCGAAAACTGCGGACTGCTGCCGCTGTCGTGCACCCGGCGCATGCCGCTGCCGTTGGCTTCGGCCACATACAGGCCGGTGCGCACCGACCAGGCTGGTGTCGTCAGGTAACCACCGGCGCTGCGCACAAAGCTCACCTGCTCACCGTCCGCAGAAAATGACGGCTCGATGTAGTGGCCCGGTTCAGTGCTGACAATTCGGCCCCGACCGCGTCCAATCGGTGCGATGCGCACCGTACCCAGTTGCTCGTCATGCCAGGTGGTGTAGACGACCGAACGGCTGTCAGGCGAAAAGCGCGGGTAAAACTCCCAGTGCTCGTCCTGACTGGTCAGGCGGCGGTGCGAGTCCCGGTCAAGATCGTGCAACCAGAGATAACCGAGCGCCTGGTAAATCGCCCAGCGTCCGTCCGGGCTGCGCTGTGTCCAACGCGCCATGCGCACCGGAAAACTCTCAGGCGAGACCTCAACCTGCTGCTGCAGCGCCGGGTGGACCTGCTTGTCGGCACGGACCCGAATCTCGATGGGTTCGTGGCTGCCGTCCAGCCCGATGCGATGAAAAATGCCGTCGCTCCAGATCACCAGCGACTCACCATCGGGCGTCCAGGAAAAGCCGGGGAAATTGCCAGTATCGCCCGACGTTTCCTGCTTGTCCCGATCCAGCGCGGTGTACAGGCTGCGCTCGATTCCCGACTCGAGATCACGAACCATCAGGCGCGAGCTCAGTTCGGTGGGATTGCGTCGCACGAAGGCGAGCTGCTGGCCGTCGGGCGAAATGACCGGCCGGATCGCGCCGCCGGGGCCGGACACAACAGTTTCAATTTCGCCGGTTTCACGGTCCAGGCGACGAATGGCAAAAATGCCCTCGTTGGCGTCCTTGTTGTATTGCCAGACTGAACCTGAAGTCATGTCCTGGCTGAAATAGACGTAGCGCCCGTCCGGCGAGAACTCCGGCTCGGCAATGTTCTTCTGCGATTGGTCGCCGTGCAGTCGATCAACCAGAACCACGCCACTGCCACCGCCGCGATGGTAAAGCCAGATGGAGCCGGCCGGTATGGAGCGTCGGGACACATAGCCTTTGCGCGCGGCGATGTAGTTGCCGTCTGGCGACCAGGCTGGATTGTGCAGCAGATGATCGCGTTCCTTGCTGACCTGCTCAAGCCCGCTGCCGTCGGCATTCATGATCCAGATGTTCTCGGCGCCATTGCGGTCGGACACAAAGGCGATCTTGCTGCCGTCCGGGCTGTAACGCGGCTGGAAATTCCAGGCCAGGTCACTGGTCAGAGCGCGGGCTTCACCGCCCGAAATCGGCACGGTGTAGATATCGCCGAGCATGTGAAAAACCAGAGTCCGGCCATCAGGATGAACATCCACATCGGCCCAGCTCACCCGCTCGGTATCAATGCTGATCGCATTCCAGTCGCCCGGCGGCTCATTCACCGACCACTCGTCAGCGGAAACCGATTGATCTTCGCTTGCAGCATCACCCTCCGCGTTCTCCTGGGCCGCCAAAGGCATGACCAGAACCAGGGCGAGAAGCGTCAATAGCAATCTATACAGCATCTATCGTATTCCTCATCGTTGCATACTCATTCCTGATTATGCGTGTTTGACGGTCGATGCCGAGAGCACGCGCATTGACCACTTTCGCCCGTCGGGGACACGCGTGGCCGCGCTTTGCCGCAATGCTTCTTGCATTCGGCAAACCGCAATGCGGCGCCGCGCTACGCTGCCCCGACCTGCGCGTATTTGTCCTTCCTGTATGACTTACTCCCCACTCTCCGAAGGCGTCTTCAGTTCATTGGCCACGCCGTGGGGCACGTGGCCGGTGGCCACTTCCAGGCTGGCCAGGTCGGTGTGCAGGGTCTGGTCGTCGAAGAAGATATCGGCGCCGAACGAGCGCAGGTAGGGTGCTTTCTTGCGCCCACCCAGAAACATCGCCTCGTCAACGCGGATGCCCCAGGCGCGCAGGGTCAAAATCACCCGTTTGTGCGCCGGCGCCGAGCGGGCGGTAATGAGCGCGGTGCGGATCGGGTTGTCTTCCACCGGATAGGCCGACTGGATGCGCTGGATGCCCTCCAGAACGCGTTTGAACGGACCGGCCGCCAGCGGGCGCAAAGCCTGGGCCCGCTCACTGCTGGAAAACGCCGCCAGCCCCTGTTCCTTGTAGATGCGCTCGGCTTCATCGGAAAAAATCACCGCATCGCCGTCAAAGGCCAGCCGAAGCTGGCTGGAGCGGTTTTCCCGTATGGCTGACGGCAGGATGGTTGCCGCCGCATAGCCGGCGATCAGCACGCGGCGCACATCGGCATCGTTGGCCGACAGGAAAAGCTGGGCTCCGGAAGGTTCGATGTAGTCGGCCGGGCTGGCACCGTTGGTAAATACCGCGCGCTCGATATTCAGGCCATAGTGCTCAATCGAATTGAAGATGCGCAGCCCGGTATCGGCGCTGTTGCGCGACATCAGGACAACTTCGACGCCGGGATGGTCCATGCCATCGTCATTGAGGCCCAACAGCTTTTCGACCAGGTGAAAGGCCACCCCTCTGCCGAGAACATCGTCCTCACGCTCTCGCTGGTAGACCATGTAGCGTTCCAGGCCCTCGTGCTCGAATACCTGGTGAGACTCATCCAGATCGAACAGGGCACGCGAGGAAATACCGATGATCAGGGGGTCGGGCTTGGGTGGAACAAGCGGGGCCACGTCGTCATTCATCGCTCGATTATAGCGGCCTGGCCGCCAGCCTACTGATGAAACTGCTCGGAAAGTATCCGCTCCTCCAGCGAGTGCTCCGGGTCGAACAGCAAGCGATGCACGACGTCGGTTTTCTGGCGCACCTCGACGCTGACGACGTCCCGGACCTCGTCATAATCGGCCGTCGCGCTGACCGGTCGGTGACGATCCTGAAGTACTTCGAAACGCACCTCGGCGGAAGCTGGCAGGATCGCGCCCTGCCAGCGGCGTGGCCGAAACGGACTGATTGGCGTGAGCACGATCGCCTCTGTACCCAGCGGCAGGATCGGCCCATGGGCCGAAAAATTGTAAGCCGTGGAGCCAGCCGCTGTGGCCAGCAGAACGCCATCGGCAACCAGCCGTTCCAGACGCTCCCGACCGTTGACCAGAATGCGGATATGGGCCGCCTGATTGGTCTGGCGCAGCAGCGCGACCTCGTTGATGGCCACCGCTCGCTGTTCACGCCCGTTGCGGTCCGTGGTACGCATTTCCAGCGGATTGAGGGCCACTTCACGGGCCGCGTCAATGCGCTCTGGCAGCCCTTCTTCCTGATACCGGTTCATCAGGAAGCCAACTTCACCCAACCGCATGCCGAACACCGGCAAGCGGCGATCGATATGCTCATGCAGGGTGTGCAGCATGAAGCCATCGCCACCGAGCACGACCAGCACCTCAGCCTGCGTCGGGGCCACCTCTCCATAACGCGCCCGCAAGCTGCGGGCCGCATCCTGCGACCCGGGGTGAGTGCTGGCGAGGATGGCCATGCGCATGGGGCCGCCTATATCAGCGCGCCGTAGCGTTGAGCAGTTGGTCCAGGCCATTTACTGCCACCTGAAGCACGGGATATTCATGCGCGGCGGTATTGCGCATTTCCTCAAGCATCAGGCTGACGCGCGAAACCGCGGCCTGGTGACGGTCCAGCCAGGCGCTGACCGGATCGGTTTGATCACCGGCCTCGATCAGGATCCGCCGGGTCAGTTCACGGTGGCTGCGATACAGGTCGTCACGCAGGTGACCGCGGGCGTGAGCATGCCAGGCGCCTTCAACGGGCAGCTCTTCGACCTGCTTGCGTAGCCAGCTCAAGCTCATGAAGTCGAACAGGCGGAAATAGACCCGCGCGACCTGCTCGACTTCGAGCTTCTGCTCGCCGGCCTCGTCAACAATATCAAGCGCGGAATCGACAAACCGCAGCCCGGCCACGTCGCGTGCCACATCCTGGGTAAAGCCTGCCTCGACCAGAGCGTCTTGACGCTTTTCCAGCTCCTCCTTGAATCCGTCCTGGAGCATGTTCGGCAGAGCATCCCGATAGCGTCTGATGCCCGGCCTGAAACGGTCGACTTCACTGGCAATATTGATGGAATAGCCGCCAGGCAGACTGATCAGACGACGTGTGACCTGGCGTAGCAGATTCCACATTTCAAGTTGCGCTTCAAGCTGCAGGCGAGCTGGTACCTTGTTGTCCAGCGCTTCAAGCTGCTGCCAGAATTGGCGCGCATCAAAAACTTCCCGCGCAACCGTGTATGCCTTGGCTATCATCGACGAATCGGCGCCCGTATCTTCGCGCGTACGCATGACAAAAGATGCGCCCATTCGATTGACAATGCTGTTGGTCACCTTGGTCGCGATGATCTCGCGGCACAGGCGATGCTCCGGCATCAAGTCGGCAAAGCGCTCGCGTAGCGGGGTCGGGAAGTAAGTGTTCAATTCCGACGACAGATAGCTGTCTTCAGGCACGTCGGAATCAATCAGATCCTGGTAGAGGGTGATCTTGCTGTACGACAGCAGCAGCGCAAGCTCTGGCCGGGTCAGACCCTGGCCGCGCGCAAAACGCTCCCGGAGCTCTTCGTCGTCCGGCAGATTTTCCAGATCACGATCCAGCACACCTTGGCGTTCGAGCACGGCGATAAAGTGTGCTTCAGCACCCAGCCGATCACCGCTGATGGCCTCGATCATGCTCAGAGCCTGATTCTGCAAGTAGTTGGAACGCAGCACCAACTGGCTGACTTCCTCGGTCATTTCAGCCAGTAGCTCATTGCGCTCCGGCAGATCAATCAGTTTCCGCTCAACGGCTTCGTTGAGGAGAATCTTGATATTGACTTCATGGTCCGAGCAATCGACGCCGGCCGAATTGTCGATGAAATCGGTATTGATGCGGCCGCCGGTCATGGCGTATTCA
Organism: uncultured Wenzhouxiangella sp.; assembly: GCA_937876395.1. Lineage (GTDB taxonomy): Bacteria > Pseudomonadota > Gammaproteobacteria > Xanthomonadales > Wenzhouxiangellaceae > Wenzhouxiangella. Next base: position 5,513 of record CALEIM010000095.1, on the reverse strand, counting down.
ATGCGCGAAAGCTGGGTGAAACCAAGGTTGCCACCCTCCCCGACTACGCGGGCGCGGATCTCGCCACCGTTGATCCGGACCAGGTTGTTGGCCAAATCACCGACGCTGGAATGGGCCTCGGGTTCACCCTTGACATAGGTGCCGATCCCACCGTTCCACAACAGATCCACCGGCGCCTTGAGCAGCGCCTTGATCAGCTCATGCGGGGCAAGGCTTGACGCCTCGATGCCCAACCATTCGCGGACCTCCTCGGATAGCTCGATCGACTTGGCCTGACGGGAAAATACGCCGCCGCCGGCAGAGATCAGTTCCGCATCGTAATCGGCCCAGCTTGAACGGGGCAGTTCAAACAAGCGCTTGCGCTCCTTGAAGCTACGCGCGGCATCCGGCTCCGGGTCGATGAAAATATGCATGTGGTTGAAGGCGGCCTTCAGACGGATATGCTCGGACAGCAACATGCCGTTGCCGAACACGTCACCGCTCATGTCACCAATCCCGACGACAGTGAAATCCTCACGCTGGGTGTCGTGTCCAAGTTCGCGGAAATGACGCTTGACCGACTCCCAGGCGCCGCGCGCGGTAATGCCCATTTTCTTGTGGTCGTAGCCGTTGGAACCACCCGAGGCGAAGGCGTCGCCCAGCCAGAAGCCGTGCTCGGCCGAAATCGCATTGGCCACGTCGGAAAAAGTGGCCGTGCCCTTGTCGGCTGCAACCACCAGGTAGGAATCGTCGTCGTCGTGCCGAACCACGTCGCGCGGCGCAACCAGCTCCTCACCGGACAGGTTATCGGTGATGTCGAGCAGGCCGTTGATGAAGCTGCGGTAGCAGTAGACCACTTCGGCCATGACCGCATCCCGATCCTCACCCTCGGGGAGCTGCTTGGCGACAAAACCGCCCTTGGCCCCGACCGGCACGATCATGGTGTTCTTGACGCTTTGCGCACGCAGCAGCCCGAGTACTTCGGTACGGAAATCTTCGCGCCGATCCGACCAGCGCAGTCCTCCGCGTGCCACCTTGCCATCGCGCAGATGAATGCCCTCGACCCGCGGCGAGTAGACCCAGATTTCCCGATACGGTCTGGGCTGCGGCAGATCGGGAACCTGCGCAGAGTCCAGCTTGAAGCTCAGATAATCATGCGCTTCGCCGCGCGCATCGCGTTGGTAGGCATTGGTGCGCAGAATCGCCCGAATCAAATCGCAGAAGCCGCGCAGGATGCGATCCTGGTCAGCCGAACTGACCGAATCAAGCGCGCGCAGAATGGTTTTGCGCAGCACCGGCTCGGCACCTTCGGGACCGCTCTCGCGCGCCTGGCACACTTCATCGAGATACTCGCCGAGCACTTCGTCGTCAAAATCAACCTTGAGCTCCAGGCACTGCTGTTCCAGCGCCTTGCGCGCGCGCTGCCGCTGCGTGCGGCTGTCACTGAGCCGGGCCGGATCGAAGCGCGCCTCGAAGTACTCGACCAGCAGCCGGGCGACCAGCGGCCAGGCGGCCATGGTCTGTTCCATATAGGCCTGGGAAAACGGCATACCGGTCTGCAGCAGGTACTTGCAACAGGCGCGCAGGAGGTTGATCTGCCGCCAGTCCAGGCCGGCGGCCATGATCAAGCGGTTGAAGCCGTCATTTTCGCAGCGACGCCGCCAGACCTGCTCAAAGGCGTCCTGGAACTTGTCGCGCACCCGCTCCAGGCTGACTTCGACATCGCCGGGCGGGCGCATGTCGAAATCCTGGATCCAGACCGTCTGCCCCCCGCTTACCGTCAGCTCATAGGGCCGCTCAGACACGATGCGCATACCGAGATTCTCAAGCATCGGCAAAACGTCCGACAGCGGCAAGGGTTCACCGTATTTGAACAGCTTGAAGCGCAGCAGCCCGGTGCCCCGCTTGGCCGGCTTGTACAGGCTCATACGCAGATCATCGAGATCGCGCAGCTTGGCCAGGTTGACCACGTCATAACTGGCCACATATGGCGAGACATCGTCGGTGTAGGACACCGGGAAGGCTCGACCAAATCGCCGCGCCAGGTCCAGGCCATGCTCTTCGCCGTGCTCGCGTACCAGAATCTCGGTCAGGCCATCGGCCCAGGAGCGAATGGCCTGCTTGATTTTGGCCTCGATCTGGCCAATATCGAATTCGACGTTAGCCCCGGCTTTCGGCCGCACAACCAGATGCACCCGAGCGAGCTTGGACTCATCAACCTGAACGGCAAAATCGAGCCGCTCACCCTTGAGGGCACGCTTGAGAATATTCTGGATCGTTTCCCGATTTTCGGTATTGAAGCGATCACGCGGGATGAACACCAGGCAGGAGAAAAACCGTCCAAAGCGCTCGCGGCGAACAAACAGGCGCGTCTGACTGCGCTCCTGCAGATCGAGAATACCCGTACTGAGCGCCAGCAGATCATCACTGGAGGCCTGGAACAGCTCATCGCGCGGCAGGGTCTCGAGAATATGGATCAGCGACTTGCCAGCGTGTGATCCGGGCCGCAGACCCGAGCGGCTGACCACCTCTTCGACCTTGCGGCGCACCAGCGGGGTGTCCTGACAGCGGCGGATGTAGGCGCCGGAGGTGAACAGGCCGATCAGGCGTTTTTCCGCCCACACCCGACCATCCTCATTGAAATACAGCACCGAGATGTAGTCCATGTAGCCGCCGCGGTGCACGTTCGAGCTGGCGTTGGTTTTGGTGATGATGATCGGGTCATCGGGCGAACGACGATCCGCGCCACGCCCAAGCTCGCTCAGCGGCCGGGTCGGCGCATCGCGGTGTCCGGCCTGCATGATGCCCAGCCCGCTTTCGGCCACGGCACGCAGCACCCGATCCTCGCCTTCGCCTTCAATGCGGTACTCGCGATAGCCCAGAAAGGTGAAATGATCGTCGGTCAACCACTCGAAAAAGTCCCGCGCTTCGCTGCGGGCATCATCCGCCAGATGGGCGTGGGATTTCGGCAGTGCGGCAGCAATTTCACGCGTCGCGGCGACCATCGGCTGCCAGTCGGTAACCGCCAGGCGCACGTCGGTCAGAGCGGCGAGAATCCGGGTTTCGATCCGGGCCAGCATGTCCGGATAGTTCTGGCGATCGACCTGAAGATGCATCATCGATTCGGTCCGATCAGCGTCGCCATCGGCGTCCAGAAGTTCAATCAACCGACCGTCGGAGTCGCGCACCACCGGCATCACCGGATGAACAATCAAACGAGCGGCGACCCCCAGTTCGGAAAGCGCCAGAACGACCGAATCGACCAGAAAAGGCATGTCGTCATTGACGATCTCGATGATGGTGTGGGTCGATTCCCAGCCATGCTGGTCCAGGCGCGGATTGAAGGCACGGAAACGCACTTCATTGCCCACCCGCTGGCGGGCAAATTCAATAAAACCTGCAGTCAGCGCGGCCAGAGTCTCTGGCGACATCTCGGCCAGCTCCGTGGCCGGCACCCGTTGCAGAAATCGACGAACAAACTCCACGTTATGTTCGTGCCCGTCCTGGGCCTCCACCCGGGCGGCCACCTCATCAACGATCGCCCGCTTGTCATCACTGCCGTAGCTCATCATCATGTCTCCGACACGCTCCATTAATTGCCTGTGAAGTTCTGATCAATGCTGCATCAGCGTTTAACGGTGCCCGGAGTTGTCGTGTATGGCCTCATACACTGCGCATTCTGCGCTCCGGCGGCCGCCAGCCACTCGCCCGCGACGTTGATTCAGAGGTTAACGCAGACCCGTCTCAGAACGGGCAATGACCAGCCGCTGGATCTCGCTGGTGCCTTCATAAATTTCGGTAATCTTGGCGTCGCGGAAATAGCGTTCTACCGCCATCTCCTTGCTGTACCCCATGCCGCCGTGGATCTGCACGGCCTGATGGGCAATCCACATGGCCGACTCCGAGGCAAACAGCTTGGCCATCGACCCTTCGGTGGTAAAACGGCTTCCGCTGGCAACGGCCTGCATCTTGGTCCAGGCCGCACTCAAGGTCAGCAGTCGAGCCGCCTCAAGACGGGTTTTCATGTCGGCCAGCTTGGCCTGAATCATCTGGAAAGTGCCTATCTCGCGGCCAAAGGCCCTGCGCTCACGCACGTATTCCAGGCTGGCGTCATAGGCGGCCTGGGCAATGCCGACAGCCTGGGAGGCAATGCCGATGCGCCCCGCATCCAGCACGCCCATGGCAATCTTGAAGCCCTGACCTTCATCGCCAAGCCGCTGTTCAACCGGGCAGATGTAATCGCTCAACTCGATCTCGCAGGTCGCCGAGGCGCGGATGCCCATTTTGGGCTCGGTCTTGCCACGATGATAGCCGTCGGCTTCGGCATCAATGATGAAAGCCGAAATACCGCGAGAGCCGGCCTCCGGATCGGTAACGGCGAAAAGCACCATATAGCGGGCCACCGGACCGGACGTGATCCAGGACTTGCGCGCATTGATCACGTAATGACTGCCGTCCGCGCTGAGCACAGCGCGCGACTTCATATTGGCCGCATCCGAACCGGACTGAGGCTCAGTCAGCGCATAGGCACCGATGGCCTCACCGGAAGCAATCGCGCGTACGTAGCGCTGCTTCTGCTCTTCGGTTCCATGCGTCAGGATGCCGTTGCAAAATAGAGAATTATTGACCGACATGATCGTGCCGTGCGAGGCATCGGCCGCGGAAACCTCCATCATCGCCAGGGCATAGCCAATGGTATCCAGCCCGGATCCGCCATAGGCTTCCGGCACCTCGATGCCCATCAGGCCCAATTCGCCCATGCGCGTCACCGTGGCCAACGGAAACTCCCCGCTGGCGTCAAACTCCGCGGCAATCGGGGCAATTTCACCGCGCGCAAAATCGCGTGCAGCAGCCTGAATCATCTGCTGCTCTTCGGTCAGTCTGAAATCCATGAAAAGGGCCGTCCGGACAAGTGAAATCAGGGACGTGATTATACCCCCCGAAGACCGTAGTTTGGCGCCCCGACCGGCCCGCCGCCGCTCGGGAACGCCGGTCCGGTGAGCCGCAAACCCGCTGCCAGCCCAAATATAGTGAGAGCTTCATCACAATAATGAGAACTCCCCCTTGACAGGCAGTTTTCACCACGTAGAATTGCAGACTCTGGACCGGGGTTCCCCCCTTCCCCATCCAGATCGTGGCCCAGGTTCCCCCCTTGCCTGGGCCACACCTAAACAGCGGCCGGAGCCCACGCACTCCGGCCGCTTTCTTTTTTCAGCCCCAAAAATTGCGATCAAAGGATTGGCAAGTCACGCGGCCTTGGACTATAATGCCGCGCTTCCACCGGCCCAGGTGGCGGAATTGGTAGACGCGCTAGCTTCAGGTGCTAGTGTCCGAAAGGATGTGGGAGTTCGAGTCTCCCCCTGGGCACCAATAACCCTCCAAATCACCAGCCTCGTGCACCTGAAGCGATAGAAACAAATCGTGGAGCGCGGGCGGTTTTGCGCGCAGCGCAAAGAAGCACGGGCGTAACACCGCAACCGCTAGTGTCCGAAAGGATGTGGGAGTTCGAGTCTCCCCCTGGGCACCAATAACCC
>CALEIM010000094.1 GCA_937876395.1 uncultured Wenzhouxiangella sp. | reverse complement strand
GAAGGCAAAATGAAGTTGGCGGCGGGTTATATGGCCGTCGGTCTGCTGGTCAACGCGGTGCTCACACCGCTGTTTATCGTCGTGTTCGACTGGGGCGTGGCCGGCGCGGCCTGGGCGACCAATATCGGCGGCGCGGTCGGCGGGCTGCTGGTCTGGCTGCGCTTTGCGCGCGGCAAGGCCAGCTACCCGGTCGACACCCGCAGTTTTGGACTGCCACGCGCACTGACCCGGCGCATCGTCAATCTGGGCACGCCGGCGCTGATTCAAAGTTCAACCGGTCTGATCCAGGCCCTGGTGGTATTCAACGTGCTCAGCCGCATCGGCAGCGAGGCAGATATCGCCTTCTTCGGCGCCGCCTGGCGGATCCTGCTGTTCATGCTCACGCCCCTGTTTGGGCTGATGCGCGCCTTTCAGCCGGTCGCCGGAATCAACTACGGGTTTGGCCACTGGGACCGGGTGCGCCAGATGTACTGGACCTTTGTCGCCGCCGGAGTTGCCATGATCGTGCCGGTCTGGATTCTCATGCATCTGGCGCCCGAGGCCACGCTGTCGCTGGTTCTGCCGGGTGCCGGGCTTGAGGCGCTGGATCTGTTTCGCTTCCGGGTGCTGATTCTGGTGCTGCCCATTCTGCCGGTCGTGTTCACCGCCCTGGCCCTGCTGCCGGCCATTGAGCAGCCGGGCAAGGCGACGATGGTTTCGGTGTCGCGCCAGCTCTTGCTGTACGTGCCGGTGATGCTCACCCTGCCCCGGCTACTCGGCATCGACGGGGTCTACTATGGAGCAACGGCAATTGACCTGCTATGCGCTCTGTGGCTGCTGGCAATCGTGATGTGGGCGTTTCGCGGGGCGCTGAATCAATAGCAGTCAGCTCCGTTCGCGAACGTCGCGCAGAATCGTGTAGGTGGTAATGTACCGGGCCTCGCTTTCGTCTTCCTGGCGCTTGCCAAGACGGGTTTCACCGTGGCGGCCAAGGTATTTCAGTTCACGTTCGAGGCCACGACGATAGACCAGCAGTGCGTTGGACGTTGCCGGCAGGGGGGTGTCGGAGATCAAAGTGAGCTCGTCACCATCGCCGGATTTATCGACGACCTTCACCCTGATAAAGCGATTGCCGGGCTGAGACAGATCTGACAGCGCACCATCACAACGAACGACCTGGCCCCGACGGTCCAGGTCCAGCGTGCTCGACATGGAAGCGCACAGCTCTTCGGCTCGCTTGACCGTGTCGCTGTTCATGAATAGATAGATGTCATCCGATTCGCGTCGGCTCATACTCCGATACCTCGCAGTTGGGTGATACAAGTCACAACCCTGCTATTTTAATGCAAATTGTCGCACGATGCTGTTGCCAACGGCTGCTGGTTTAGCATCAGCCACTTCGCCGGCGGGCCCACCAGGCCAGGCGTTTGCCGATTTCGCGTTCAAAGCCGCGCTCGACCGGTCGATACAGGCGTTGCCGCTCCAACTCATCAGGCCAGCAGTTCTGGCCGGAAAAGCCATCCTCGACGTCATGGTCGTAGACGTAGTCGCGGCCATAGCCAATATCTTTCATCAGCCGCGTCGGGGCGTTGAGGATCGACTTTGGCGGCATCAGCGACCCGCTTTTCCTAGCCAGCTTCCAGGCCGAGCCCGCCGCGCGGTACAGGGCGTTGGATTTCGGGGCCGTGGCCAGATAAACGGTCGCCTGGACGATGGCCAGCTCGCCCTCCGGCGAGCCCAGCACCTCGTAGGTCTGACGCGCGGCCAGGGCCTGGACCAGCGCCTGGGGATCGGCCAAGCCCACGTCTTCGGAAGCAAAACGAATCAGACGGCGGGCGATGTAGCGCGGGTCCTCGCCACCGCTGAGCATACGCGCCAGCCAGTACAGGGCGGCGTCGGCGTCAGAAGCGCGCAGGCTCTTGTGCAGCGCTGAAATCAGGTTGAAGTGTTCCTCGCGATCCTTGTCGTAGGCTGGCGCCCGCCGCTGGACAAGCTCGGCCAGGCGCTGGCTGTCAATCGTCTCGCCATCGCCGGCCAACTCGTAAATCGCCTCGGCCATGTTGAGCAGATAGCGCCCGTCACCGTCAGCCATGGCCAGCAGCATGCCGCGTGCTTTGTCATCGACGGGCAACGGCCGCTCGACATGCGCTTCGGCCCGAGCGAGCAGGCGATCGAGGGCCGCGTGATCCAGGCGCTGCAAGACCAGCACCTGCACTCGCGACAGCAGCGCGCCATTGAGCTCGAAAGACGGATTCTCGGTGGTCGCACCCACCAGCGTAATCGTGCCGTCTTCGACGTACGGCAGAAAACTGTCCTGCTGGGCGCGGTTGAAGCGGTGTATCTCGTCGACGAACAGCAGCGTGCCCTGGCCGGTGCGGCGGCGGATCCGGGCGGCTTCGAAAATCTTCTTGAGGTCGCCCACGCCTGAGAAGATGGCCGAGATCTGGACAAACTCGAGATCGCCGACCTGCGCCAGCAGCCTCGCCAGCGTGGTCTTGCCTGTGCCCGGCGGCCCCCAGAACACCAGTGAGGCGACGCGGCCGAAGCCGATCATGCGCCGCAGTGGCCCATCCCTGCCCAGTAGATGATCCTGGCCGACCACCTGGTCGAAATCGATCGGCCGCAGGCGATCGGCCAGCGGTCCCGATGGCACCTGATCGTCCACCTCTGGTGCAAACAGATCGCTCATGTCGTCCATTTTAGCGGAGACGGCCTTCTCAGGCCGGTGACCCTTGCCCCCGCACCAGCATGCCGTCAGCCTATCGCTCCGACAGCCGCACCCAATGGGTCGACTGGCTCAAGCGCAAGTTCGAC
>CALEIM010000093.1 GCA_937876395.1 uncultured Wenzhouxiangella sp. | reverse complement strand
CTCCGAGACGTTCCTGCGTCCCGAACACACCGATCTACTCGACGGTAGGACTCTCAAACCCAACTAACACCGACCCTCTCATATACTGGATGGACGCTCGGTCACGCACCCCGTCGAACGGTAGGCGGCTTGATCGGGTTCCGGTGAGAACGTCGACAGTGTCACGGGGAGGTTCCACATGCACACGCGAGTCAACCACGTACCGGCGATCGCCACCACACAACCGGCGCTACCTTTCGTCAGGCTCTTGGCGCTGGTCGTAGCGCTGGCTCTTTTCCCGGGGCTAGCGTTGGGGCAGACCTTGCCTGACAACGCCCGGCAGGCGCTCGACATGGGATTGGTCAATGCCGTGGTTCCGGTCGCCGAGTTGGAAGCCGAAGGCGTGAAGTGGGCGCACGAGATCCTCGGCCACACCCCGCTGGCGATCCGTTGCCTCAAGAGCGCGTTCAACGCGGCGGTGGACGGGCAGGCCGGCATCCAGGAGCTGGCCGGCAACGCGACGCTCCTCTTCTACATGACGGAGCAGGCGCAGGAAGCGAAGAACGCCTTCCTGGAGAAGCGGCCGCCGACCTGGTCTGACCGGTAGTTCTGGACCTGGACTCGACGCCGCGGGAGTCATCTCCCGGACACCCGGCTCGACCGGGGGCACAGGCGCCCCACCGTCTTCGTTCCCGACCGAGCAGGTCCTGCAGGTGGCTGCGCACGGCGTCGTCGCCCGAGGTCGTGACCCGGTGCCAGACGACCGCGTCGTCCAGGGTGAGGTCAGTGCTCAGGCGTCGTCCTCCGGCATCATGTGCCGCCACGGCCGCGCGAGGTGGAACAGCCGGCCGCTGATCTCGTCGACGTGGATCGCGACGACGTTGAACTTGCGGGAGGCCACCCACGGACGCAGCCGCAGGTGCTCGGCGTCCCGTGCGTCGTCGCCCTCGAGCAGGTGCGCCTTGCCGCGGGCGATCACGCTCCAGGCGAGTTCGTCGTCGTCCTCGATGCGGTCGATGAGTTTCCTGTGGTGACCTATGATATCCGAGGCGGGGATAAGAGCGACAACACGTCGCAAGGATACCCCTGCTCTATTGGGCTTTCCATCACCGATGGGTATATTATCGCTGGCCACTGTGGACATTACCTGGACCAAGTCAGCGGCTATAACGGGGTAAGCCAGGGATTTTACGGCCAGTCCGATTGGACGAACTCGGATCGCGCATGGGTTGAAACCAACTCAAACTGGACTCCAATGCCGAGTATCAACAATTACAGCGGCGGCACGTTGAGCATTACCGGGAACTTGTCAGGCCTCAAAATATCGCCGGTGAACTCGACCGTATGCCGCTACGGCATCACGACCGGTGTGAAATGTGGAATTGTCAAGGCAATCGGCGTCAATGTGACCATCAGCGGGGTCCCGTTGTCCGGCATGACCCGAACCACTGCCTGCATTGATTTCGGCGACTCAGGCGGCCCCTTTCTTTCTTCCAGCGGCCACCATGCCCAAGGCACGACGACCGGCGGCACTGCAGGTCAGTGCCCACAGCCGACAGGAGGGTATTCGTATTTTGAAACAGCCAACAATACATTATCGCAGTATTCAAAGATCATGCTCACAACTCATGGCGCCAACGCGCCAACAGCTGGCAGTGCTTCCTGCCTAAGCCTTGGGTATGGCGCCTACATCTGTACTTTGAGTGGCTACGATTCTCAAGGGCCAACTTCGGTAATATGGAGCGCGAGCAATGGCGACGGTGGGAGTGGTTTAGCCATGAGCGGCAACTGTGCGACCTCACAAACCATTAATGTAAATATATCAGCAACCAACCCCTATGGATCGGGCAGCGGAGGAACAAGTTTCTTCTGCCACGCCGGCCCTTTGCCCTGAAAACTATTATGGCGCGCCTCCGAGCGAGGCGCGCCACTATTCTCAGAGATACATTTTCTTGGGAGCCGTGAGGGCATTACGGCATTGACCAGATTGCTAACCATTACCACGGGCCCAATGAGGTGCATCGCGATATAGCACTCTCACTCAGATGCTGTTTCCGGAATCACCAAGCGCTCCCATTTATATAAGCGCGTAGCGCGATCGCAAATTATATTCCATGAAGAGGATGCAGATCCTTGCCCTCTTTAGAAAAATCTCAAATCATCTGGATTGCCGGGGTGACGGCAAATGCAAACGCAGACCAGGCAGGGACTTCTCGACAATGAAAAAGAAAAGTACAGCCGAAGCGGAACAATCCGCATGGTGGCAGCAGCAAACAGTGCACGTGAACAGCAGCCTGGAGCTGCAGCTTGGCCCGCTCAATCTGACCGTCGGCCGCGCCAGCCAGGCCTGGCTGGTGGCGATCGACCGTGAGCAGCACGACAGCGACAGCCTTTCGCGCTGCCAGCTTCGCGATGGGCTGCCCGATCGATTCGATGAGCGCTATATCGAGTCTGAAGCCGGCGCCCAGCTACGCTTCGAGCCTGCGCTGGCCAGTCGGCCGATTGTCGTGCGCCCCTACCAGCCAGTGTTTTTGCCTGGCCATGGAGAGATCACCTTTTATTTGTCGACACCGGTCAGCGTCCGTATTGTGGCCGGAACATCGGCGGTGCCGTTGCGTGAAGTGACCTCCCAGCCCTTGTCGAAAACCTGGTTCGGACCCAACACGCGCAGCGGCGAGCTGTACTTGTCTGATCGCAGCCATGCGCTTGATCAAGTCGAAACACTGCCGAGCCGACCGCACCGGGCCATCACCCCCCTGTCGATCCGCAACGCAACCGAGATGCCGCTGAAGCTCGATCGAATCAGCCTGCCGGTTCCGCTGCTGAGCCTGTATGGCGCGGCCGACGGCAGCCTGTGGACGCAGCAGCTCAGCCTGGTGCGTGAACAGGCAGACGATAACGCCCGCGTGACCATCAAGGGCCTTTTGCCGAGGGCCGGCGAATCTCTCACGCTGCTGTCCGGACCGCGTCAGGAGCCTGGTCGCAGCAACCCGGTTCTGCGCGTTTTCAATGCCTTGTTTGGCGAGGGCGGGAATCCATGAATGCGCTCGAATCCATACTGACCAACGCCGCGGCGCTGGCGCTGCTGCGCGCTGCAACGCTGCTGATTGTCGGCCTGGTTCTGGCCACGCTTGCCAGCCGGCTGCTTCGGCGGCTGCTTGGCGAGCACCTGTCGGCCCAGGCGCTGCAGCTTTCCCGGCGCGGCGTCTTCTATGCAATATTGGCGCTGTTTTTGGCCTCGGCCTTGCGCGAGCTCGGTTTCAGCCTGGCGGTCATCATGGGGGCGGCCGGCATCCTCACGGTCGCAGTCGCCTACGCCTCACAAACGACGGCATCGAACCTGATCAGCGGCCTGTTTCTGATCGGCGAGCGCAGCTTCGAGATTGGTGACGAGATTGCAGTCGGCGGCATCAGCGGTGAAGTGCTGTCCATCGACGCACTGTCGGTCAAGCTGCGCACGTATGACAATCTGTACGTTCGGATTCCGAATGAAACGCTGATCAAAAGCGAGGTCACGACTCTCACCCGCTTCCCCATACGGCGGCTTGACCTGCTGATCAATATCACCTGGCAGTCCGATATCAACCAGGTGCGCGAGCTTCTCATGCGTGTGGCCAACGACAACCTGCTGTGTCTGGACCATCCGGCACCGCAGTTCAGTTTTCTGCGCTTTGGAGCGGCGTCACTCGAAATCCAGTTTTCGGCCTGGGCCCAGCGTACGGACTTCACCCCGTTGCGCAATTCGCTCAGCGCCGAGATCAAAAATGCATTCGACGCGGCCGGCATCGCCATGCCGTTACCCGCCCGACCGCTATCGGTCCTGCTGGCCGACTCATCGGGCCGCCCGAGTGCCGAAAACGAGAGCTGATTGCATCAACCATCCAACCTCGATGCTGCCGATCGATACCGTCCTGCCTGAGTTGCTAACGACCCTGGAGCGTGAGTCCAGCGTTGTCCTCCAGGCGCCGACCGGCAGCGGCAAGACGACCCGCGTACCACCCGCTTTGCTTGCCGCCCGATGGCGGCAGGGGCGGCGCATATTGATGCTTGAGCCGCGTCGCCTGGCGGCGCGCACAGCCGCCCGCTACATGGCTAGTCAGCTCGGCGAGCGCGCCGGTCAAACCATCGGCTATCGCAGCCGTCTGGACAGCAAAATTTCCGGTGCCACCCGTATCGAGGTGGTCACCGAAGGTGTGCTCACCCGCATCATCCAGTCCGAACCGGAGCTTTCCGACTACGCGGCGATCATTTTCGACGAGTTCCACGAACGCTCCGTTCAGGGCGATCTTGGTCTGGCGCTGGCGCGGGACGTTCAGCAGGCGCTGCGCGAGGATCTGCGCCTGATTGTGATGTCGGCCACGCTGGACAGCTCCGCTTTGGCCAGCCTGCTCGGCAACTGCCCCGTCATTCAGGCCGACGGTCGCAGCTTTCCGGTCGAACTGCGCTACCGGCCTGATTACCATCCAGATAGCCGGCGCCGGTCGCTCGAAGCACATACCGCATCGGTAGTGCTCGAAGCGATCGATCAGGAATCCGGATCCGTGCTGGTATTCATGCCGGGCATGGCCGAGATTCGCCGTCTTGGCGCACGGCTGGAAGGTCGTCTGCCCGAATCGGTCAGCCTCTGGCCGCTGCACGGCCAGCTTGATGCGAGGGCACAGGATGCGGCCATCCAGCCGGCCGCACCGGGCCAGCGCAAGGTGGTGGTGGCCAGCGCAATCGCCGAATCCAGTCTGACCATCGAGGGTATCCGGATCGTGATCGACGCCGGGCGCCAGCGGCGCGCTGGCGTCGGGTCGCAGCGCATCCCAGGCCCAGCGCAGTTCGCCGCTGCGTGCGTCGAA
>CALEIM010000092.1 GCA_937876395.1 uncultured Wenzhouxiangella sp. | reverse complement strand
CTTCGAACTCATCGGCGAAACGGCCCCGGACCGCCGCGCGGACCTGGTCGAGGTAAGTCTCGCGCGGCTGCTCGCTTCGGGCCGCGCCGATGATCGCCAGGCCCTCGGGCAACAGGCCGTCCCGCTCGAGGAAATAGAGCGAGGGCAGCAGCATCCGCATCGCCAGGTCGCCGCCGCCGCCGAACAGGATGAGTCTGGCCATGCCTGCAGTCGCTCCGGAGGTTCGGGTGTGGCGTACGCGGCTGATCGCACAGGTTCGCGACAGGCCGTCGGGCATTCTGATCCAATCCCCGGGCCCGTGGCAAAGTTCCGTGCGCCGGCATGGCTGACGCGGCCGCATCGCCCGCTATAAGGCGCACATGACAAAGCGGATCGTGATCATCGGCGCGGGACATGCGGGCGGGACCGCCGCCGCCCTGCTGAGGCAGTACGGCCACGAGGGGCCGATCACCCTGATCGGCGAGGAGCCGGCCGCGCCCTACCAGCGTCCGCCGCTGTCCAAGGCCTGGCTCAAGGGCGAGGCCGATCTGGAGGCGCTGCATGACCTGATTGAACGCCAGGGTAAAGTGCGTCTGGAGTATTTTCAGCCGCACGGTTTCGATCATGAAAGTCTCAAGCGCATGTACGCAAACTCGGCGTTTCTGATGTTCGGCACATTCCACAAGCAGCAACTTATCGGCTATTTCTTTTTGCGCTGTTTCTGGAACCGGAAGTGCTTTGTCGGCCGGCTGATCGACCAGCCTTTTGAGCGCAAGGGAATTGGCCGGATAATGAATCAGATCATGTACCACATCGCCTGGCGATCCGGCTTTCGCTGCATGACGACCGTATCCAGAAAAAACCAAGATATCATGCGCTCGCATGAACGCAACCCGCATGCGCAAATCGTCGGCGAACTTGCCAACGACTATCTGCTGATCGAGTTTGTGCACAAATCAAAAGCAGATTGCTGAAAAATAACTGCCTGGCTCACCCTACAAGAATGATCAAACTACTGAAAACAGCTTTTCGATGGCCGTATCTGACTGTGATCGATATTGTTGCACTTGGCCTTCACGGCATCCATCGACTGCGTTATTCCTGTCCGGCCCGTCCAGATCGGATGATAAACATTGACCCAAATGCCATTCAACAGTCGATTGCCCCGACCAGCTTCGTAAATAAACGCAAGTATTATCTCTGTGGCCAGATCACGGATGGCCGGCATTGGGAACGCACTATAAAACTTCCTGACAGGTACCAATTGGTGGTGCATGCTTTCAAGTTAAAGTTTGAGGCGTCATCTATTGCTAGTAACAATAACCCGAAGATCCATGAGCTAGCCGAACAACTGTCGGAGACGAGTTACAAGCCCATTTTTCGATCGTTTCGAGCCGGCCATTATCCGATCTATTCCTGGGCCAATCGTTCGATTGATCCGTTCTACATCTGTATTGGGCCTAAGGGAGAACTGTTATTTTTGACTGGAAAACACCGCCTGGCTTTGGCAAAAGCGGCAGAACTTTCGTCAATTCCGGTCAGAGTTTCGGCTCGCCATATTCAATGGCAGCGCCGACGCGATCAGATTTACAATCTCAAACTTGCAAATAAACCGTTGAACTTGAGTGACAGGGAAGTCAACCACCCTGATTTAGCTGACATACTTTTCGAATAGCAACCGGCAATGTTTGCCAGAATCTATTCATAAAACGCTATGCGAGGACCGCAGCCTTGAAGAATAAACAAGAAGCAACAGCCTATACTGAACGAGATGCTCGCCACTATGACGAAATACGATTTCAATCCACCAGTGGAAAAGCAATCCACGAGCTTGAGCGTAGTCAGTTGGAGCATGCCGTTGGGTTGCTATCACCCGGCGCTCGTGTGCTTGAGATTGGTGCGGGCACAGCGCGGTTTTCGATTGAGCTGGCTGAGCGCGGCTTTGATGTTACGGCGCTGGACCCTTCACCACACATGATTGAGCAGGCAAAGAACAAGCTCGGTGAACGACCGAATCTCACCTTTATCGTGGCACCGGGCGAGGCAACAGGTTTGGAAGGCAACAGTTTTGACCTTGTGTTTTCGACCCGAGTACTCAACCGACTGCGCACAAAAAAGTTGGCAAACGCAGTTCTCAAAGAGAAGTTCCGACTGGTATCCCCGGGCGGACTGGTTTCAATCGATATTGCAACCACAGGCTTTCCGTTGAAAAGACCTGGCCATCCGGTTCTTTATGGCTTTTCTGAAGTTATAAACATGGGTAAGGAAAATCGTTTTGAGCTGGTATCTCGCCGTGGAATGTTTATTTTAAGTAGTCATTTCATCAGCCGTTTGCCCCAGTTCTTGCTGCCCTTGTGGAAGCCAGTAGAGCATTTTGCCGGCCGTTTTTTATATGGCCTATGCTCCAAGGGTACCGTCATCATGCGGAAAAGCTTGGACTAGTCTGATGCCTGATCTGATCTTCCATATTGGCCTTGGGAAATGCGCCAGTACAACTCTTCAGCGGAAAGTTTTGTGCACTGATCCGGGCTACCTGGGTACTGGAGTAGACCTGGGTGTTCCAGAGAACTTTGCCAAGCGTTTTCAAGCGCTGGCACCGGTTGGGGCACGGCTACGCGGCAATCTTCCGGCGGCCAGGGCATGGGCGGATCGGGTCCTGGAATATGGGTGCACACAGCATCCGGATATTGATCGATATATTGTCAGTTCGGAAGGCTTGAGCGGTCGCAATCGCTTCCAGGCGCGCCCAATCATTCATTTTCTGCGCCGGTTTGCCGATGAAATATGGGCGGCGGGAAAGGTTAAAACCCTGATTGTTTTGCGCAACCCGGCCGAACGCATGGCTTCTAACTATGCGCAGGGTGCCAGTTCAACCTTTGGCGCATCGCAGGCAGACTTTGAGCGTCACGTCGAACAGCAATTGACCAGCAGGCGGCCGGCGCTGGACCTGGGCGCCTGGGTCGATGAGCTGTATCGTGAGCTGGGTCAGGAGAACGTGTGCGTTTTGCTGATGGAAGACATCGCCACGCTGAGGTTCTGGACTGAACTGAAAGAATTCATGCAGCTTGAGGCGTTTGAGCCGGGGTCCATGCTGAGGGCCGACGGCATGAATACCCGCAAGACGCTGCCGAATACCTGGCGTCTGGCGCCGTTCGATGCAATGGCACGCGCCAACGCGCAAAGCGTGAAGCTTTTAGGCTTGGTCTGGCCAGCGGGACGGTTCCACGGCACACGAAAGACTACGCAAAAGGTGCTCAGAAATACGCTCGCCGGTTTCCACTCAATCAACCCGAAAAAGCGCCTGGAGCGGCGGCGCGAATCTCAGATCAAGCTGACTGATGAACTCCGCCAGCGTATTCGGAATCATTATCGCCCGTCTCATGAACTGCTCTCCAAGCTGCTCGACCGCGACTTGGCTCCGCTGGGCTATTAAACCCGGATGAGCGCGAAAACCATCCAGGAGTTGCGCGCCTTTCTACATCTAGGGCCGGAGAAAACCGGCACCTCGTTTCTGCAGCATCTGTGCGTTAGGCATCGTGATCTGCTGGGCCAAAACGGCATCGTCTTTCCGCACGGCACGCCGCATGATGAGCGCTGTATGCGCGACGGCCAGATTTCAGCCGGAAATGGTCGAGTGTTGGCTTCATGGCTGAAAGCTGACGATTGGGATGCGGTCAGCCGCTGGGTCGGGCAAGTCGTTTTACATGCGCGCCAGAACAATGGCCGGCGGCTGCTGATTTCCAGCGAACACCTGCTGGCTCCGCTGGCACAGGAAGACCGCCTGATACGTTTGACCGAAACTCTCAAGTCAGCTGGCGTTTCGACCGTGTCGCTGCTGCTGATTCTGCGTGATCCTGTCGGCCAGCTGATATCGCTATACAAGCATCGCGCCAAGGGTGGAACAGCAGGCGGGATTGAGGACTGGGTGAACGATGGCTACCGCCTGCCCTACGAACTTCATGCCTTGCACCAGCAGGTCGCCAAATGTGATGCAGAGTTGGTGGCGCGGGCCTATCGCCGGCAAAGCAGCACGCTGGAAAGCGTCTTCTTTGCCGACTGGCTGGGTCTGGGTGAATCACTTGATGCGGGAACAATCGAAGTCAATCCCTCGCTGGCCTTGTCCGAACTCGAACTCATCCGCCGGATGGCGGCAAGAAAACCAGCGCTGGTGCCGTTTCTGTATCGGTACCTGGCGGCCGTGCCCGCCGATCACAAATCACAGAGCAGCGCATTGGATGCCCATGCTCAGGCGGTGGCCGAAGCGGTTACCTGGCAGCACCGCGATGAATGGCAGCGCTGGAATGAGCGATTACCTGAAGGCGAAGCGCTGCAAATTCCTGAACAGGCGCCGGAGATTCCCGAGTGGCCCAAGGAGCTGGGGTTTTCATCGCTGCAGCTCGATGCGCTGGCAAGGTTTATGGCTGAAAGCACTAAGCTGCGGTTTTTGGCGCGGGTTTTTTGGGCAAGCCGGCTGCGGCCGGGGTTGGCGAATGTTAAAAGATGGCTCAAAACGCAGGGCTCAGGGCGCAAGGGAAAAAGCACAACAAGTTGACGGGCTTGCTGATCCGGCGCTCCTGACTGAAGCTCTGAGTCGCGTTCTGCCGCTGATCGGTGTCCGGGATTGAGTGTAAAGCGCCACCATCCCGTGCTAAACTAAGTACCAAATCAAGTACCGCAAAGCCCAATGGAAAACACCATCTCCGCCCAGGAAATCAAGCGCCGCGGCATTTCGGCAGTCGACGAGGCCCTGCAGCGGGGGCCGGTTCATGTCATTCAGCGCAACCGTCCGCGCTATGTGATTCTCAGTGAAAGCGAGTATCAGCGCCTGACGCGCGGCTCGCAGGCCCAAACTGCTCTCTGGCAGAAGCTGCTCAACACGCCGGAAAGCGGCGGCCGTAGCAAGGCCGAAATTGACCAGCAACTGGCGGAAGAACGAGGTGGCTGGACCCGGCAGGCGTGATCTTTCTTGATGCAAGCGCCGTCATCTACCTGATTGAGGGCGACCCGGCGCTGCAACACTCAGCGCGGCAAGTGCTTGCCAGATTGATCGCCAGGCAGACCGACCCCGCTTTGGTTATATCCGCACCAAGCCTGCTGGAATGCCGGGTTGATCCCATTCGCCGGGGTAGTAAAGATCGGCTGGAAAAATTCGATCTCTTTTTCAGCGATCCGGGGCTAGTCATCGTGGAGCTGAACCAAAGTATCATCAACAAGGCGACCCAACTGCGCGCCCACCACGGCCTGCGCACACCTGATGCACTGCAAGCCGCCAGTTGCCTGGCCATTGATCCTGAAACACCCTTTGTCACCGGCGACAAGGATTTCAAGAACCTGAAAGCACTGAATACATATTTGATCAATAAATAGCCAACCCATGTCAAAACGCGCACTGATTACCGGTATTACCGGCCAGGATGGGGCCTATCTGGCCGAGCTTTTGCTTGCCAAAGGCTATGAGGTGCACGGCGTCAAGCGTCGTGCTTCGCTGTTCAATACAGATCGCATTGATCACATTTACCAGGACCCGCATGAAAGCGACCCGCATCTGGTGCTGCACTACGGTGATCTGACCGATTCGACCAACCTGATCCGGATTGTTCAGGAAGTGCAGCCTGACGAGATCTACAACCTGGGCGCACAAAGCCATGTGGCGGTGTCGTTTGAAAGTCCGGAGTACACCGCCAACAGCGATGCGATGGGCACTTTGCGTCTGCTTGAGGCAATTCGCATTCTGGGCATGGAAGATCGGGTGCGTTTTTATCAGGCTTCGACTTCGGAAATGTTCGGCAAGGTTCAGGAAATGCCGCAGCGCGAAACCACGCCGTTTTATCCGCGCTCGCCCTACGGTGCGGCCAAACTTTACGGCCACTGGATTACCATCAACTACCGCGAGTCTTATGGCCTGTATGCCTGCAGCGGCATTCTGTTCAATCACGAATCACCGCTGCGCGGCGAAACTTTTGTAACGCGCAAGATCACTCGTGCCCTGACGCGCATATTCACCGGGCTGGACGAGCGCCTGTATCTCGGCAATCTCGATGCGCTGCGCGACTGGGGCCATGCGCGCGATTACGTTGAAGCACAGTGGCTGATGCTCCAGCAGGATGAGCCCGACGACTACGTGATTGCCACCGGCAAGCAGCATTCGGTGCGCGACTTTGTCAACGCCGCAGCCGCTTGTCTGAACATTGAAATCGAGTGGCGCGGCAGCGGCGACCAGGAACATGGTGTGATAGCCGCCGCGCCGCAAGACTGCCGAGCGCGGACGGGTGATCGCATCGTGTCGATTGATCCGCGCTATTTCCGCCCGGCTGAGGTCGAAACCCTGCTCGGGGATGCAAGCAAGGCGCGCGACAAGCTCGGCTGGCAGCCGAAGATTTCCTTTGCCGATCTGGTCAGCGAGATGGTCGAGAAGGATCTTGAGCACGCTCAGCGCGACAGTCTGGTCGAACAGGCCGGCTATCGCGTCAACCGTTATCGGGAGTAGCACTCGATCCCTGGGCTATCGGAGAAATTGCGGTTCGTTTGATTCAAAATCTTTTGATCGCAAAGGAGCGAAGCAGCAAAGGGCGCAAAGGAAAAGAGGTCATGCCATGTTGCAACCTTCTCAAGGGTTGTAGGTCGGCCCGACGTGGCCGACGGACGGTGCTGGTCCATGCAAGCGCTTCTTGCCTGCGGCAAACCGCATTGCGGCGCCGAGCTACGCTGCCCCGACCTGCTGACTCAGGAGATGGGCTCGGCATGGACCGTCGGGGACACGCGTAGCCGCTCTCTGCCACAATGCTTCTTGCCTGCGGCAAACCGCATTGCGGTGCCGAGCTACGCTGCCCCGACCTGCCGTTCCCGAATCGCAGGTCGCCCCCCGACGGACGATGGTGGCTCATGCAAGTGCTCTCGACAACAACTGAAATACCCGTAATCAGAAAATGTTGAAACGCTGGTACAAACTGACGCCCTTTACGCGCTGGTGGCTGTTTGCCGTCTGGCCCGGGCTGGTGCTCGCCCATCTGGTCGTTCGCGTCATTTCCTTTCAACGGCTGGCCCCGCTGCTGGGCGCTCCGGCTCCGGCTTTGCCCTGGCTGCCGATTCTCACCGCCGAGCAGACCCGCCGCGCTCGTCTGATCGGGCAAACCGTACAGTCAGCCTCACTTCGTAGCCCGTGGCCGGGCAATTGTTTTGACCAGGCAGTTGTGGCGCGCTGCCTGCTGGGTTTGTATGGGATACCCTATGCACTGTTTTTCGGCGTGCGAAGAGCGCCGGAAACCAATGAAATGAGCGCACACGCCTGGGTGGCCGCCGGCAAGGCCCGCGTCGTGGGCGGCCGCGGATTCGGCCAGTTTGCCATTGTCCGGGCATTTTGCTCTCCGACCTGCCGGCACATCTGGCACCTCAACAGCTCATCATGACCGACCAGCCCACATCAAACTGCCATACCGAAGCCGAGTTCGGTTTTACCCTGCCCTGGACGATCCCGGCCTTTGAGTCGGGCCGCGAGCACGTGCCCGAAGCCGACCCCGAATTTCACTTCGTGCCGGAAATCACCCGGGCGGTGCTGATGGGTTTTGCCCATAACCGGCGGGTGTATCTGCACGGCCCGCACGGTAGCGGCAAATCGTCCCATATTGAACAGGTCGCCGCACGGTTGAACTGGCCGTGCGTGCGCATCAATCTGGACGGGCATGTGACCCGTGCCGATCTGATCGGCCGCGATATGGTGCTGCTGCGCGATGGCCAGCAGGTCACCGAGTTTGTCCCTGGCATGCTGGTCTGGGCGCTGGAGCGGCCGGTGGCGCTGGTGTTTGATGAATATGATGCCGGTCGTCCGGATGTCATGTTCGTCATTCAGCGCCTGCTCGAATCGCAGGGCCGGCTGACCCTGCTTGACCAGAACCGGGTCATCACGCCGCACCCGGCCTTTCGCTTGTTTGCCACTGCCAACACTACCGGCCAGGGCGATGCCAGCGGCCTGTACATCGGCACCCAGCCGGTCAACCAGGCGCAGATGGACCGCTGGCACGTGGTGGCCGAGCTGGGCTATCTGGAGCCCGAACGCGAGCTGAAAATTCTGCGCGCCCGCGTGCCCGAAGCTGATTCCGGGCTTTGCCAGCAGGCAATCAGCCTGGCCGGTTTGTGCCGGCGCGCCTTTGGCCAGGGTGATCTGAGCACCCTGATGTCGCTGCGCACGCTGATTACCTGGGCGGAGAATCAGGAGCTGCTGAATGACCCGGCCGAGGCCATGCGTCTGGCTTTCTACAACCGCCTTGATGAAACCGAACGCCCGCTGGTCGCCGAGTTCTTCCAGCGCTGTTTTGATGCCGAGCTGATC
>CALEIM010000091.1 GCA_937876395.1 uncultured Wenzhouxiangella sp. | reverse complement strand
GCGAGCTGATGGCAAAGGCACTTGATTTTCCGGTGTCATCCTGGTCAGCGGACGGCCCTACGTTGGCGTTGCGGGAGCTGATCAGCGCGGAGTACCTCAACGATGAGGAACGGGCCGCGCTGCGGATCGAGCACGGCCTGTGCGTGGAGGGCGGCTTTGCGATGATCACCGGCGGGCCTGGCCTCGGCAAGAGCGTCACGCTGCGGCTCGTCTCGCGCCACCTCGAGTCGCTGCGCGACGTCGCCTTCGAGACCACCCCGGCGTTCGACGGCGACTACCGGCGCCTCAAGCGCGAGGGCAAGGATGCCGGCGAGGCGATCGCGCAAACCCGCGCCACCGGAGATCGCATCAAGGCATTGCAGGCGCGTTACGACGAGGTGGAGCGCGCCGACGTCGTGATCGTCGCCGGCCTCGACACCGCCGCGGACCTCGGTGCTGGTACCGTCGCTGGTCACCAGCGGGTCGGGTCGCTTGGCCAGAAAATAGGTCTGTGCAGGAGTTGCCGGGTTACCGCTGTGATCGGCAAGATCGGAAGTCAGGATGGCCATGTAGCCGGTCATTTCCTGCAGCGGACGAAGCGGGACGATGGCCAGCGTCTGTCCGCTCGGATCGGAGCCTGCAACCGCTGCCACGTAGTCCTGGCCGGGCACCAGCTCGCGGTTGACGCCGGTGACTGCGGCCGTGCCCTGGGCAAAGCTGACTTCGTAGAAGCGTACGCTGCTGCCCGGAACAATCGTGCTGGGATTGAGCGGAGCCGTAAAATTGAACGTCCAGGGGCTGATCGTGCTGAAGCCGTCGAGCGCGCTCAAAGCCACCGCCGGATCACCGAAGTTGTTCGGATCGGCCACCGGGGGGTTGAGGGTCAGATCGGTGGTTCCCGACAGCAGCAGGCTGTTGGGGAACGGAATTTCGCCGGCGCTGGGATCAAATACGGCGGTGATGACACCATCGACGGGATCCCCGTTCTGATCGGGTGCTGGGACTTGCGGCACGGCGCGGTCGACGCTGGAACTGCCGCCACACCCGGCCAGCAGGAGCAGCACCAGCGCGGGTACCAGGGATCGGCATGACTTCATCGGATTTCTCCCCAAGACAGAGATGGTTTTTCGGTTTGTCGATACTGTCGAGTATGGTGCTGGCCCGACCATTCCAAGCTGTATGATATGAACATATTATTTACTTTTGCAAGCGAGTCGCCCGCTTCTTGCTGAAGTCGAGAGCCGGACGGCCTGCTGGCCGGTTCCGACAGCCGTCTTTTGACCGCCGGACTTCAGGACGCTTGCTTCCTTTTCGGCAGGTACAGATCAGTGATCGTGCCCTCATGGGCTTCGGCCGCCATCATGATGGACTCGGACAGCGTTGGGTGCGGATGAATCGTCAGCGCGATGTCAGCGGCATCGCAACCCATCTCGATCGCCAGGGCGAGCTCGGAAATCAGATCACCGGCGTGCACACCGACCACGCCGGCGCCAATCAGGCGATTGCTTTCGGCCTCAAAGATCAGCTTGGTGAAGCCCTCGCTGCGGTCCATGCCCAGCGCCCGGCCGGATGCAGCCCAGGGAAACTTGCCCACGCCGTATTTGACGCCACCGGCCTTGCACTGGGCCTCGGTCAGCCCGACCCAGGCGATTTCCGGATCGGTGTAGGCGACCGAGGGAATGACACGCGCGTCGGCCGCGCGCCGCTGGCCGGCGGCCGCTTCGGCGGCCACTTTGCCCTCGTAAGAGCCCTTGTGGGCGAGCATCGGCTGACCCACAACGTCACCAATGGCAAAGATATGCTCGACGTTGCTGCGCATCTGCCCGTCGACCTTGATAAACCCTTTGTCATCGACCTTCACTCCGGCCGCCTCGGCATTGAGCTGATCGCCGTTGGGACGCCGGCCCACGCACACCAGCACGCGGTCAAAGTCGGCCGTTTTGGGGGCATTCTTGCCGGCAAAGTGGCCCGTAAGGGCCTGATCGCCGGCCTCGACATTCTCGACCCGGGTTTCGAGATGGATAGCAACGCCCTGCTTTTTCAGATGCTGGGCCAGCGGTCGGACCAGGTCGGCGTCGGCTCCGGGCACGAGCTGATCGAGCATTTCCACGACCGTGACTTCAGCACCCAGCGCGCGATAGACGCAGGCCATTTCCAGGCCGATGATGCCCCCGCCGATCACCAGCAGACGTTCGGGCACTGCGGCCAGCTCAAGGGCTGCGGTTGAGTCCATGACACGTTCGTCGTCCCAGGGCAGGCCGGGAATTTCGATGACCCGCGAGCCGGTGGCGATAATGCACTGATTGAAACTGACAGTACGCGTATCACCATCGTGCGCGACGCTTAGCTCGTGCTCAGCGCTGAAACTGGCATTGCCCTGAATGACTTCGACGGAGCGCTTTTTGGCCATGCCGGCCAGGCCGTCGGTGAGTTTTTTAACCACCGAATCCTTGAAGCCGCGCAGTCGGTCGAGATCGATATCCGGCGTGCCGAAGCTCACGCCGTGCGCGTCCAGATGGGCCGCCGAATCAATGACCTGGCCGACGTGGAGCAGGGCTTTCGACGGAATGCAGCCGACGTTCAGACAAACGCCGCCGAGCGTTGCGTAGCGCTCGATCAGGGCCACCTTCAGGCCCAGATCGGCGGCCCGGAAAGCGGCCGTGTAGCCGGCCGGACCGGAGCCGAGCACGACCAGGTCATAGGCGTAATCGTGATGGCGCGGATCGGAAGCCGATGCCGACCCGGTGTCGGCCGGCTCCTTGCGCTCGGCGTCGGTTTCGGCTGACGCAGCAGGTTCCGCGCTGGGTGCCGAATCCGCCGCCGGGGCGTCGGCCTGGCGAGCGTCGCTGCTCTTTTCACTGGCGTCATCTTCGGCCGCTTCATCGGCCAACTCGACCACGCCAATGACATCGCCTTGACCGACTTCATCGCCTTCACTCACGCCGAGCTTGATGAGGCGGCCGGCGACCGGTGCGGGCACGTCCATCGTGGCCTTGTCGGATTCCAGCGTCATCAGCGCCTGTTCGACCTCGATTTGATCGCCTTCGGCAACCAGCACCTCGATGATCGGCACCTTGCCGAAATCACCAATATCGGGAACCTTGATTTCGCGTGTCTTGCTCATGGCATTCATCCCGTAGTCTGTTGCCTGCCGTTGGGCCGACCAAATTGAATATTGAGCCGCGATTGTCTCAGATTTACACCCGCCGGACCCTGGCGAGCACCAAACGCCGCCAAAATGGAATCAGACTTCAACACCCCGCCGGCATCATGGCCCTCATCATGGCCGCGAAGCAGGTCTGCCAAGAGGTTCGGCTGCTATGGAATCTGAAGCAGGCGCAGGCGGCCATCGGACTGGGTCATCTCCAGCTCGCGCAGGAAGCTCATGCCAAGCAACACCGTGTCGCTGCGTGCGGGGCTGATGGCGGCGCGCACGTTGCGCTGTTCGATGTCGCCGAGCCGGACCGAATCGATGCGGGTCAGCCAGCCGTCGACCGGGCCGGCCGCGGTCTCCAGGCCGATGCGCGCCAGGCGCACCAGGCCGAGTTGATCGGCCAGGCCTTCGGGTACGGATACGAGCGTGGCTCCGGTGTCGACCAGAAAGGTGACCTGGCGCCCGTTAAGTCCACCGGTGGCGATAAAGTGGCCTTGCCGGTCGGATTCAAGCACCACCTCAATGCCCCCTTCGACCCGGCCGCTGGCCACCTCGCGGTTCGGGTTGTGACGATTGTCAAGACGACTATCGATCAGACCTGAAAAGAAAAGGGTGAACAGCAGCAACAGACCGGCAGCAGCGGCCAGCATCATGCCGAAGCCGGTGCGCTGCTGGCTCACCGAAATCCTTTGTCCGACGTATTCATTAGCCCGAACAGGGCACCCTTAAAGCAGCAGACGCCGGATGTCCTCAAGCTGTAGCGCCAGGTAGCGGGTGAAGCGCGCCGCATCGGCGCCGTCGATCACGCGATGGTCATACGACAGCGCCAGCGGCAGCATCAGCCGAGCGCTAAACTGCTCGCCGTCCCAGACCGGCTTCATCTCCGAGCGCGACACGCCCAGAATAGCCAGCTCGGGCGCGTTGATGATCGGCGTAAAGCCCGTTCCACCGATCCCGCCCAGGCTGGAAATTGAAAAACAGCCGCCCTGCATTTCATTGGCCTTGAGCCGACCCGCGCGCGCGCGCGTGGACAGATCGGTCAGCTCGTGGGCCAGCTCGATCAGGCCTTTTTGGTCGGCATCGCGGATGACCGGCACCATCAGGCCATTGTCGGTATCCACGGCCACGCCGATATGGAAATAGTGCTTTTTGATCAGCGTCTTGCCGTCGTCAGACAGCGAGGCATTGAACTGTGGAAACTCCCTGAGCGCTGCCACCACCGCCTTGATCTGAAACACCAGCGGGGTCATTTTGGTGCCGGCCGCCTCGGCGGTTTTCTTGTTGGCCTGGCGAAACGCCTCCATCTCGGTGATGTCGGCTTCGTCAAAATGGGTAACGTGAGGAATCGTGACCCAGTTGCGGTGCAGCCTGGGTCCGGAAATCTGCTTGATGCGCGACAGCGCTTCTTCCTCGATCGGGCCAAAGGTTGAAAAATCGACCGACACAGGCTCGGCGACGCTTAAACCGGAGCCACCGCCCGGGGCGCTGCCGGATTCCATCGTCGTCTTGACGTGCGCCTTGAGGTCTTTGCTGGTGATTCGCCCCTTGCGTCCGGACCCGGTTACCTGGCTGAGATCAACTCCCAGCTCACGTCCGAGCAAACGCACGGCCGGCGAGGCATGTGGCAGCTTCGAGGAATCCTGATCCATTCCGTCAAACGGCACCGGCGGCGGCGGGAGTTCATCGGCCGCGCCCGATTCCGGGCGCTCAGGTTCAGTTGAAGACGCGTCATCTGGGCGGTCGGCCGCGGCCGGCGTTTTGCTATCGGCGTCGGCGTCGGCGTCGGCGTCGGTATCGCTATCGGTATCGGTATCGTCTGCACCATCCGCGGACGGGCCGGCTTCGGCATCATCTTCGCCTGAAGACGCGGGCTCGGCGCTGCCGTTTTCATCGCTCGCCTCGATGATGGCGATCACATCGCCCTGCCCGACCTCATCGCCTTCGGCAACTTTCAGTTCGACAATCTTGCCGGCCGCGCTGGACGGCACATCCATGGTCGCCTTGTCGGATTCGAGCGTGATCAGGGACTGCTCGGCTTCGATGGTATCGCCCTCGGCGACCATCACTTCGATAATCGGCACCTTGTCGATATCGCCGATATCTGGAACCTTGATTTCCGTTCGCTTGCTCATGGTCTTGGGCTCTCTATAGTCTGTCGCTTGGCCTCACCGATTCGCTATACGGTGGTCGGCAGCGGCTTGTCGGGGTCGATATTGAGTGCGCTTCTGGCCTTGACCAGGCTGGCATCGTCAAAGCGGCCCTGACGGTTGAGGCCGACCAGCGCCGACCAGGCCACCTGGTAGCGATCGACTTCGAAGAAGCGGCGCAGGTTCTCACGCGTGTCCGAGCGACCGTAGCCGTCGGTACCGAGCACGATGTAGTCGTCCTGGGGCACGAACTCGCGCACCTGGTCGGCAAATGCGCGCACGTAGTCGGTGGCGGCCACCACCGGCCCTGAGCGATCCTTGAGCTGGCGGGTTATCCAGGCCGTGCGCGCCGGTTCGTCCGGATTGAGACGATTGCGTCGGCTGACTTCGTGACCGTCCTTGCGCAGCTCATTGAAGCTGGTCACCGACCAGATATCGGACTCAACGCCGTAATCGTCCCTGAGCAGATCGGCCGCGGCAATGACTTCGCGCAGGATCGAGCCTGAACCGAGCAGTTGGACACGCGGCTGCTGGCTGCTTTCTCGGCCCTCGTGCAGCAGGTACATGCCGCGCACAATGCCGTCTTCGGCACCTTCGGGCATCTCGGGATGGGCGTAATTCTCGTTGAGCACGGTCACGTAATAGAACACGTCCTCACCGTCGGCAAACATGCGCCGCAGCCCGTCGTGCAGAATCACGGTCAGCTCGTAGGCATAGGTCGGGTCATAGCTGATGCAGTTGGGGATCAGGCCGGCGTGCACCTGGCTGTCACCGTCCTGATGCTGTAGCCCTTCGCCGTTGAGCGTGGTCCGCCCCGAGGTGCCGCCAATCAGGAAGCCGCGGGCGCGAATATCGCCGGCCGTCCAGGTCAGGCCGCCAACGCGCTGGAAGCCGAACATGGAATAGAAAGCATAGAAGGGAATCATCGGCACGCCCGAATTGGCGTAGCTGGTGGCCGCCGCAATCCATGAACTCTGCGCACCGGCCTCGGTAATGCCCTCCTGGAGCACCTGCCCTTCCTTGGACTCCCGGTAATAGGCCAACTGGTCGGAATCGACCGGCTCATAGAGCTGGCCGGACGGCGCGTAAATGCCGATCTGCCGGAACAGGCCTTCCATGCCGAAGGTGCGGCCCTCATCGCACAGAATCGGCACCACAAAGTCTTTGAGCTGCTTGTCGCGCAGCAGCACAGAGAGAAAACGCACATAGGTCATGGTGGTCGAGATTTCGCGCTCGCCGGTCGCGGCCATCACCTTGTCAAAGGCATCCAGCGGGGGGATTTCCAGCGGCTTGTTTTCAACCCGGCGCTGGGGCAGGTAGCCACCGAGCGCTTCGCGCCGGCGCTTCATGTACTTGACCTCTTCGGAGTCGTCGCCGGGATGATAGTAAGGAACGCCCTCGATCTGATCATCGCTCAGGGGGACGTTGAAGCGGTCGCGGAAATAGCGCACGCCATCGTCATCAAGCTTCTTTTGCTGATGCGAGATGTTCTGGCCTTCACCGTCCTCGCCCAGCCCGTAGCCCTTGATCGTCTTGGCCAGAATGACGGTCGGCTGACCGTTGTGCTGTATGGCGGCCTGGTAGGCGGCGTGGATCTTGTGCGGATCATGGCCGCCACGGTTGAGGCGCCAGATGTCTTCATCGGACATGCTGGCCACCATTTCTTTGAGCTCATCGTAGGCCCCAAAGAAATGTTCGCGCACGTAGGCGCCGTCGTTGGCTCGGTATTTCTGGTACTCCCCGTCCACGGCCTCTTCCATGCGGCGACGCAGAATGCCCTTGGTATCGCGCGCCAGCAGCGGATCCCAGTAGGATCCCCAGATGACCTTGATGACGTTCCAGCCAGCGCCGCGGAACAGGCCTTCGAGCTCCTGGATGATCTTGCCGTTGCCGCGCACCGGACCATCCAGCCGCTGCAGGTTGCAGTTGACCACAAACACCAGGTTGTCGAGCTTTTCGCGCCCGGCCAGTGAAATGGCACCCAGCGATTCCGGCTCATCCATTTCGCCGTCGCCGAGAAAGCTCCACACCGTGCGCTTGCTTTCATTGCTCAGCGAACGATTGTTCATGTATTTGAGGAAGCGCGCCTGGTAAATGGCCATGATCGGGCCCAGGCCCATGGAGACGGTCGGGAACTGCCAGAAATCAGGCATCAGCCAGGGATGCGGATAGGAGCTGATGCCTTCACCGTCGACCTCCTGGCGGAAGTTGTCAAGCTGCGCTTTGGTAATCCGCCCTTCGAGGAAGGCGCGCGCATAAAAGCCGGGGGAGGAATGACCCTGGAAATAAACCAGGTCAGAGCCGTCCTTGTGATCCGGCCCTTTGAAGAAGTGATTGAAGCCGACATCATAGAGCGTGGCCGCCGAGGCGTAGCTGGCGATGTGCCCACCCAGATCGCCGCCGCGACGCGAAGCGCGCACCACCATGGCCATGGCATTCCAGCGGATGATCGAGCGAATGCGCCGCTCCATGGCGCCGTCGCCGGGCATGGTCGGCTCCTGATGCACCGGAATGGTGTTGATGTAGGCCGTGGTCAGGTCAAAAGGCAGGTGTGCGCCGGAGCGGCGCGCCAGTTCAACCAGACGCTGGAGAAGAAAATGGGCGCGCTCAGGACCGTCGCGCTCGACAACGGCGCTCAGCGATTCGAGCCATTCTCTGGTTTCCTGAGCATCAATATCATCGGGGTGGGGATACTGGTGGAGCATACCGGTCCTCATTCCTGAAAAAAGGCTAGTGCGTGTCTGAAGCCGCTATTGTAGCGATTGCCTGCGCTGCAAGTTGAGCCTGACACTTCGGCCAACCTGGCCGCGGGGCCGAATCACGTTCTATCGCCGTCATCAGCCTGCGGATCAACAAGATTCCAGGCTTCGACCCACTCGACCCGGACGGGCACGAAACCGTATTCGGCGGTCACACGCCGGTGAAAATCGGGCATATGGCCGGCGCCGTAAAAGATGGCCAGTGTCTGGGCACCGTCGGCCAGCTCTCGCTCAAGCACCTGCAAAGCCCGGCGGTTGCGCTCGGTAATCAGCGCCGAGCCTTTGTCATTGGCCAGCAGCTCGAACAGCTGCTGCTGTTCAACCATCGACTCGGCCATCACACGCTTGATGGCGGATTGACGATCGGGCGCCAGCAGCGCCGCCAGCAGGGCTGATTCCGCCGAGCCCGATTGGTTCTGGGTCAGGGCCGATGCGGCCCACAGGCGCGTGAAGGTACCAAGCCAGCTTTCCCCGCGCTCGGCCATTGAGGCGGCCAATTCTTCGCCGGTCATGTCGGCGTGCACGAAATTGCGCCGCCGGTAATCAATCTCTTCGAGCTGAAAAGCCAGGCCCATCGCATTTTTCATGCCGCCTTGCAGCCATCCGATCAGACCAAGCCCCGGTGCTGAGGTGTGATCGCCGCGGCCGTCGGGGTCACCGACGAGCTCGTAAAGGACCGCATCGTAGCGGTCAAAGCGCGCCTCCAGCGCGGCAAAATATTCCTGGTCGGCCACGTGCACGGCACTGAGCAAATCCAGCGTTCGACCGGCGCTGTCCTGGTAATGCACCAGTGCGACCTCAAGGGCTCGGGGCTGCCCGTGCTCGCCGTTGGCCAGGCGCAGAAAATGCTCCGGCGCCTGCGCCTGAAGACCAGTCGAAATCAGCAGCACGGTGACCACCACAAGCATTCGACACGGCGTTTGCAAATCCGTCAAAACCATCAGGAAACTCCGGGGTGATTCCAGGGCCGAACAGCCCGCTCTGGGATGGACACCATATCGAAACGGGTGTTCCTTGCCAATGGGCGCGCCTCGCCCGGCTGTCATCACAGCGGAAATCGCGGTAGTGTGACCTCCCGTCCAAATCAGCAGGTCTGACCATGTCCACCGAATTGACGTTCTACACCAATCCCATGTCGCGCGGCGGCATTGTGCACTGGATGCTTGAGGAACTGGCCGTACCCTACGAAATCAACGTCATTGAATACGGCCCGGCGATGAAATCGGCCGACTACCTGGCCATCAACCCGATGGGCAAGGTGCCCGCCATCGTTCACAACGGCCGTACGGTTACCGAGGCGGCCGCCATCTGCGCCTATCTGGCCGATGCCTTTCCGCAGGCCGGACTGGCCCCGCCCCACGAGGACCGGGCCGACTACTACCGCTGGCTGTTCTTTGCCGCCGGACCGCTGGAAGCCGCCATCGGGATGCGCGCCTGCCAGGTTGAGCCCGACAACAAGCAGCAGATGATGCTCGGCTTCGGCAGCCTGGAAGCAACCCTCGACGCGCTCGCCGGAGCCGTTCGCGATCGGCGCTACATCGCCGGCCAGGCCTTCAGCGCCGCCGATGTCTACGTCGGCTCACAGATCGGCTGGGGAATGCAGTTCGGTACCATCGAGTCCCGGCCTGAATTCGTCACCTACTGGGATGGGCTGCGCGAACGCCCGGCGCATCTGAAATCGATGCAGTTCATGGAAGAGGCGATGGCCCGGTCCAAATCGAGCTGAGCGTGGCTGCATTGCGCTTGCTATGACGCTTGCTATGCCGAATTATTATGACAATCGTCACAAGCGACTGCTGAGGGGTATCACTGGGCCGGCCGGCCGGCCTAGCCCAGACTGCACTCAGCTTTGTACGCAGTGCAGACATGACCAAGCCTTCAATCGTCGCCAGATGTACCGCGTTGGCGCATAACTACCGGTCAACGCGGGCGCTGGAAGCGGGCGTTCGCGGCTACCTGCTCAAGGAAACGCCGGCTGAGCAACTGGCCGACGCCATCCGCCGCATTCAGGCCGGACAGCGGGTTATCGACCCTGAACTGGCGCTGACCGCTTTCGACAGCAGCGACCCGTTGACCGAGCGCGAACGTCAGGTGCTCAAACTTGCCGGTGAGGGCTTGAGCAACGCCGAAATCGGCCGGCGCCTCCACCTGGCCGGCGGCACGGTGCGCAACTACCTGTCAGAAGCGATCAGCAAGCTGGACGCCGAAAACCGCATTGAAGCCTGGCGCATCGCCCGCGATCAGGGCTGGCTTTAGCCCTGATCAAACAGCTCGCCGCTGGCCTGCTTGCGCCGGGCATACTGCTGGGCGTCAACCACGGCGATGGCAGTCATGTTGACCACCCGGCGTACGGTCGCCGAGGGGGTGAGAACGTGGGCCGGGCGGGCAATGCCCATCAGCATCGGCCCGATGGTCACCCCCTTGCTGATCACGCGCGCCATGGAAAAGGCGATATGAGCCGCATCCTGATTGGGCATGATGAGCAGATTGGCTTCACCCTGCAGACGGGAGTTGGGGAATATCCGCTCGCGAATGGCCGGCATCAGGGCCGCATCAGCCCGCATTTCACCTTCAACCTGCAGATCCGGTGCGCGCTCCTTCAGCAGGTTGAACACCCGTCGCATCTTGGCGGCCGAAGCATCGACATGGCTGCCGAAATTGGAGTGCGAACACAATGCGACCCGTGGAATAATCCCGAACATGCGCAGGCGTTCGGCTGACATCAACGTCAGCTCCACGAGCTGCTCGGCGCTGGGGTCGGCATTGACGTGGGTATCGCAGACAAACCACACGCCGTTCTCGTTGGTCATGGCCGACAGCGCGCCCAGCGTGTGGCTGCCATCGTGCGCGCCCAGCACTTCGCTGATGTATTGCAGCTTTTTCTGATAGCGCCCGACCACGCCGCAGATCATCGCATCAGCCTCGTTGCGGCGCACCATGACGGCCGCGATCACGGTCGTACGGGTGCGCACGATCGCCTTGGCCGAATCGGGCGTGACCCCGCGACGCTGGGTGATGTCGTGAAAGGTCTGCCAGTATTCGCGAAAACGCGGATCGGACTCCGGATTGACCAGTTCAAAATCCTCACCGGGTCGAATGCGCAGACCGGCGCGCTCGATGCGCATATCGACCACCTTGGGGCGACCGATCAGAATCGGCCGGGCCAGGCCATCGTCCACAATCGTCTGCACGGCGCGCAGCACGGTTTCTTCTTCGCCCTCGGCAAACACCACGCGCTTGGGGTCTTTACGCGCCGCGTCGAACACCGGCTTCATCAGCAAGCCGGTACGAAATACCTGCTGGTAGAGCTTTTCGGTGTAGGCGTCAAGATCGTCGATCGGCCGGGAAGCCACGGCCGAGTCCATCGCCGCTCTGGCCACCGCCGGCGCCAGTTGCACCAGCAGCCGCGGATCGAACGGCTGCGGAATCAGGTAGTCCGGGCCGAATTTCGGCGCCTGCCCACCGTAGGCCTGGGCGGCCACGTCGGAAGCCTCCATCCGCGCCAACCCGGCCAGCGCGTGCACGCAGGCCATCTTCATTTCGTCGTTGATGGCTGTGGCGCCAACGTCCAATGCGCCGCGGAAGATATAGGGAAAGCACAGGACGTTATTGACCTGATTGGGAAAATCCGAGCGGCCGGTAGCAATCAGGGCATCCGGCCGGGCAGCGCGCGCCTGGTCGGGCATGATTTCCGGCACCGGGTTGGCCAGCGCCATGATGATTGGCTTTGCCGCCATCGCCTGCACCATCTCCGGGCTGAGTACGCCCGGTGCGGACACGCCGAGAAAAATGTCGGCGCCTTCGATCGCCTCACCCAGGGTTCGTGCATCGGTCTCGACGGCGTAAGTCGCCTTACGCTCATCCATGTAGGACTCACGGCCCGAGTAGACCACGCCCTCGCGGTCGCACACCACGATGTTTTCGCGCTTGAGCCCCATGGTCACCAGCAGGTCCAGGCAGGCCATGCCCGCCGCGCCGGCGCCGGAGGCGACCAGTCGAACCTCGCCGATTTCCTTGTCGACCAGCTTCAGTCCGTTGACCATAGCGGCGGCCACGATGATCGCTGTGCCGTGCTGGTCATCGTGGAAAACCGGGATATTCATGCGCTCGGTGAGCGCTTCTTCGACCTTGAAGCACTCCGGCGCCTTGATGTCTTCCAGATTGATGCCGCCAAACGTCGGCTCCAGGCTGGCGATGATGTCGATCAGCCTGTCGGGGTCGCGCTCGTCGATCTCGATATCAAAAACGTCGATATCGGCAAATTTCTTGAACAGCACCCCCTTGCCTTCCATCACCGGCTTGGACGCGGTCGCACCGATATCGCCCAGACCCAGCACCGCCGTACCGTTGGAAATCACCGCCACCAGATTGCCGCGCGCGGTGTAGTCGAGCGACTTGAGCGGATCTTTGGCAATTTCCTCGGAAGCCGCCGCCACGCCGGGCGAATAGGCCAGCGCCAGATCCTTGGCCGTGGTCAGCGCCTTGGTTGGCACGATCTTGATCTTGCCCGGCGGATACTGGCGGTGATAATCGAGCGCTTCTTCGCGAAATTTATCTTGATCAGACATGGGATCGGCCGGTGGATAGGATCGCGGTTTCAGGTTTACGGTTTACGGTTTGCGGGATATTCCCGTCGACCGTAAACCGTAAACCCTTGTCTTTTCCTGGCGCCTTGCGCCTTGTTTTCAGCCTTCTTCGTCTTCGCTCCACTCACCCAAAGCGGCCAGGCCGTTCATCCGGGCGCGATGTGCGAGTACCTTCTGAGCCTGCTCGCGATTGCCTTTGGGATCGGCCGCCCAGGTCTTGAGCGCTTCGGCCTGCAGGGCGCGGCCGTAGGAAAACGACAGCGGCCAGGGCAGTTCACCCATCTTGTTCATTGCATCCATATGGGCGGTGGCCTCGACATCACCCTGCCCGCCGGACAAAAACACAATGCCCGCTGTTGCTGCCGGGACCGAGTTGAGCAGGCAGTCGACGGTCGCTTCGGCCACTTCCTGGACGCTGGCGCGCTCCTGGGCCTCGGAACCGGAAATCACCATCGAAGCTTTCAACACCGTGCCTTCCAACAGCACGTTCTGCTCGTAGAGCTCGCGGAACAGAGCCTTGAGAGTGGCTTCACTGACGTCGTAGCAGGTGTCGAGATCGTGATTGCCGTCCATCAGTACTTCTGGCTCGACAATCGGCACGATGCCGGCTTCCTGACACAGCGCGGCGTAGCGCGCCAGGGCGTGGGCGTTGGCGTCCAGACAAGCCCGCGACGGCGTATCGTCGCTGATGGTAATGACCGCCCGCCACTTGGCGAACTTCGCGCCCAGCTCGGCGTACTCGGCCAGGCGCTCGCGCAGACCGTCAAGACCTTCAGTGATCTTTTCGCCCTCGAAACCGGCCAGATCCTTGGCGCCGGTATCCACCTTGATGCCCGGCAGAATTCCGGCCGACTCCATGACCTCCACCAGGCGCTTGCCGTCGGGCGTGGACTGGCGGATCGTCTCATCAAACAGGATTGCTCCGGAAATATGTTCGCCCAGCCCGGGCGTGGTCAGCAGCATCGAGCGGTAATCAAGGCGATTAGCCTCGGTGCACTCAACGTTTACGCTGTCAAAACGCTTTTTGATCGTGCCTGAGGACTCGTCAATGGCGAGAATGCCCTTGCCCGGCGCAACCATGGCCTGGGCGTTTGTAACGAGCTGTTCAAGTTTATCGGTCATTTCGGATCCCTGCTACGCAGATTGATGGGTGGGTGGGTAAAAAAGCCAGTCCACTATTGTAGCCAGCAACGGCGCCAGTTTCACCCGCCCCGCCGGTCGCCGTCCGCCCACCACCAAACTTAGGAAAGCGACGGCCATGAGCACACCACCAGCGTGGAGGAAGGCCCGCCGCTTCTTGGAAGAACGCAATGCGCTATTCTGCATCACGCATTCGCGACAATCTTGACGACAATCACAGCCAGAGGAGTGAGTTTCGATGTTCAGAAAATGGATGCTGATGGCCGGCCTGCTGTTGCCGGCTGCGGTGTTTGCCGGTCCGGCCGATGAGTTCTGGTCGAATCTGGAAACTCTGTGTGGCAAGGCGTTTGAGGGCCGTTTGCTGGCCTCACCGGATGGTGACATGGACGATGAGCGGCTGCGTATGCATGTGCTTGATTGCGCGCCCGAACAGATTCGGATTCCGTTCGTGGTCGGAGAGGACCTGTCCCGCACCTGGGTTTTGACCCGCATGGGTGAGCGCATCGAGCTGCGCCACGATCACCGTCACCGGGATGGCAGTCCGGAAGAGGTCACCATGTACGGTGGGATCTCACCGAACCGGGGCAGCGCCAATGCGCAGATTTTCCCGGCCGATGATCGAACGCTCGACAGCCTGGCCGACAACTACCCGAACGTCTGGCTGATGGAGGTCCATCCGGGCGAGCGCTTTGTGTACTACGTGCGCCGTCAGGCAACCGATCGCTACTATCACGTTGAGTTCGATTTGACCGAAGCCATCGAGCCGCCACCATCGCCCTGGGGCTGGGAGGACTGACACTCCTTAGATCTGCACTCAGCAGGGCGGATCAAGATTTACTGGCGGCACGCAGCCGCTCGCTCAGATATTGCCGGGCATGAAATACGAAAGCCCGACCGCGCTTGCGCTGTTCAAGCAGGCCTAGCCTGGCCAACTTCACCAGATCAGTCCGCGCTGTCTGGGCCGTAATCCGATGCGAGTGCTTGTGACTCTGCACGGTATAGCCATGCCCTGGATGGCGCAAGGCATGACTGAGCACTGCAACCTGGCGATGGTTCAGTTGATTGGCCAGGCCGGGCGCTTCACGCAACAAGCTTTCCGCGCTGTCCTGTTCGCGCATCTTGCGCTTGAGATAGCCATGCAGCGCGTCGATTGCCTTCTGGATCACTTCGAGATGAAACAGAATGAAATAGGTCGCATCGTTGCCGTCGGTTTCAGTATGCAGGTAGGCACGTCCGTACTGCGCTGGCGCCTTCATCAGCAGGCGCGAAATCGACAAATACTCCATCAGCCAGTAGCCTGACCGCGCTACGCTCCAATAGAACAAGGCCCGAGCGGTACGACCATTACCATCAACGAAGGGATGGTCGTAGCCGAGCATGAAATGAATCAGGATGGCACGCACAACTGGATGAACAAAAGGCTCATCCTGGTCCGTCTGGTTGGCAAAAGCACACAGGCGGTCCAGACGATCAGGCAAGCTGACAGCACCCGGCGGCGTATGCAGCACCACGGTATAAGTGGCATCCATGACGGAAATGCGCTCATCGGATCGGCGAAAGCGACCGGCCGCGCCCGGATCGTCCAGCGTGCCGTCGGTCACGATCCGGTGAAGCTCAAGGATTCGTTCGGGCGTAAAGGGTTCGCCTGTCAAGCGACGAACGAGATCCATCACCTGATAATTGTTCAGGATCATGCGTTCGCCGCGATCGCGCGGTTTGCGCCCGCTGCGCAGCAAATCCTTGGCTGCCTCACGGGTAGTCGAGGCCCCTTCAAGCTGACTTGAAGTTATCGCCTCCTCAATCAGCGAGCTGACCAGATACCGATTTCGATCTTCCCCAGAAACGACTGGACTGTCCATCGCGATCTTGCCGGCGGCGTGGCGATCGATTTCATGCAAGGCCCGCAACGCCGGGTCCGGAACAGCAAATTGAATCGGTCGCTCCTGCTCGTCAACCAGCGGCAGGGATCGAATCATGGCCTGGCGAGCCATTTTGATACCGGCCCACCAGCTTTCGTGGTCCAGTCCGTCAGGCGGCTGTCGATGTCGCAACTCATCCCAGTGCAGATAGCGCCCCTGCTGCAAAGGCGACATGCCCAGCAGCCGCATAGATCGCTGCGGGTCGAGGTTTTCCAGCAGTCGGTCCAGACTGGGTGGTGCCAAGGGAATTTGCATGTTTCAGAACCGCCTCGCGCACATCGAGAAAATAGCCTAATGGTGGCAATTTACATCGAACTGCTAATTTTTGCAAAATTAGCAGTTAATTAGCCGATAGCCAAATAAGGCAACCAACTGCTAATTTAGCCATAATTAGCAGTTGGTTGACGATTGGCGAGCGCTGGCGTCCAAGACACCATCGTTCATTTACAAATATTCACGACTTTTTGTGTGACAGGCTTTCCCCGGTCTTTGCCGGGCGGACCTCATCGTGGATTAAACCGACCGGGCTTACTCCACGGTCAGCACTTTCATGGTGTTGGTGCCGCCCATAACGCCTTGTTGATCGCCCAGGGTCATGACGATGCGGTCGCCTTTTTCGATCAGACCGGCGCGTTTGACCTGTTCGATGGCCGAGCGGGCCAGGCGCGGGTTGGGCATGT
The DNA here is from genome assembly GCA_937876395.1 of uncultured Wenzhouxiangella sp. Taxonomy (GTDB): domain Bacteria; phylum Pseudomonadota; class Gammaproteobacteria; order Xanthomonadales; family Wenzhouxiangellaceae; genus Wenzhouxiangella. The sequence goes on along the minus strand of CALEIM010000091.1, from coordinate 4,177 downwards.
CTTCGGGCACGAACAGCAGCGGGCGAACGTGTTGAAACAGGCGCATGCGGCGCAGGCTGGCGCGGTTGGGGGACAGGGCGATAATCGGCACCGGTGAGCGTACCCGGCTGAGCCACTGGGCGGTTGATCCGGATTCACTCAGCGCAATGATGGCCTTGATCGGCAGGCTGTGCACGGTGACCATCGTGGCCATCGCCACGGCCTGGTCGATACGCTCGGCGCGGACGTTGATGCGGCCCATGGGAAGGTGCGTATCAACGTGGCGTTCAGCACCACGACAAACTCTGCGCATGGCTTCGATGACGGTCACGGGATGCTGTCCGACTGCGGTTTCAGCCGACAGCATGACGGCATCCGTTCCGTCGATCACGGCGTTGGCCACGTCCAGCACTTCGGCACGGGTTGGCACCGGTGATTCCACCATCGACTGCATCATCTGGGTGGCCGTAATCACCGGCCGGTTGGCGGCCAGCGAAGCGGTGATGATGCGCTTTTGCAGGCCCGGCAGCTCTTCATCGCCGATTTCCACGCCAAGGTCACCGCGGGCAACCAGCACGGCATCGGAGGCTTCAATAATGGCTTCCAGGTTTTCAATCGCTTCGGTGCGTTCGATCTTGCACACCAGACCGGCATGGCCGCCGGCTGCGTGGAGCAGTTCGCGGGCGCGCTGCATATCCTCAGGCCCACGCGGAAAGGATACCGCCAGATAGTCCACCTGCCATTCGGCGGCGCGCTCGATATCACGGCCGTCGGCCTCCGATACGCCGGGCACAGAAAGCCCGCCGCCGCGCAGGTTCAGGCCCTTGCGGTCAGACAAAGGTCCGCTGGTCAGTACCGTGCAGTGGATCCGGCCACCGTCCACGCGCTCGACGCGCAGGGCCATGAGGCCGTCGTCAAGCAACAGCTCGGAGCCAGGCCGCACATCGTCGACCAGGCCCAGATAGGCCACACCGACACCCCGCTGGTCGCCAACCGGCGGATTTTCCTCGGCATACAGCGTAAACGCCTGGCCGGCTTCAAGCTCGACGGAACCGTCACGGAACCGGTCGATGCGAATCTTCGGCCCGGCCAGATCGGCCATCACGGCAACGTCGGTATCGAGTTCACGAGCCGCTGCGCGCACCATGCGAATGCGCCGGGCGTGAGTTTCGGCATCGCCGTGCGAGAAATTGACACGCACTACGTCACAGCCGGCCAGCAGCATGCGTTCGAGCACGTCCGGCTCATCGGTAGCCGGTCCCAGGGTGGCAACAATTTTGGTTCGACGAATCATGCTGCCAAGTGTAACCCCAAGCGTGCTCCGTTCTAATGACGGAAGAGCTGCTATTGAGTAACCCAACGACCACACGCATATTGTTACAACGCCCTTCAACCCTTCAGGAGCGCATCAAGAATGAGTCAGCAAGACTACACTCCGCCGAAAATCTGGCAGTGGGAAGCGAACGACAACGGCGGTCAGTTCGCCAGCATCAACCGCCCCTTTGCCGGCGCTCGCTTCGAGCATGAGTTGCCGGTTGGCAGGCATCCGCACCAGCTCTACTCGCTGGCCACGCCCAACGGCGTAAAGGTCACGATTTTGTTCGAGGAGCTGCTGGAAAAGGGCTTTTCCGAGGCGGAATATGATGCCTGGCTGATCCGCATCGGCGAAGGCGAGCAGTTTTCATCAGGATTTGTCGCAGCCAACCCTAACTCGAAAATCCCGGCCCTGATCGACCACAGCACCAAGCCGGCGCTGCGGGTGTTCGAGTCAGGCTCAATACTGCTCTACCTGGCTGAAAAATTCGATTCCTTCCTGCCGGCCAACGATCGCGCGCGCACGGAAATGCTCAACTGGCTGTTCTGGCAGATGGGTTCGGCCCCTCTGCTGGGCGGCGGATTTGGCCATTTCTACAACTATGCACCGGTCAAGATCAAGTACGCCATCGACCGCTACGCGATGGAAGCCAAGCGTCAGCTTGATGTGCTCGATCGCGCCCTGGCCGAGCGTGAGTACATTGCCGGCAATGACTACAGCATCGCCGATATGGCGATCTGGCCCTGGTACGGAGCCCTGGCGCTCAACCGAGTCTACGAGGCGGCTGAGTTTTTGCAGACCCACGAGTACGAAAATCTGATCCGCTGGGCAAGAAAAATCGATGAACGGCCCGCCGTCCAGCGCGGACGGATGGTCAACTCAACCACCGGTGAGCCCGAAACCCAGCTCCGCGAACGCCACGATGCCAGTGATTTCGAGCTGCGCACCCAGGACAAGCTCGAAACTCCCTGAAAACTCGCTCAAGCGGCGCGCAGTTCGCCCAGCGCCCGGCGCAATTCGACATTTGAGTGACGCGGCGGCGCGTCGCTCAGATGTTCAAGCAACTGGTCGCGCACCAGTACCGGCGGCTCGGCCTGAAGGCCATTTTCGACCGATACCTCGGGGTGAGCCATCACGATCAGGGCGCGCGGTCGCTGGTGGATTCCATGCCGGAGCAGCCAGCGCTCCAGGGCCTGAATCTGACCGTGCACCTGACGGGCCGGATTGGGCATGGCGTTCCAGCTCGGGCGCGAGCTGCAGCCGGCACGGCGCGCCAGAGGCCAGTATTTTTCACCCGCCTCAACGCGCAGATGGCCGGGCGTATTCTTGACCTCGATCAGCCACAGTCCGCTGGGCCCGGAGACCACGAAGTCCAGCTCCCGCTCGCCGTTGCTGAGCGTTTCATCGGGCAGCTTGACTCGGTTAAGAACCAGAAACTCATCGGAAAGCTGTTCGAGCACCGCAAGAACTGCGGCTTCACCTGTCGCTCCCGCCAGGGCACCGGGATCTACTGAACTTGTTCCGGGCAAGGCGAGGAAAAACAGGATCAGGCCGGCCAAACCGGCCAGCAGGAATGCCAGCGGCAGGCTCCACCATGCCGCCAGCGCAACGACAACGAGGGCGGCGGGCACGGCAATCAGCAGCCGCCGCCTGCGCTCCCGGCGCTGCTGCAGCAGTTCGTTTCGATGCTTCAGCAGGGCCGGGTAATCAACGACCAATCGGCGGTCAGCCATCGCGATCACTCCACGCAGGTCCGTCAGGCCATGTGCATACCAATGCCACCAGAAGCATAGCTCACGCTATATGAGGACTGAAAAAACGAGCACGCGCCGCGGAAACGCTGCTATACCGGGCCGCGTAGCGGTTTGGTGTCGGAAATTTCTGCGCCAGTTGGGTTCAGTCGGTCTGATCATCAACCTTGGCATCGGGGGCGTTGTTGGCCACGCTCTTGATACCGTTGCGACAACCTGATTCCGAGTTGTAGACCTGGCTGGTGCCAATCACCTGGCCGTTGGTGGCCTTGAGATTGAAAGTCCAGCGGCCCGAGGCGGTCTGCTTGGCCTCGAAACGGTCTTCGTGCTGGGAATTCTTGCGCACCGACTCGATGCCGTTGGTGCAGCTGGCCTTCTTCACATAGCCTTCGCTGCCGAGAATATTCTGGCCGTTGCTGGCCTTGAGTCGAAACCGGAACTCGCCGGCCTTGTCCTTGTAGATTTCAAATTTTCCCGCCATCGTGCCCTCCTGTTGGTGTGTACGTTCGATCGGTCGGATACTGATCGTAGCCGGATTATGCGCATATTTTCATGAAAAGTGAAACTACTGTGAGGGGCCATTTAGTTTGAGATATTGAGGGGATGGGTGGTAAGGCTTGGGAAAGCATAGATATCAGGGGCTGGCGGCGGTTTTGGATGGTTTGTGGAAACCAGATGGTTTGATACGGATTTGAGCTAATCCGGTCGATTCAGGGGGCAAAACTGGTGGATATGTAGCGGGAAAGTACGTCGAGAATCTCTTTTTTGTCGCTGTCGCCGATGCCGAGGAAGGGCCTGGCGGGGATGTCGCCCCAGGGGATGGGGGAGTCTCGGGAGGTTTTGCCGTACTGTCCTTTGCTGGCACCTTTCTGGTGGGTGATGCCGTATTTTTCGGCGACTCCGGCTTCGGCGCTGGTGGCGTCGTGATGGCCGGTGATGCTTTGGACCAGGCTGCTGGAGTCTTGCAGTTTTCTGGCACCGGTGCCGCGCCGGGCGATGGTGACCGGGGATAGTGCTGCCCAGGGGGTGCCGTCGGTTGGGTCTTTTTCGTGCTTGAAGGCGCGCTCGATGGCATCGACCAGGATGCCCTGGATTTCGGACATGGGTTGGCTCATGTCGCTGACAGCGGCCT
>CALEIM010000090.1 GCA_937876395.1 uncultured Wenzhouxiangella sp. | reverse complement strand
GTGGCAGTATTTTGAACGTACCGTCGCTGACCTGCTGTCGGGCTACGGTTACCAGCAGATCCGCTTGCCTATCGTTGAGCCCACCGAGCTGTTCAAGCGCTCGATCGGTGAAGTCACGGATATCGTTGAAAAAGAGATGTACACCTTCGCCGACCGCAACGGCGATTCGCTCACCCTGCGCCCGGAAGGAACTGCAGGTTGCGTACGGGCGATGCTTGAGCACGGTCTGCTTGGCGGAGGCGTCAGCCACAAGGTCTGGTATACGGGCCCCATGTTCCGCCATGAGCGGCCGCAGAAGGGGCGTTATCGCCAGTTCCAGCAGATCGGCGTGGAAACCTTCAATCTCAGCGGCCCGGACATTGATGCCGAGCTGATCATTCTCAGCTGGCGTCTCTGGCAGAAGCTGGGTTTGTCCGACGCGGTCACCCTGGAATTGAACAGCCTGGGCAGCTCGGAGGACCGAGCGCGTTACCGCGAGGCGCTGGTCGAGTATCTTCAGGCGCGGTTCGAGCAACTGGATGAAGATAGCCAGCGGCGCCTCGAAACCAACCCGCTTCGAGTGCTTGATAGTAAGAATCCGGATACTCAAGCCTTGCTGGCAGACGCCCCCAGGCTGGCCGATTACCTGAACGACGATGCACGTGCGCACTTCGATGGGCTGCGCGCTCTGCTTGATGCGGCCGGTGTGCCCTATGTCATCAATCCCCGGCTGGTGCGCGGGCTGGACTATTACGGATTGACCGTATTCGAATGGGTCACGGATAAGCTCGGCGCACAGGGCACTGTCTGCGCCGGTGGGCGATATGACGGTCTGGTGGAGCAACTCGGCGGCAAACCGGCGCCTGCGGTGGGTTTCGCCATGGGTATGGAGCGCCTGTTGCTGCTGATCGAAACTTTGGGCAAGATTCCGGACGAATTGGCGCGCCAGGTCGATGTTTACATGGTGATGTTGGGCGAGTCGGCAGCCACTGCCGGGTTCCGTCTCGCAGAACAGCTACGTGATGCCTTGCCGGGTCTGCGGCTTCTAGTGCATTGTGGCGGCGGCAGTTTCAAGAGCCAGTTCAAGAAGGCTGACAAGTCCGGTGCCCTGTACGCCTTGATTCTGGGTGAGGACGAAACCGCTGCAAAACAGATCGGACTCAAGCCGTTGCGCGATCGCAGCGAACAGGAAAACATCGCCTGGCAGGATTTGCCGGCGCGACTCAAACAATTGTTGTGAGCAGTACGGCAGCGCAGATGACTCGGGAAGGAGCGTAGGGTGACTTACCAGACAGAAGAAGAACAGGTAGAGCGGATCAAGGAACTGTGGCGCAGTCACGGCATACCCTTGCTGACCGGCGCAATACTCGCACTGGCGGGTGTATTTGGCTGGAACGCCTGGACCAGCAATCAGGAAACCAAGGCGGCCAACGCCTCTGCGGTGTACCAGACCATGCTCGAATCGGTTCTGGGTCAGGAAGAAGACGACGTCGAAGCGCGGACGCGCGCGGCAGAATTGGCGCAGCGGTTGCGTGATGAATATCCGGGCTCGCGTTACGCAACGTACGCCGGTTTGATGCAGGCGCGACTGGCGGTTGAGGCGGAAGATTTTGCCGCAGCCGAGGGCCTGCTCAAGGAGGTCGTCGACAAGGCTGACGACGAGGGTCTGAAAGAAGTGGCCAAGCAGCGTCTGGCACGCGTGCTTGCCCAGCAGGAGCGGGCTGAAGAGGCGCTCGCCCTGTTCGATTCCGAGGTATCCGGTCAGCTTCTGGCCGGACGCGAAGAGATACGCGGTGATCTGCTGTTGGGCCTTGGTCGTACCGATGAAGCCCGCGAAGCTTATCAGTCCGCACTCCGTGCTATTCCCGACAGACAGGCTCGTCCGCAGTTGCAGTTGAAAATTGATGATCTGGCGGAGGAAGCCTAGTGAAGTTGATGTCCCGATACCTTGCCATTGGCGTGGCAGCCATCATGGTTGCTGGCTGCGGTAGTTCCGGCAAGAAGGAGCTGCCCCCCGCTGAGCTGGAAAAGTTTACTGCTGAAGTTGAGCTCGAGCGGAGCTGGAAACGCAACGTGGGTGTAGGTCAGGGTCATTTCAACGCCGCCCTGCTCTTGGGTGAAAGCAGTTTCGGTGGGTTCTTCGCTACCGCAAGCTGACAGGCTCAGGGCTGCGGCAAACGGCAGGGCCGCGAGCGCGGTGAGCTTCTTGGCGGTAGTGCGCTGGGTGTTCATGGGTACTCCTTCGAGTGATGTTTCATCGTGGCGTTTCCACGACTATGGTTTTGTGGTTGCACCGACGACGTCGTCGGGCTGGTGTACCTGCTCGGTTGGGCTCATCGACTGGATCAGTGCGACGCTGCCGCCCACTCCGGCATAGCCTCGGCCGGTGGTCAACGCAACGGGCGCACGCCGCGGCAGTTTCACGTTGATCAGGTCGCCGTCAAAGTCGACGTCGGGCTGTAACAGCACCCCGCACCGGGACTTCGACAACTGCTTGGTCCAGTGACCATATTGCGAGCGCAGATCAGCGGACCGGCCGGCCGCGATGACGCAGACGCGCGGCGTGGTAGTGGATAACAGACCGGCAATGGACTGGTCGGTGTCGTCGACGCGTTCGGCATCATCGATGAGTAAGAAAACCGGCCGGGTTTCGAGCCGTAGCAGCGCCAGCATGCCCGGGATTTCATCGGGCGAGGTGGCCACGTTATCCAGTGGCAGGTCTCCCAGGGGTGAGCGGCGATTCGAGATGCCCCACACTACGGGCCGTTGGTCGGCTGGCGCGTTGAGCAGCAGTTCAGCGATGGCGCATAACAGGCTGGATTTGCCACTGCGTGCTGATCCCCCGATGAGGATGTGTTCTTCTTCGTAGACTTCGAGCAGGGTGGGTTGCAGGGTGTCTTCGGCGATGCCCACCGGGATGCGCAGGGGTTCCTGGCTCAGGTCTAAGTAGGGCGCCAGGCGGCTGGCGGCGACGTTGTCTGGCAGGGTGCCGATAACCTCGGTTTTGGCGGGTACATGAACCCAGCGTTCGACCGCCTGGTTGACGGCGGCTTCGAGTCCGTGATCCGGGGTCGCGATGTGCATTTGCAACAGCGTGTTGACGTCAACGCATCGGCCCGGCACTTCGGCGGGCACGTTTTTGCCCTTGACACCTAGCGCTGAGTAGTCGTAGGCATCGGCCAGCCGGTAGACCCAGCGTTGGGTGGTGACTTCATCCATGGCGGGCGGCACGGCTTTGGCGCGGGTGGTGGTGACCACGAAATGCATGCCGACGGCGGGCCCATCGGCATAGACCCGGTAGAGGGTTTCGAGGTGTTCTTGGCCTTCAAAGTCGGTGAACTCGTCGCGGAAGGTGGCCAGCCCGTCAAACAGGATGACCATGTCGCGCTGTGGCGTCGTAGCTTCGCGGCGCCGGTTGAATTCGGTGCGCAAGAATCGCATGAACCGCACCTGTTGTTCCTTGGCACCCGGGCCGGCGCCGACATAGGCCACGGTATGCGGCAGCAGTTCAAGCTCCGCCAACCCGCGTGATCCAACATCCATGCACAGCAGGTCGAGGTCCTCGGGCGAGGTGGCTTCGGCCAGAGCCAGGCCGATACTGGTCAACGTGGTGGTGGTCCCGCTGCCGCGCACGCCCATGAGCATGAGGTTGCCTTCGCGCATATCCCAGCCGGCGGCTGATTGACGCTGCAGGTCCGGTTCATCGGCCAGCGCTACCTGCACCACCCCGCGGTGGACTCCTCCAACAGCAGGGACCGGACGCGACGAGTCGTCTTGCTCAGTGCTGACCGCGTAGCCGTCGAGGCGCACACGTTCGCCGAGTGCTTCGGGCCAGACTTGCCGCGGCGCAGCCAACCCGGCGGCATCATTGGCAGCGATGACCGCGTCGATCAGCGCCATGTCGTCGCTGGAAATCTTGCTGTCCTCCAGATACTTGGCCA
>CALEIM010000089.1 GCA_937876395.1 uncultured Wenzhouxiangella sp. | reverse complement strand
AGCAGAGTTTGCTTTCATTGGTTCGGGCATGTCAGTCAGCAAAAATCGGAAAATAAACGATCCCGTTGAAGTGCCTTATTTACGAGTCGCTAATGTTCAACGTGGAGCGCTTGTATTGGATGAAATTAAAATGATGCCTATCGAGAAAAGCTCCCTTTCAGATTTGGCGCTTGAGAAGTGGGATATATTATTTAATGAAGGAGGCGATCGGGATAAGCTGGGGCGCGGCTGGATATGGGAGAGCCAGATTTCACCTTGCATAACACAGAATCATGTATTCCGGGCATCGCCGATAATAAAAAGCAAATCTCACTCTAAATTCATCTCTCATTGGGGAAACTCATTTGGCAAGGACTATTTCGAAAAAGGCGGCAAACAAACGACAAACTTAGCCTCAATCAACAAGACTGTTCTCAGTAATTTCCCTGTACCATTGCCTTCCATAGAAGAGCAGAAGCTGCTAATAGATATGCTTGATGATGTGATGAGTCAAGTGGACACAATGGAATCGGAAGTAGAAAACGGGATTAAACGAGCAGAAACCCTCCGCCAATCCATCCTTAAAAAAGCCTTCTCCGGCCAACTGGTTCCCCAAGACCTCAACGATGAGCCCGCCAGCGAACTGCTGGCTCGCATTCAGGCCGAGAAAGCGGCAAAGAAAGCCGAACCGAAAGCCGCTGCCAAACCCAAGGCGGTAAGGAAACCACGCGCCAAACGCAGCACCCAGTCTACGGAAGCGACTACATGAAGTTTGAAACCTTCAAAGCCGGTGAATGGCGGCAGCAGTACCAGTACAAAAGTTTCAGCCCGGTGACCGTGAACCGGGAGTGGAGCTGGGAAGATCCGCAGGTCAATACGCTTCTGGAGCGTGCTTCCCGTGCACTGGCGGAGCTGGATGCCTTTACCCTGATTGTGCCGGATGTGGATTTGTTTATTCAGATGCACATTACCAAAGAGGCGAACAACTCCTCGCGCATTGAAGGTACACAAACGCACATGAATGAGGCGGTGCTGGACAGCAGCCAGCTGGCACCGGAAAAGCGCGACGATTGGCAGGAAGTGCAGAACTATATCCAGGCCATCAACGAGGCGGTTGACGAGTTGCAGCGGCTGCCACTTTCCAACCGCCTGTTAAAACACACCCATGCGATACTAATGCAGGGCGTGCGCGGTGAGCATAAAACGCCCGGAGAGTTTCGCACGTCGCAGAACTGGATTGGCGGCAGCGGTTTAACAGACGCCACGTTCATTCCGCCCCACCAAAGCGAAGTCACCGAGCTGATGGGTGATCTGGAGTTGTTCTGGCATAACGACAACATTAATGTGCCGGACCTGATTCGCATTGCCATCAGCCACTATCAGTTTGAAACCATCCACCCGTTTCTGGATGGCAATGGCCGCATCGGCCGCTTGATGATCGCCCTTTACCTGGTGAGCAAAGGCCTGTTGCGGAAACCGTCGTTGTACCTCTCTGATTTTTTTGAACGCAACCGCGCCAGCTACTACGACGCGCTGATGCAGGTGCGCGTGTCGAACGACATGGTTCACTGGATCAAGTTTTTCCTGTCGGCGGTGATCCAAACGGCGGGCAAGGGCAAGCAAACCTTTGAGGGTATTCTGGCGCTGCGCCAGGAGATGGACCAAATGGCCTTCGCGTATGGCAAGCGTGCCGAGAACCTGCAACGGCTGCTGCGGCATCTGTATCGACGGCCAGCCATCACCGCCACCGAAGCCAGCGCACTGCTGGAGGTGAGCCACCAAACCGCCTCTAATCTGCTCAACAAAATGGTTGAGGACGGTATGCTGGAAGAAATTACCGGCTATCAACGCAACCGTGTATTTGTCTTTGGTCGTTACTTATCCCTATTTAATGCTTGAGCGGACCAGGAAGGGGAAATGAAGGAACAGGGCCCTGCTAGAGATACAGAACTCCATATGTAAAGTTATGGGCATCAACTTTACATATGGAATCCTATATGTAAGATTGGAGCCTTGATGCTTACATAGAGGCGCAAGCCGTTAGCAACGAGCATGTCATTGACTATCAATGACTTCCTACATGACAGAGCAAAGAAGCGCGTGCATGGCGGTAAAACCAGCGCTCGTCGCCTCTTACAGTCGGGCACATAACGTACGAGCCGGCGGGCAGCTACCGAGCAGGACCGGCACTAAGGGCAGTTATATATGAATACATCTTCCATCATCTCCAGAGTCTGGAGCTTCTGTACCACCCTGCGGGACGACGGCGTGGGCTATGGCGACTATCTGGAGCAGCTCACTTACCTGATCTTCCTGAAAATGGCGGATGAGTATTCCAGGCCGCCTTACTCTCGTGACGTGGGCATCCCCGAAAAGTACAACTGGCAGGCGCTGACCAGCAAGAAAGGCGCCGAGCTGGAAGTGCTTTATGTGGAACTGCTGCGCGAACTGGGCAAGCAGAAAGGCATGTTGGGCCAGATTTTTACCAAAGCGCAAAACAAGATTCAGGACCCTGCCAAGCTGTACCGTCTGATCGACATGATCGACAGCACCCAATGGATCATGATGGGTGCCGATATCAAGGGCGATATCTACGAAGGGCTGCTGGAAAAGAACGCGGAAGATACCAAGTCTGGCGCCGGCCAGTACTTCACGCCCAGGGCCTTGATTCGTGCCATGGTTGAATGCGTGCGGCCAGAGCCCGGAAAAACCATCGCCGACCCGGCATGCGGTACCGGTGGATTCTTTCTGGCGGGGTACGATTTTTTGACTGATCCGGAAAACTACAAGCTCGATAAAGCGCAAAAGCACTTTTTGAAGCACAGCACTTTTTATGGCAACGAAATCGTCGCCAACACCCGCCGATTGTGCCTGATGAACATGTTTTTGCATAACATCGGCGAGATCGATGGCGAGAGCCTTATTTCCCCCAATGATGCGCTGATCGCGCCGAGCCCCGTTAGCGTGGACTATGTGCTTGCCAACCCGCCTTTCGGCAAGAAAAGCTCCATGAGTTTTACCAATGAGGAAGGTGAGCAGGAAACAGACGAGCTGACCTACAACCGACAGGATTTTTGGGCCACAACCTCAAACAAGCAGCTCAATTTTGTTCAACATATCCGCAGCATGTTGAAAACGACGGGCAAGGCCGCCGTGGTGGTGCCGGACAACGTGTTGTTCGAGGGCGGCGCCGGCGAAACGATCCGCAAGAAGCTGTTAGAGAACACGACCCTGCACACCATTCTGCGCTTGCCGACCGGTATCTTTTACGCGCAGGGGGTGAAGGCGAACGTGTTGTTTTTCGATAACCAGCCGGCCAGCCCGAATGCGTGGACGAAAGAGGTGTGGTTCTATGATTACCGTACCAACATTCATCACACCCTGAAGAGAAAACCCATGCGCTTCGAGGATCTGGCCGATTTCATTAAATGCTACAACCCCCAGAACCCGGCCAGGCGCAAAGAAAGCTGGCACGCGGAAAAGAACCCGGACGGGCGATGGCGCAAATACTCTATTGATGAACTGTTGGCTCGCGACAAAACCAGCCTCGATATCTTCTGGCTGAAAGACAAAAGCCTGACCGACCTGGACAATTTACCTGAGCCGGATGAGCTTGCAGAAGAAATTGTTGAAAACCTGGAAGCGGGATTAAACAGCTTTCGAGAAGTGCTAAACAGCTTATAGCGGGAAGCGTGGGCTGTCAGATATCAGATCATCAATGTCCAGGGCTGCAAGCGGCTTGGCCGCTTCGATGTAGTCGTAAATATCATCTCGATCTCTAATTGCCTCTGGAGTCCAGAGCAACTCCGTCATTCACGATCAGCCAATCGAGCGCCGGTGGCTGCGCGGCGAGCGGCAAAGCGTGCCTCAACATCGGAAGCTGGAATTAGATTACCCGCTTCGGCAGAAGCCCGTGATTGTTCAACCTTTTTCGTCAGCCAGTCGTCGTACTGCTGCGCTGTATCTTGCTGGGCCACGTAACTGCGCATGAAGTCGCGCAGCAGCTGGGCTCCGGTACGGTCGTGGGCTTTGGCGGCGTTGGCAAACTCTGCCTTCAAACCTTCCTCAACTCGAAAAGTAAAAGTGGCATTGCTCATAGCATTACCTCATGTGTTACAGATAATGTGCAGTGTAGCACGGCATGCAGGGTGCCTCCACCCCGATTTATACCGAATACCGGTGTACCGCTGTACCGGGATCAGCTGGGCCAGAGGTACACTAACGCAACGTTAAGGGGAAACTCATAATCGGATGGTCGCTGGTTCAAGTCCAGCTGGGCCCACCATCCTGGAGTGATTTTTGGCGATCACGCGTTTCGCTGTTGCTGGTGTTTTCATTTTCACGGCAGGGCCTGGAAACGGTCGGTAAAGATTGAGTCACCGCTCAGGGCGCCGGTGATGACGACGGCGAAGGGCTGTGGGCCGGCGGGGACATTGAATCCGGTGACTCGTATCGTATAAACACCGGCGGCCGCGGCCGGCAGATGCACGGCTTCGAAGTTGTTGAAGCGATCCTGGCTGGCGCCAACGTTGCCGGCAAAGCCGTTTTGGGTGGATCCATCCGGAGTCCGAAGTTGCAGGTCCAGATCGTTGACCAGCGCGCCGTGGCTGGCCTCAAGGCCGTGGGCGTCGGTCCAGACCAGGGTGACCTTGAGTGGCAGGCCGGCGGTGTCGATTTCAATGGGCTGCTCAAGCTGCTGGCCGGTCTGAACCCCCGGCACGACCTCGAAATAGTTTGGCTGGAGTGGCCCGTCAAAAATCAGGGTGTTGACGAAATCCATTCGTCCCCAGCCCTGGTTGATATCGGGCACGCGCCAGATTTCCTGCTGAGCGCCTGTGCCGTGCTGGCCCGGGCTCAGGTCGCGCGCCCCATGGATCAGGACTGCCTTGACCAGGGCTGCGCTGGGGTTGTGGCTCCAGTTTTTTGCAAAGTATTCACGGACGATGGCTGCGCCGCCGCTGACCAGCGGCGCAGCCATACTGGTTCCTCCCTGGTACATGTAGTTCGCGTCATGTTCGCCCCAGCCGACGCTAAGGCCTGGATAACGGGCTGAGACGATGTTGGTGCCGGGAGCGACGAGATCGGGCTTCAAACGGTTGCTCAAGGTCGGTCCCCGGCCGGAGAAAGCGGCCATGCCTTGGGCGTGATCAGAGAGCGGATCATCCTTGATCGGCGCGGCTGGAAACTCATTGCCCCAGCAAGACCCCCAGCTAAAACAGACCGGACTGCCGGGGTTGAAGCCGCCGCTGGCCCGTACATTTTCCGATGCGCCCACGGTGATGACGTTCTTGGCCGTGCCCGGCGGGGTGACGGTGAACATATCGGCGATGCCGTCGCCGTCGTTGTCGCGCCCGCTGTTGTGGGCAATGAAAACGCCGACCATATCGGGGAAATCGCGGATGAATCGGTCGGTTTCGCGGGCCACGATGTTGTAGGTGCCAAAGCTCTGCGGTTCGGTCAGACCCCAGGAGTTGTTGTTGACCCGAAGTTGCTCATGAAACTGATACAGCGGCATCCAGAGCTCGGTATACATATTGCCGTCGGGAATGCCGCTCAGATCATTGCAGCCGGCCCAGACCAGCAGCCCGGCGCGTGGCGCGATGCCGGCCTGCGAGCCGGCGTATTGGCCGCTACCCGGGTTGGCGCCGCTGTGCAAACCACTGCCAAGAACCGAACCGGCCACGTGAGTGCCGTGGGAATTGGTGTCGGCCCAGCCTGAACAGTTGGCGCTGGGGCCCGTGCCCCAGCCGACGAAACGGCCGGCAAAATCCGGGTGCATGGTCGAGGTATCGCCCGTGCTCAGGCCGGTATCGGTCACGGTCACAATCTGGCCCTGGCCGTACAGGCCGAGCGTCTGTTCGGTCCGATCCTTGCCAATCAGCGCATTGCTGCGCGCCACCGCGTTGCCGGTCGAATAAGGACGGTCGCGCTCAATCCAGGCTAGCGCCCGGATGCGTGAAAGTTGAAGCAACTGCGTAGTTTCAGCCTGAAATCTGAAAATGGCACCACCGCCGCTGTCGGGCCAGGCTTCAATCTGGTCGGCCCCGGCCAGGCGCAAACGGGTTTCGATGGTGTCCGACGGCTCGCCGGCAAAGCCGCGGGCCAGCAGGGGCAAGCGCGATCCGGATCGGCCTTGAAGGGCCGGGCCGAGCAGCTCTGCGGCCAGCCGAAAGCCGGGCCAGTAGGGGGCCGACCAGCGCAGCCTGTCATTCTCGCCCAGCGCGGTCCGCGCGGCCGGACCCATGCGCACGAGCAGGGCGAAATCCGGCACGTAATCCAGAATTTCACCGCCCAGCGATTCGATCCACTGTCGATCAGACGGCCGTAGCGGGCCATGAAACTGAAGCACAAAGTAGTCGTGCCCGGCCAGGCCCACGGTCGCGACGCGCAAGGGCTCCGGTAGAGCCGGTGCACTGCGCAAGGGATCAAACCGAGCCTGCTGCAAGCGGATTTCGATGCTGCCGGTAGCAAGCGGAACAAACCGCGGTGCCGGCCCGGGGCCGTAATAAACGTTACCGGCACGGCCGGCGACGGCTGCGGTAGTGTCTGTCGTCGGCAAGTCCACAATCTGCGGCGACCAGCCACGCAGCATCCCGGATGCTCCCATCCGCACACTGTGAGTCGGCGCCGTTGATTGCGGCGGAATATCGCTTGTTCCAGCCTCGATTCGAGGCACATCGGCCCTCACCGCCAATGCCGTGCCAAGCACCAAAACACCGAAGCCTGCGACGACCAGCTTTCTATTAACCTGATAGCATCCAATCATGATCAAGAACTCCTCATCCCTCAAAATTGCCGCGGAAAATCCGGTCTGGTAGCGGCGTGCCGGCCGGCATATAGCCAACCGGTGCGCCGGGGATCTGGCTGATCGCGCCACCGCTGGCCGGAACCGTGCGCAGTACCGCGCTGGCCGGGTCGGCCAGGGGCATGAAAAGCCCAGCTTCATGCGACTGGTTGCCGACCGAGAACAAAAGATCCGCTCCGTTGCGTGACCACGACAGTCCGGCTGGATAAACGCCGGGGGCGAAGCTCGCCACCTGGATCGCGCTGCTGTTGCTCAGATCGGCGACGATCAGATCGGCTTTGGCCGGTTGATGCAGCAGCGGATCGATATAGGCAATGCGGAAAAAAGCCAGCCGCTGGCCATCCGGTGAAAAGGCCGGCCAGGCGTGGTTTTCAGTCGCGAAACCGCACGGCGGACAGGGCAACTGGGTGACCGATGGCTGGGTCAGTTGACCTACACGCTCGAACTGGCCGTTGCCCACGTGCCCGAATACCACCAGGCCGGCCGCCTGACTATGGGGAATGCCCGGCACATAGGCCGGGGTGACAAACGCGTGCTGTCCCGGCCACCAGCTCACACCGACGAACTCGGACTGATAAAAATCCAGGGCGTTGCCCTGACCAATTTCGGCGGTTGAAAGCGGTAAACCGTCGCTGGCGCGGATGACGTTGAGAAGGCGATGGCTGCCGCCTTGCTGCTGCGGATTGTTGCTCGAAACCTGATTGACCCAGGCGATCAACTGGCCATCGCTGGACGTTTGACTGAACAGCGGTTGGGAGAAGATGAATCCGCCGTCGGGTAAAGGCTGGGTGACGTTGTTGACCAGGCGCCGGGTCTGGCCGGTGTCGCGATTGAATTCAAACAGATCCCAGCTTGCCTCCATCGGCTGGGCCGGGTCGGGGCTGCTGATGGTGATTCGCGTCCCGCTGGGCGATAGACCGGGAAACTGATTATTGGGCAGTCCGGTGGGAATGGCGCTGACCACGCCATTGTTCACCTCGAACAAGGCCCCGATCGGGCCATCGGGCGATTGGATCAGACTGCCAAACAGGATTTGGGCATGGGCGGGTCCGGCCAGCAGGAGGGCGAGCAGGCACGGCAGAATCAGGCGGCGGAGGTTGGCGCAAAACATAAGAACATCATCCAATGACTCAAGCACACTTCCTTACGCGCCGTTCTGGTGTGAGCCGGGTCACGGATCAGAGCTTTGCATCTGCTAAGCTTGGCAGCGAACGCCTGCGGAGCCGCGCCAGCATGACTGATGCCGATGTCACCTCACTGATCCGGGCCTGGTCCGCTGGACCAGGTCACTGGAGTGCACGGCACTTTCGGCCTCGTGCACTTCCCAGCCGACGATCTTGCGGCTGAACAGGTCCATGATCAGGTACAGGAAGAAGAAGCGACCGCGAACATTGGCCGGCAACCAGGTGATGTCCCAGCACCAGCACGCATTGGGTGCATCGGCACGATGCGTCGCCGGCGGCCGGGCCGCTCGCGGTTGCTTGGCGCGCCCGCGATGATGCTGCTGGTCTGCCATCGACAAGACGCGGTAGAACGTCGCCTCCGAGGCCAGATAGCGGCCCTCGTCGGCCAGCTTCGGTACGATCTGGCCCGGCGGCCTGGAGGCGTGTTCGGGTTCGTTGCAGACCGCCACGATGGCTTGTCGCTCCTCGTCACTCAGTGCATGAGACGGCAGCGGACGAACCGCTTCCGGCCGCCGGTCGGCACGCACACTGCCGTCAACCGTCCAGCGCTGATAGGTACGGGCCGTGATGCCAATGACAGCACAGCACGGCTTCAGGCGGGCACCCGCGGCGCGGGCCTCGTCGATCAGCTCAACTGCTTTTTGGCGATCCGGGGTGCTGATCATTCGTCCTCTCCGTCCCCCCAGATCGCCCGGGCTTTTTTTGACAAGGTAAGCAAGGCGGCAGTCTCGGCCAGGGGCTTTTCCTTGCGCGCCAAGTCGCGCTCGAGTTCACGCATCTTGCGCCGCTGTTCCCGGTCAGTCTTGACTTGGTTGGCGCTACGCTCTTCGGCCCAGTCATTGGCCTGTTCGCAGGCCCGGCGCCAGGCCGCC
>CALEIM010000088.1 GCA_937876395.1 uncultured Wenzhouxiangella sp. | reverse complement strand
GGCACGGGCCGCCTCGCTGGTGATCCACTGCGACTGACCATCGGCACCGGCAGTCAGTCCGTCCAGGCTGGCGGCAAGTTTCACGCGAACCCAGGGCCGGCCGCGCTCGTGGCGGCTGATAAAACCGCGGTTGAGCGAGCGTGCCGCGGCTTCCATCAGCCCGCTGCGCACCTCAATACCGGCGCGAACCATAAGATTGTGGCCACCCCCGGCGACGCGTGGATCCGGATCGGGCATGGCCGAAATCACGGCCGCTACGCCGGCGTCAATCAGCGCCTGAGTGCACGGCGGCGTGCGGCCGCGATGGGCGCACGGTTCAAGGGTGACGTAGACACTCGCGCCGCGCGCGCGCGCCCCGGCCTCCTGCAGGGCGAGCACCTCGGCATGCGGCTCGCCGGCGGCGCGATGCCAGCCGCGTCCGACGATTTCACCGGCGCTGACAATCAGGCAGCCGACCACCGGGTTCGGATCGGCGCTCAACTGCCCCTTGGCCGCCAGGCGCAGGGCTTCGGCCATAAAAGCGTGATCGTTGGCAGTAAAACTCATGAGCGTTCGTTCAATTTACACGGCCAAAATGCGCAGCGCGCTGCCTGGCGGTGCGGGCAGTCACTGTTCGCTGTCTTTGAGCAGGGAAATCTGGCGACGATCGAGCAGGCCAGGCTTGTCGCGTTCGAGCCGTTCGATTTCCTCGCGAAATGCCTGCACGTCTTCAAAGCGCCGATAGACCGAGGCGAAGCGCACATAGGCGACCTGGTCCAGGCGCGAGAGTTCGGCGGCCACCCAGTCGCCGATGCGCTGACTGGAGATTTCCGCTTCTTCCAGGGTGCGAACTTCACGCAGCAGCTTGCGGATTGCGGCCTCGACCAGCGCAGTTTGGACCGGACGCTTTTCGAGTGCCTTGAGCATCCCGCGGCGCAGTTTGTCTTCGTCAAACGCTTCGCGGGAACCGTCGGACTTGATCACGTTGGGGGCCCTTAAAACCGCAGTTTCAAGGGTATTGAAGCGTGCGCCGCAGTCAGCGCACTCGCGCCGCCGTCGAATTTGTGAGCCATCGGAGGCCAGCCGCGAGTCGACCACCCGGGTATCGGCATGATTGCAAAAAGGGCACCACATACGTTAAGCGCCGACCTGCATCAAGCAGCCGGAGACTTGCACATGGACTCTGGCGCCATCACCAATCCGCAATCAGGCATAGACCGGATGCTTGCGGCACAGCTCCAGGGCTGCGGCCTTGACCCGGTCTTCGACCGCCTCGTCGCCCAGGTGATCGAGCAGGTCGCAGATCAGACCGGCGAGCTGGCTGCAGTCATCTTCGGTAAAGCCGCGGGTTGTGCTCGCCGGCGTGCCGAGACGCAGACCGGAGGTCACGAACGGTGAGCGCGGCTCGCCGGGAACGGTGTTCTTGTTGACCGTGATATTGGCCCGGCCAAGTGCGGCTTCGGCGTCCTTGCCGGTGATGTCCTTGTCAATCAGATCGACCAGGAAAAGGTGATTGTCGGTGCCGCCGGAAACAACCTTGTAGCCGCGATCAATAAAAACCGCGGCCATCGCCCGGGCGTTGGCGACCACCCGCTTTTGATAATCGGTGAAATCAGGCTCCAGCGCTTCCTTGAAGGCCACCGCTTTGGCGGCAATGACGTGCATCAGCGGCCCACCCTGGCAGCCGGGGAACACCAGCGACTGAAATTTCTTGATCAGCGCCGGATCATCGCCGCCGGCCAGGATGATGCCGCCGCGCGGACCGCGCAGGGTTTTGTGTGTCGTCGAGGTCACCGCATGGGCATGCGGCACCGGGTTGGGGTAGATGCCGGCCGCAACCAGCCCGGCCACGTGGGCCATATCGACCATGAACCAGGCTCCGACCTCATCGGCAATTGCGCGCATCCTGGCCCAGTCAACCACCCGCGAATAGGCGGAAAAACCGCCGATCAGCATCTTGGGTCGATGCTCGCGGGCCAGTTCGGCCATCTGCTCGTAGTCGATCTGTTCGGTCTGGCGATCCAGGCCGTAGTGCACCGCGTTGAACACCTTGCCGGAAAAATTGACCGGTGAACCGTGGGTCAGGTGACCGCCTTCGGACAGATCCATGCCCAGAATGGTATCGCCGGGTTCGAGCAGAGCCAGGTAGACGGCCTGGTTGGCCTGCGAGCCGGAATGCGGCTGCACGTTCGCATAGTCCGCGCCGAACAGTTCCCTGGCGCGGTCGATCGCCAGCTGTTCGGCGACGTCGACGTATTCGCAGCCGCCGTAGTAGCGCTTGCCCGGGTAGCCCTCGGCGTACTTGTTGGTGAGCTGGCTGCCCTGGGCCTCCATCACCCGCGGGCTTGCGTAGTTCTCGCTTGCGATCAGCTCGACGTGGTCTTCCTGGCGGCGCGCCTCGTCGGCAATCGCCCGGGCCAGCTCGGGATCGTAGGTTTCGATACGTGCATCGCGGGGGAACATCGTGACTCCACAGGCAGCGGGGGCGTGCCGTCGATTGTAGCCCCGCGCGCCGGTATCGGCCTCCGCGACCAGGGTCGGCCATGTGCCCGGAAACCCGCCTGGCGCGCCGCTCCAGCTGAACCGGCGACCCCGCCACCGGGAGCCGGCCCGCGGGCGGACGCTATAATGCCCCGTTCCCGAATTCCCTTCGCGGCGCAGCCCCCCGGCTCGCGTCGCCGTCCGCGTACGGAGCCTGCATGTCCTCGCAATACATCTACACCATGAACCGCGTGTCCAAGGTGGTTCCGCCCAAGCGGCAGATCATCAAGGACATCTCGCTGTCGTTCTTCCCGGGGGCGAAGATCGGCCTGCTGGGCCTCAACGGTGCCGGCAAGTCGACCGTGCTCCGGATCATGGCCGGCG
>CALEIM010000087.1 GCA_937876395.1 uncultured Wenzhouxiangella sp. | reverse complement strand
GGCGCCGGCCTGCTGGCCCGCAATGCGCGCCGGAAGGGCCTGAAGGTCCAGCCCTGGGTCAAGACTTCGCTGGCACCGGGCTCCCGGGTGGTCACCGATTATCTCGAAAAATCCGGCCTTGACGAAGACCTGGAAGCACTTGGCTTCTACACGGTGGGCTATGGCTGCACCACCTGCATCGGCAACTCCGGCCCGCTGCCGCAGGCGGTGTCGCAGGGCATCGCCGAGAACGACCTGGCCGTGGCCTCGGTGCTGTCGGGCAACCGCAACTTCGAAGGTCGCATTCATCCCGAAGTCAAGATGAATTATCTTGCCTCACCGCCGCTGGTGGTGGCCTACGCGATTGCCGGGCGGATGGACTTCGATCTTGTCAAGGAACCACTCGGTGAGGATTCCGATGGCAACCCGGTATTCCTCAAGGACATCTGGCCCGACTCCCACGAGGTTCAGGACTTCATCCGCGAAAACGTCGATGCCGACATGTTTGCCCGCAATTACCAGAGCGTCTTTGAAGGCGACGAGCTGTGGAACAGCATGGACACGCCGACCGGCGAGATGTTTGAGTGGGACGAGGATTCGACCTATGTTCGCCGCCCGCCGTTCTTCGACGGCATGACGATGGAGCTCGATCCGCTGACCGGCATCAGCGGCGCCCGGGTGCTGGCCAAGCTGGGCGACTCGACCACCACCGACCACATATCACCGGCCGGCGCGATCAAGCCGGATTCACCTGCCGGCCGCTACTTGCAGGACAAGGGCATTCATCCGCTCGACTTCAACTCCTACGGCTCCCGGCGCGGCAACCACGAAGTGATGATGCGCGGCACCTTCGCCAACGTGCGCATCCGTAACCAAATCGCGCCGGGCACCGAAGGCGGCTTTACCACCTATTTCCCGAACAACGAGGTCATGTCGATCTACGATGCGGCCATGAAATACCAGGAAGACGGGACGCCGCTGCTGGTTATTGCCGGGACTGAATACGGTTCGGGTTCCTCGCGCGACTGGGCCGCCAAGGGCACCCGGCTGCTGGGCGTCAGTGCAGTGATTGCCGTAAGCTTCGAGCGCATTCACCGTTCCAATCTGATCGGCATGGGCGTGTTGCCGCTGGTCTTCCCGGAAGGCGAAACTCCCGAAAGCCTGGGTCTGGACGGCACGGAAACCTACGCCATCGGCGCCCTGTCCGATGGCACGGAAAAGGAAGTCGAAGTCACGGCAAGGCACGCCAACGGCGCCGAGATCCGCTTCATGGCCCGCGTCCGTCTGGATACGCCGAAGGAAATCGAGTATTTCCGCCACGGCGGCATTCTTCACTACGTGCTGCGCCAGATGGCAAAAGCCGCCTGATTCAAACAGTCACTCTTGAACGTCCACATAACCGGCCCGCAGCAGCGGGCCGGTTTCGTTTGATCAGCATGAAAAGCGTCAGGGCAAACCGGCTGCGGCCCACTGCTCCATCAGTCGCCGCTGGGCGGATTCCAGTCGGGTGCCCATCAGCGCCGAGAAGTGCCTGAGCAGCGCATAGCCGAAATTCGGTTCGGCTTCAGCACGGGCGAGAATGGCCCGGCCATCAAAATCCAGCATCCGGGTCGCACCCGCTGCGCGGGCGTTGAAGTGCCAGCGATACGGTTCAATCAACCACGACCAGCCAAACACCTTGCCCGGGCCAAGCCGGGTGATCTTGAGCGACGGGCCGCTGATCGCCGGGATCTCAACTTCCAGGCAGCCGTCAAGGATCAGAAAAAACTGCTCGGCGCGGTCGCCCTGGCGAACCACCAACTGGCCATCGGTAAAATTTGCCTCGGCGACCTGCCCGGCCAGCCAGCGGCGGTCATCGGCTTCCAGGTCGGCAAAAAATGCCGTGCCGTCAAGCAACTTGGCGATCTCATTTTCGTTCATGACTCTCCTTTGGTCAGGGTCTACCTGCGGGCCTTTTCCAGCTACAGTGTGTTCTCCCGCTTGACTACAGTCAAACCACCGGCTCTGGCAGAACTGCTATACTTCGCCATACGCTACCGTATGGCGGCATTTTTACAAGGAGTACTGCATGCCCAGCTACACCGGCCCTTTGGCCGATTTCCGATTTCTGATCAAGGATTGCCTGGCGGATCAATCCGCGGCCGGGCTGCAAGAACTGCAAAACCTGGATGCCGACACAACGGATGCCATTCTTGACCAGGCCGCGCGCTTTTGTCAGACCGTACTGCAGCCGCTGAACGCCCCAGGTGATGCCGCTGGCTGCCGTTTTGAAGATGGTGAGGTGTTTACCCCGGAAGGCTTCCGCCAGGCCTGGACGCAGTTTGCCGAAAATGGCTGGCCGGGACTTGTCCTGACACCTGAATTCGGCGGTCAGGGAATGCCGCGTCTGATCGGCGTGGCCGTTGCCGAAATGATTACCGCGGCCAATGCATCCTGGGGCATGTATCCGGCCCTGGCCCTGGGCGCCACCGAACTGATCAACGTTCACGGCAGCCCCGAGCAGAGAACCAGCTATGTGCCGAAGATGATTGCCGGGCGCTGGACCGGCACGATGAATTTGACCGAAGCGCACTGCGGCACCGATCTGGGCCTGGTCCGAACGCGCGCCGAACCACAGGATGACGGCAGCTACCGGGTGTCGGGCACCAAGATCTGGATTTCGGCCGGTGAACACGATATGGCCGAAAACATCATCCACCTGGTGCTGGCCAGAACGCCGGGAGCGCCCGAAGGCACGCGCGGTTTGAGCCTGTTTATCGTGCCGAAATTTCTGCTTGATGACGACGGCGAGTGCGCTGAACGCAACGGTGTGCGTTGCGCCGGAATCGACCACAAAATGGGTATTCGTGCCTCGGCCACCTGTGAAATGGTCTATGAGCAGGCCACCGGCTACCTGATCGGCAGCGAAGGCAAGGGCCTGAGCCTGATGTTCACGCTGATGAACTCCGCCCGTCTGGAAACCGGGATTCAGGGTCTGGGTCTGGCCTCGGTGGCTTATCAGAACGCCGTTCTGTTCGCTCGGGAGCGCTTACAGGGCCGCAGCCTGGACGGGGCACGTTTCCCTGAGCTGCCGGCCGACCCGATCATTGTCCACCCCGATGTGCGCCACATGTTGATGACTTCCCGGGCATTTATTGAAGGCGCGCGCGGCCTGGCCCTGTTTACCGCTCTTGAGTTCGACATCGAACGTTACCATCCGGATGCGGAGCGTCGCGAACGTGCCGGGCACTGGATTGCACTGATGACGCCGATCATCAAGGCCTACTTCACCGATACGGGTTTCGCTGTGACCAGCTCAGGTATGCAGGTTCACGGCGGCGCCGGCTACATTGTGGACACCGGCGTCGAACAGTACCTGCGCGACGCACGCATCGCCATGATCTACGAAGGCACCAACGGCATTCAGGCCCTGGATCTGGTCGGCCGCAAGCTGATTGCCGCCAACGGCGAAACAATCAAATCCTTTTTCGATGCCTGCGAAGAGCTGCTCGCTGCCAGCGCCGATGAAGCCGATAGTCGGAGCGGTCATGATTTATCCTTGATCGGAAGAATGTGAGTAATCGCGAGGGCCAAACAGCGCGGTACCGATACGCACTATTGTCGAGCCCTCTTGCACGGCTTCGGTCAGGTCATCGGTCATGCCCATCGACAGGGTATCCATATCCAGCCCTTCCTGATCATTGATGCTCTGCATCAGCCGGGCAAGGCGGGCAAAGGCGCCGGTCCCCCCACGGGCGGCCGGTATAGCCATCAACCCCCGCAGGCGCAAATTGGGCAGCGCTGCCAGTGCTCGCGCCAGAGCCTGGGCCTGTTCCGGCTCACAACCCGCTTTGCTGTCTTCGCGGTCTATGTTGACCTGCAGGCAGAGGTTCAGCGGCGGCAGGCCAGCGGGGCGCTGGGCCGACAAACGCTCGCCAAGCTTAACGCGGTCCACGGTGTGCACCCAGTGGAAGTGCTCGGCAACCGCCCGGGTCTTGTTGCTTTGCAGTGCGCCTATAAAATGCCATTGAATGGGCAAGCGTTTGAGCGCGGCTATTTTCTCCAGCGCTTCCTGCAGATAATTCTCACCAAAATCGCGTTGGCCGGCGTCATAGGCCTGGCAAAGGGCCTCCGGCGGCTTGGTCTTGCTGACCCCC
>CALEIM010000086.1 GCA_937876395.1 uncultured Wenzhouxiangella sp. | reverse complement strand
CGCTTGGCCGCGGCAAAAGCGTGCTGGAACATGCGGTCCAGGCGGCTGTCCAGAGTCGAGGCGTTCAGCGCAGCCTGCCACGCCTGCTTGGCCTGGCCGGCCACCTGGGGCTCGCCGATAATCATCGAATCCATGCCGGAAATGACCTTGATCAGATGGTAGATGCAGGCTGCCTCATCCATCTGGTAGAGGTGTTCACGAAACTGGCCGGGCGAAAGTTGGTGCCACTCGTGCAGCCAATCCATTATGCTGCGCGTGATAGGCTCGTTGGTCGAGACATATATCTCGGTTCGGTTGCATGTACTTAGAATGCTGCAGCCGTCCACGCCGGGCACGGCCGCGAGTGAGACCAGTGCCTCAGGCAATTGTTCAGCGGCCACCGCCAACCGTTCTCGAATGGAAATCGGAGCGGTCTGGTGGCTGATTCCCAGGGTGACAAGCGACATGCAGGACCAGTTAATGGACAAACAGGCAATTTTCCTACCCACGGCCCGCCAGATCAAGCGCGTTCTTGCAGCCGGGTTGTGTCTGTTACTTGCGGCCTGTGCCACCTCAGGTCAAGAGCAGGCGCCACCGCCCGTGGCCGAGACTGATCAGACCAGACCGCTCGACAGCGAAGTGATGATGCACCTGGCCACCGCCGAACGCCTGGCCGACGTTGGTGAACACGAGTCTGCCTTGGGTGAATACCTGGCCGCGGCCCGGGCTTCTGATGACCCGGAGATTGCCCGCGTGGTCACCCGACTGGCCGGACGCCTGCAGTCCTGGCCGATGGCGGCGGCCGCCGCCGAGCGCTGGCTGGAAATCGAGCCACAGGCTGAGAGCGCCAGCCATGTGCGGATCATCGCCCTGGTCAATCAGGGTCTGGAAACTGAAGCCGTCGAGGCTATCGTCGACTGGCGTGCGCGTTCGGACCGGCCCGACCTCACCGAATGGCGTCGCACTGCCATGCTGCTGGCTACCGCCACCGAGCATGAAACGGCCCAGGCGGTTTATTCCCGTCTGGTTGAACAAGATGCCGGCAACACCTCGCCGGCCGAGCTGATGCATGCCGAGAGCATCATGCTCTGGCGGCATGGCGAGTTGGCGGCTGCCCGGCAGCGAGCCCAGGCCGCCGCGGCCGACTCGGACGACAGCGAATATCTGGTCTGGGCCGCTCAACTGAACGTTGAGGGCGGTGATCTGGACGAGGCCCTGGCGCTCTATCGCCGTGCCCGCAGCGCGCATCCCGAAGAGGCCGGCCTGGCGCTGGCCGAGGCCGAAGTGCTGCGTCAACTCAAGCGCAATGACGAGGCGCTGGATCTGCTGCGTGCGCTGCCGGCCGAGCATGAATCGCTGTACACCTTGGGTATTTACCTCGTTCAGCTTGAGCGAGCGGAAGAAGCCGAAGCCGTGTGGGAGCAACTGGCCGCGCTGCCGGGCAGCGCAGATGATCCAGAGAAATCCTACCTGATCGCCCAGCTCGCGGAGCTGATTGAGCGTGACGAGCAGGCGGCTGAATGGTATCGGCGGATCGATTCAGGGCCGCGGCAGGAGCGCGCCAGGCTGCGTTTGGCGATTGTGCTCGGACGGCTGGAGCAGATACCTGAGGCCCAGGTGCTACTCGCCGAGTTGCGCGATCAGGTCGGTCATGACATGGCGCTCGATACCTGGCTGATTGAAGCAGAGCTGCTGCGCAGCAGCGGTCAGGCTGAGCGTGCGGTTGATCTGTTGGCCGAGCCGCTGGCCGAAAACTCCAGCAACATCGATCTGCTCTACGCCCGGGCGATCAGCGCGGCGACTGCCGGCAACGTCGATCTGGCCGAGCAGGATCTGCGCCGCATCATCCAGATTGATCCTGACAATGGCATGGCGCTCAACGCTCTGGGCTATACCTTGACCGACCAGACCGATCGTCACTACGAGGCGTATCGCCTGATCCGTCGCGCTCTGGAATTTGAGCCGGACGATCCCGCCACGCTCGATTCCATGGGCTGGGTGCTGTTTCGCCTGGGTCGTGCCGAAGAAGCCGTAGAGTATCTCGAACGAGCCGCGGCCGGTGATCGGAATCCCGAAATTCTGGCCCATCTGGTGGAAGTTCTGCACTCCCTCGATCGCCAGTTGGAAGCCCAGGAGCTGGCGCGGCTGGCCCACGCGGAATTTCCCGAGGACAGTCTTCTCGCCGGCACTCTGGAACGCCTGAATCTGGATTTGAACTGATGAGAGGTTTTCATCTGACTTTGGGCCTGGCGCTGTGCCTGCTGGCGGCGGGCTGTGCGACCACGCCGCGCGAGGAGCGTGCGGCCGGTGCCTGGATCGAGGAGCGTCAGGCCTGGTTTGATGCCCATCCGGGCTGGTCGATCAGCGGCCGGGTCGGTTTATCGGACGGCGAGCGCGGTGGATCACTGGCTTTTGCCTGGGTTGCCGATGGCGCTACGCATCGAATTGATTTGCGCACCGGCGCCGGCGGCCAGCGCTGGCGCCTTGATTACAGCCCCGAACACGCCGTACTGGTGGGCAGCGGCGTGGACCAATTAAGTGGTCCAGACCCCGATCCCCTGGTTGAACAGGCGGTTGGCTGGCCAATTCCGGTCGATGCCCTGAGCTGGTGGATTCGCGGCCTGGTGCCGCCCAACCGCGGGCGGCTGTGGTTTGCAGAAGACGGCAGCCTGGCGGCTGCGAGCGACCCGCCCTGGCAGCTTGACTATCAGCGCTTTACAGAAATCAGTAATCACTACTTTCCGACCCGGCTTGACGCGCGCTCCGGGCCGTATGAGGTCCGAATTGTCATTCGAGATTGGCGCTTCGTGGCAGAAGCCAGATAGAAATATCGTTATAATGCCCCACTTGGTGATCGCTGCCAGCGGTCAAAAATCAGTTTCGTCTGCAGGGACGTCGCCAAGTCGGTTAAGGCACGGGGTTTTGATCCCCGCATTCGCAGGTTCGAGTCCTGCCGTCCCTGCCATTACTGTTACTTCCAGCCAAAAACAGGATGTTGCCTTGAGTCATCCCCCGCTGATGGTGTTTGCCGGGAACGCGAATTCGGAGCTTGCCGAGGCCATTGCCAGGAATCTCGGCGTCCCCATGGGACGAGCCAATGTGGGACGGTTCAGCGACGGTGAGGTGATGGTCGAGATCATGGAGAATGTCCGCGGGCAGGATATCTACCTGATTCAGCCAACCTGCCAGCCGGTGGCCGAGAACTTCATGGAACTGGTGGTCATGATCGACGCCCTCAAGCGCGCATCGGGCTACCGGGTTACCTCGGTCATTCCCTACTTTGGCTATGCCCGCCAGGATCGCCGTCCGCGTTCTTCCCGGGTGCCGATTACGGCCAAGGTAGCTGCCCGAATGATTTCCGTGGCCGGAACCGACCGGGTGGTAACGGTCGATCTGCACGCAGACCAGATTCAGGGTTTTTTTGATGTGCCGGTTGACAATGTCTATGCCTCCCCGCTGACGTTGGCCGATATCTGGAAACACTACACTTCCGACGAAATCATTGTCGTCGCCCCCGACGTAGGCGGGGTCGTGCGTGCCCGCGCCATTGCCAAGCGGCTCGATTGCGACCTGGCCATCATCGACAAGCGGCGGCTGCGGGCCAAC